>JAEUKZ010000242.1 GCA_016793045.1 Alphaproteobacteria bacterium
GGCGGCGGTGCGGATCAATCCGCTTGAAACCTGCGGCAGCGACGATCTCGCCGCGGTGGTCGCCGCGCGTCCCGACGTCGTGATGATGTCGAAGGTGGCGTATCCCGATCAGGTCGCGGCGCTCGACGGTGCGCTCGCGACGCAGGAGCGCCGGCACGGAATCGCAGCCGGCAGCATCCCGATCGTACCCAACATCGAAAGCGCCGCCGGACTCCTACGCACCGGGGCGATCGTCGCGGCCAGCCGGCGCGTCGTCGCGGCGCTGGTCGCCTCGGAGGACATGGCCGCCGACCTCGGCGCGGAGCGCGGGCGCGATTCGATGGAACTCGCCTACGTGCGCCAGCGCTTCCTGATCGAATGCGTCGCCGCCGGCACGGTGGCGATCGACTGTCCCTACACCTTTGCGGACGCTGCCGGTGCTGCGGAGGATGCGCGCTTCGCGCGACGGCTCGGCTATCGCGCCAAGAGTGCGGTCGACCCGGCGCACGTCGCCGCGCTCAACGCGGTCCTGACGCCGGGCGCCGCGGAGGTTGCGGCGGCCGAGCGCCTGGTGGAAGCGTTCGAGGCGGCCCGTGCCGCCGGCCGCGACAGGGTCGAACTCGACGGCAGCCTGGTCGAGCTGCCGCGCTACCTCAACGCCAAGCGCCTGATCGCGCGCGCGATGGCGCTGGCCGGCGCCTGACCTACGGCTGTTCGCCGGGCAGGGCGAGGCGAACGATCCGCCCGCCGGCGAACGCGAGCACGACGCGGCCATCGGCGCTGACGCGCAGCGGACGTTCCGATTCGTCGAGCCAGACCGCGCCGGCGGCGCCGGCCGGCTCGGTGAAGCGCAGCAGCACGAAGGCCGTCCGCTCCGCGCCCGCCGTTCCGGCGCGGCACGTCAGCGCCTGCAGCATGAAGCCGGCGCCGATCTCGCGCGCACCGTCGGCGACGGCGCAGGCCGTTCCATCGGCGAAGCGCGTCGCGATCCGCACCTCGCGGTCGCCGCGCCTGCGGCCGTCGCTGCCGATGGTCTGGATGCGGATGGCCGCCGCGCCGCGCGCCGTTTCGGGCGGCGCCAGCGACGAGACGACGAGAACGCCGTCGCCGCGCCGCTGCACGACGAGGTCGCGATCGAACGCCGCGCCGGCGCGATGGGCGCGGATCTCGACCGGCGCGTTGCGCGCCAGGCGCCCGCGCTCGTCGAGCCACAGGAGCCGCGCGTGGCCGTGCGCCGCATCCGGAGCTGGATGTGCGAAGGCAAGAACCCCGCCGCGCCCGAACGGTCCGAGCGCCTGGGCCTCCACGGCGGCGGCGCCGCGCCGCGCGGGCGCGCCCGCATCATGCCAGTGGCGCCAGCTGACCGTGCCGTTCGCGGCCAGCTTCGCCACCATCGCCTGCAGATCGTCGCATGTCGTCGGGGCCCGATTGCAGGCCGCGCGCGGGCTGCCGCTGCCGCCGACGGCCCATGCACCGTCGGCCAGCTCGACGGCCGAATCGATTCGGTGCATGCCGAGCGCCGCACCGTCGGCGCGCCAGCCCGGTGCGCCGTCGCGACCGAGCCGGATCACGGCGAGACCGGAAACCACGAGGATGCCGCCGTCGCGGGCCAGTACGAGCCGCGGCGGCGTCTCGCGGCGGCCGGCGTCGCCGGCGAGCGCGAGTTCGGCCCGCCACAGCACCGTCCCCTCGAGATCGACCCGCACCACCGCGGCTCGCCCGCCGTCGGGCGCCGCGATCGCGGTCATCGCGTCGCCGGGCCCCTCGATGGCGTCGATCGGGTCGGCCATCGGTACCGGCCACGCGGCTGCCGCAGGGTCGGCAAGCGCCGTCGCCTCGGGCCGCGGCGGCGCCGGTTGCGCGCACGCGATCCCGGCAACGCAAAGGATCGCTGCGGCGGGCAGCAGGGCCGGTCGCATCGCCGCAGGCTACGGCCGACGGCGGCCGCCGTCGAGTCCGACGCCGGCTGCGCGGCGGCGAATTGCAGCCCTGCGCTGCCGGCGTTTGCCGCGGCGGCGCGGATCGTCGAAAGTCGGCCGGTGCCGCTCGCCCATGTCGCCATCGCCGTGCTCGCCGTGTCGCTGTTCGGCGGCCAATGGGTGGCGGCGCGCGTGGTCCAGGCGCAGGTCCCGCCCTTCCTCGTCGTCGTTCTGCGCTTCGCCTTCATCGCCGCGGTGATGCTGCCCTTCGTGCGCCGGCCGCGCGCGGCGCAGTGGCGCCGCGTCGCGGTGATCGCGACCTTCGTCGGCGGCTTCAACCTCGCGCTGTCCTATGTCGGCGTCGGGCGCATCGATTCCTCGACCGCGGTGATCGTGTCGCAGCTGATGGCGCCGTTCACCGTGCTGCTGTCCGTCCTGCTGCTGAAGGAACGCGTCGGGTGGGGTGCCGCGGCCGGCATCGCGCTGGCGCTGGCCGGCGTCGTGGTGCTGATCGGGGCGCCCGAAACGCCGCCCGACCCGCTCGGCGTGCTGCTGGTCGCGCTCGCGTCGTTGAGCTTCGGCGTCGGCAGCGTCCTCACCCGCAGATGGGGCCCGCTCGACGCCAACATGCTCAACGGCTGGAGCGCTGCGGTCGGCCTCGTCCAGATCGGCGCCCTGACGCTGATCTTCGAGCGCGGCCAGCTCGAGGCGCTCGCCGCCGCGGATGCGCGCGGCTGGGCCGCGATCGTCTACATCTGTGCCGCCGGCGGCCTGCTGGGCTTCGCGCTGTGGTACTGGCTGATCGCGCGCCACCCGACCAGCCGGCTGTCGCCGTTCCTGCTGCTGAGCCCGGTCGCCGGCATGCTCGGCGGCATCGTGCTGCTCGGCGAACCGCTCACGCTCGCGAAGGCCCTCGGCGGCGCGATCGTCATCGCCGGTGTCGCGCTGGTGCAGCTCGACGCGCGGCTGTCGCAGCGGCGCGCCGGGCCTTGAAACGACGAAGGGCGGGATCGCTCCCGCCCTTAATTCTCGCCCGCGACGCCGCGGCGTCGCTCACATGTCGAGCACGATGCGCGACGGGTCCTCGATGCATTCCTTGACGCGGACCAGGAACGTCACCGCCTCCTTGCCGTCGACGATGCGGTGGTCGTAGGACAGCGCCAGGTACATCATCGGCCGCACCTCGACCTTGTCGCCGATCGCCATGGGGCGCGGCTGGATCTTGTGCATCCCGAGGATGCCGGATTGCGGCGGGTTGAGGATCGGCGTCGACATCAGCGAGCCGTAGATGCCGCCGTTGGAGATCGTGAAGGTGCCGCCCGACAGGTCCTCGAGCGTCAGCTTGCCTTCGCGCGCCTTGCGGCCGAGGCCGGCGATCGTCTTCTCGATGCCGGCGAGGTTGAGCTGATCGGCGTCGCGCAGCACCGGCACGACCAGGCCCTGATCGGTGCCGACCGCCACGCCGATGTCGTAGTGGTTCTTGTAGATGATGTCGTCGCCGTCGATCTCGCCGTTGACCGCCGGGATCTCCTTGAGCGCGACGATGCACGCCTTCACGAAAAACGACATGAAGCCGAGCTTGACGCCGTGCTTCTTCTCGAAGCCGTCCTTGTAGCGTTCGCGCAGGGCCATCACCGCGCTCATGTCGACCTCGTTGAAGGTCGTCAGCATCGCGGCGGTGTTCTGCGCCTGCTTGAGCCGTTCGGCGATGCGCTTGCGCAGGCGCGTCATCCGCACGCGCTCCTCGCGCGCGCCCAGTTCGCGCGGCGCCGCGGGGGCCGCCGGCGCCGCCGGTGCGGCCGGCTTGGCGGCGGCCGCGGCGACGTCGCTCTTGGTGACGCGTCCGTCCTTGCCGGAGCCGGCGACCTGGGCGGCATCGAGTCCGGCCTCGGCCAGCGCCTTGCGCGCGGCCGGTCCCGGCGTCGCGGCGGGCGCGGCAACGGGCGCCGCCGCCGGTGCGGGCTTCGCGGCGGCCGGTGCGGGCGCGGCGGGCTTGCCGGCTGCGGCGCCTTCGGCGACGGTGCCGAGCTTGGCGCCGACGGCAACGGTGGCACCGGGCTGCACGGCGATCTCGGCGAGCGTGCCGGCGGCCGGCGCATTGACCTCCACCGTGACCTTGTCGGTCTCGAGCTCGACCAGCGCTTCGTCGGCGGCGACGGCGTCGCCGGGCTTCTTGAACCACTTGGCGACGGTCGCTTCGGTAACGGACTCGCCGAGGCTCGGCACCTTGATGTCGACTGGCATTTCTTGTCTCCGTTCGTGGCCCGGCCCGATTCAGGCCAGGGTTCGGGGCCGGCGGGTCAGACCGAGAGCGCTTCGTCGATCAGCTTCGCCTGCTCGAGATTGTGCCGGCGATAGAGGCCCGTCGCGGTCGCCGCGGCTTCGGGGCGGCCGATATAGCGCGGCCGCTTCGCCGCCACGTCGATGGCGCCGAGCACATCCTCGATCCGGTGCTCGACGAAGGTCCAGGCGCCCATGTTCTTCGGCTCTTCCTGGCACCACACCACGTCGGCGTTCTTGTAGCGGGTCAGCTCCTTCTCCGTCGTCTTCTTGGGGAAGGGATAGAGCTGCTCGACGCGCAGCAGCACCACGTCCTTGATGCCGCGCTTCTCGCGCGCCTCGAACAGGTCGTAGAAGACCTTGCCCGAGCACAGCACGACGCGCTTGATCTTGGAATCGGGCGCGACCGCCGCGGTCTCCGGAAGGATGCGGTGGAATGTCGTGTCGGGCCCGAGTTCGCCGAAACCCGAGACCGCGAGCTTGTGGCGCAGCAGCGACTTCGGAGTCATCACCACAAGCGGCTTGCGGAACTGCCGGCGGACCTGCCGGCGCAGCACGTGGAAGTAGTTGGCGGGGGTCGTGCAGTTGACGACCTGCATGTTGTCCTCGGCGCACATCTGCAGATAGCGCTCGAGCCGCGCCGACGAATGCTCCGGCCCCTGGCCTTCGTAGCCGTGCGGCAGCAGCATCACCAGGCCGGACATGCGCAGCCACTTCGCCTCCGAGGAGGAGATGAACTGGTCGATGATGATCTGCGCGCCGTTGCAGAAGTCGCCGAACTGCGCTTCCCACAGCACCAGCGAGTGCGGCTCGGCCAGCGAATAGCCGTAGTCGAAGCCGAGCACCGCGAGTTCCGACAGCGGCGAGTCGATGACCTCGAACTGCGCCTGGCCCGGGCGGATGTTGTTGAGCGGGATGTAGCGCTGCTCGCTTTCCTGGTCGACCAGCACCGAATGGCGCTGCGAGAACGTGCCGCGGCCCGAATCCTGGCCCGACAGGCGCACCGGCGTGCCTTCGCACAGCAGCGTGCCGAAGGCGAGCGCTTCGGCGGTCGCCCAGTCGATCAGACCGGCGGACTCGATCGTCTTCTTCTTCGCTTCGAGCAGGCGGCGGATCGTGCGGTGGAGGTTGAAGTTCTCCGGCACGCGTGTCAGCGCGCCGCCGACCTCGCGCAGCAATTCGATCGGCGCCTCGGTGTTGCCCCGGCGATCGTCGCCCGAGGCGGTCTCGAGGCCCGACCACTTGCCTTCGAGCCAGTCCGCCTTGTTGGGCTTGTAGCTCTTCGCCGCCTCGAACTGGCTTTCGAGATGGGCCTGGAAATCGGCCACCATCTTGTCCGGGCCGTCGGGCGGCAGCGCGCCCTCGGCGATCAGGCGCTCGCCGTAGATCTGGCGCGTCGTCGGATGCGCCGCGATGTTGCGGTACATGATCGGCTGCGTGAAGCCCGGCTCGTCCGACTCGTTGTGGCCGTGCCGGCGGTAGCAGAACATGTCGACGATCACGTCCTTGTGGAACCGCTGGCGGAATTCCATCGCGATCCGCGCAACGTGCACGACCGATTCGGGATCGTCGCCGTTCACATGGAAGATCGGCGCCTGGATCATCTTCCCCACGTCGGTGGGGTAGGGCGAGGAGCGCGAATAGCTCGGCGCCGTCGTGAAGCCGATCTGGTTGTTGACGATGAAGTGGATCGTCCCGCCGGTACGGTAGCCGCGCAGCTCGGAGAGCATCAGCGATTCGCCGACGATGCCCTGTCCCGCGAAGGCGGCGTCGCCGTGCATCAGCAGGCCCATCACCTCGTTCATCGACTCGTCGCGGTCGAGGTGCTTGCGCTGCATCTGCTTGGCGCGGACCTTGCCGAGCACGACAGGGTTGACCGCCTCGAGATGCGACGGGTTGGCGGTCAGCGACAGGTGGACGACGTTGCCGTCGAACTCGCGGTCGGCGGAGGTGCCGAGATGGTACTTCACGTCGCCCGAGCCCTGGACGTCCTCCGGGTTGGCCGGGTTGCCCTGGAACTCGGAGAACATCGCGGCGAACGGCTTCGCCATCAGGTTGACGAGCACGTTGAGGCGCCCGCGATGCGGCATGCCGACGACGATCTCGCGCAGGCCGAGCTGCCCGCCGCGCTTCACGATCTGCTCGAGCGCGGGGATCATCGCTTCGCCGCCTTCGAGGCCGAAGCGCTTGGTGCCGGTGTACTTCTTGTCGAGGAAACGCTCGAAGACCTCGGCGGCGGTCAGCCGCTCGAGGATCGCCTGCTTGCCCTTGGGCGTGAATTCGGTGTGGTTGGCGTCGCCCTCGACGCGCTCCTGGATCCAGGCCTTCTGCTCGGGATCCTGGATGTGCATGAACTCGACGCCGATCTTGCCGCAATAGGTGGCGCGCAGCCGGTCGTAGATCTGGCGCAGCGTCGCGGTCTCGAAGCCGAGCACATGGTCGATGAAGATCGGGCGGTCCCAGTCGGCGGCGGTGAAGCCGTAGGTCGCGGGATCGAGCTCGGGGTGCTCCTCGCGCTTTTCGAGCCCAAGCGGGTCGAGATTGGCTTCGAGATGGCCGCGCACGCGATAAGCGCGGATCAGCATCAGGGCGCGGATCGAATCCTGGGTGGCGCTGCGCACGTCGGCGAGATCGGCCGGCGCTGCCGCGGCCGGGGCGACCGCGCCGTTGCCACCCTTGCCCTTGGCCGGCTTTGCCGGGGCTTCGGCCTCGACGGCGCCGATGATCGCGCCGCGCTTGGGCGCCCACGATGCGCCTTCGACATCCCTGCGGATCGCCGCGGCATCTTCCGCCAGCCCCGCGAAGAACTGTCGCCAGCTCGGGTCGACCGCCCCTGGATCGGCCAGAAAGCGTTGATAAAGCTCGGCAATGAAGGGGCCGTTCGCCCCCGAAAACACGGTGGATAGATCAGTATTCATGACCCAACCCGATATGGCTGCGGCGCCCGTTGGCGCTGGAAACTGCTGGACTCACAAGGAGATCGCAGAACAGCCTTAACAATTGGTTGCCGAACTCAGCCGTTCAATGCCTTGAGCATCGTGCTGCCGAGCGCTGCCGGCGAATCCGAGATGCGAATTCCGGCCGCCTTCATGGCCTCGATCTTGTCGCCGGCGCCGCCCTTGCCGCCCGAAATGATCGCGCCGGCATGGCCCATCCGGCGCCCAGGCGGTGCAGTCATACCGGCGATGAAGCCGACCGTCGGCTTCTTGATCTTCGAGGATTTGAGGAACGCCGCAGCGTCCTCCTCGGCGTTGCCGCCGATCTCGCCGATCATGATGATGCCCAGCGTTTCCTTGTCGCCGAGGAACATCTCGAGGCAGTCGACGAAGTTCGTGCCGTTGACCGGGTCACCGCCGATGCCGATGCAGGTCGTCTGGCCGAGCCCCGCCGCGGTCGTCTGCGCGACCGCCTCGTAGGTGAGCGTGCCCGAACGCGAGACGATGCCGATCTTGCCGCGGGCGTGGATGTGGCCGGGCATGATGCCGATCTTGCATTCGCCCGGGGTGATGACGCCGGGGCAGTTCGGCCCGATCAGGCGCGTCTTGCTGCCGGCGAGGGCGCGCTTGACCCGCACCATGTCGAGCACCGGAATGCCTTCGGTGATGCACACCGCGAGCCGGATGCCCGCATCGGCGGCCTCGAGAATCGCGTCGGCCGCGAACGGCGGCGGGACGTAGATGACCGAGGCGTCGGCGCCGGTCTTGGCGACCGCCTCGCCGACCGTGTCGAAGACCGGCAGGTCGAGATGCTTGGTCCCGCCTTTGCCCGGCGTGACGCCGCCGACCATCTTGGTGCCGTAGGCGATCGCCTGCTCGGAATGGAAGGTGCCCTGCGCGCCGGTGAAGCCCTGGCAGATGACCTTGGTGTTCTTGTCGACCAGAACGGCCATCAGCCTTCCTCCTTGACGGCCTTGACGATCTTTTCGGCAGCGTCGCCGAGGTTTTCGGCCGACGTGATCCTGAGGCCCGATTCCTTCAGGATCTTCTTGCCCAGCTCGACGTTGGTGCCTTCGAGCCGCACCACCAGGGGCACGTGCAGATTGACCTCGCGTGCCGCTGCGACCACGCCCTCCGCGATGACGTCGCAGCGCATGATGCCGCCGAAGATGTTGACAAGGATGCCCTCGACGTTGGGATCCTTGAGGATGATCTTGAACGCCGCCGTGACGCGCTCCTTGGTGGCGCCGCCGCCGACGTCGAGGAAGTTGGCCGGCGCCGCGCCATAGAGCTTGATGATGTCCATGGTCGCCATGGCAAGCCCGGCGCCGTTGACCATGCAGCCGATCTGGCCGTCGAGCTTGACGTAGTTCAGCGCGTATTTCTCGGCCTCGGTCTCGGCCGGATCCTCCTCATCGATGTC
>JAEUKZ010000247.1 GCA_016793045.1 Alphaproteobacteria bacterium
GATCGGCGGCGAGCGCGAGCGCGCGGCGCGACCCGTGGACGTTGCGTTCGATCATCGACTTGAGGCGGCTGGTGCGCGACGACACCACCGCGAGTTCGGACATCGCCAGCATGCCGTTGACGGCGACAAGCAGGAGCACGACGGCGATTTCGACGATCAGCATGGCCGCGGCCCCTCCATTGTCGGTGGCGACGGCGGCGCGCTCGCGCGGCGCAGGCGATGGAACGTACAGGAGATTTCAGGCATGGCTCATGCTAGCACGGCCGCTTCGTGCCGCGCGACTGCGTGGGACGAGCGCGCTACCGCACCAGCACCGTGCGTGCGGCGATGCCGCCGAGCATCGCGGCGACGATCACCGTGCACATCGGCAGCGCGGTGCCGTTCTGCAGCGCGCTCACCGCGGCGCTGGCGATGCCGCCGGCGGCGAACTGGATGACGCCGAGCACCGCGGCGGCGGTGCCGGCGCGCTCGCCGTGGCCTGCCATCGCGGCGGCCGTCGCGTTGGGCATGATGATGCCGAGCGGCGCGATGGCGAAGAACAGCGGCACGGCGATGCCGGGAAGGCCGCCGAAGCCGGTGAGCGCGGTCGCGAGCAGCACCAGCGACGCCGCGGCGGTCATCAGCGAGCCCGCGCGCAGGATCTTTTCCGCCGGATGCGTCCTGAGCAGCCGGCGGTTGATCTGCGAGGCGCCGATGAAGCCGAACGCGTTGCTGCCGAACAGCCAGCCATAGGCTTCCTCCGGCACGCCGAACAGCTCGATGAACACGAAGGGCGATCCGGCGATGTAGGCGAACATGCCCGCCATCGGCAGGCCGCCCGAAAGCGTGAAGCCGAGAAAGCGGCGGTCGCGCAGCACGGCGGCGTAGCTGCGCAGCACGTGGCCGAACCCGAGCGTGCCGGTGCCGCCCGGCACGCGGGTTTCCGGCAGCATCCAGCCGGCCGCGACCGAGATGACCGCGCCCGCGCCGGCAAGAACCCAGAAGATCGCCGGCCAGCCGAACCAGATCAGCAGATAGCCGCCGACGAGCGGCGCCAGGATGGGGGCCACGCCCATCACCAGCATCAGCATCGAATAGACGCGCGCGGCATGCTGCGGCTGGAACAGGTCGCGCACCATCGCGCGCGGCACGACGAGCCCGGCGGCGCTGCCGAGCGCCTGAACGAAGCGCAGCGCCACCATCGCCTCGATCGACGTCACCAGCGTGCAGCCGATCGACGCGCCGACGAACAGCACGCCGCCGATATAGAGCGGCAGCTTGCGCCCGAAGCGGTCGCTCAGCGGGCCGTAGATCAGCTGCCCGATGCCGAGACCGAGGAAGAAGGTCGACAGGGTGAGCTGCACCGCGCTGGCACTCGCCCCGAAGGCGCGGCCGAGCGCCGGCATCGCCGGCAGGTACATGTCGACCGCCAGCGGCGTCAGGCCGGTGAAGCTGCCGAGGATGATGGTGAGAAGCGTCAGGTTCATCGGATTGTGCGGTGCAGCGAAGCTGCCTGGGGTACAGGCGATCGGCTGCAGCCGCAAGGCGCATGCCACGCATGGCAGATGCGCGCGCCGGCAAGCGGCCGGCGGTGTCGGATCGGGCAACCGTGGGCGAAGCGGCGCTGCCCGCGCCGCGCTGCTCAATCGCCGGGCAGGTTGAGCGGATTGAAGCCGATCGGTGCGCCGCGCCGGCCGCGCAGCGCCTGGTCGAGCGAGGCGGCGGTGGCTTCCGTCAGGTCGGAGAAGGCGATGCCGGCACGGTCGTGGTGCGACCACGCGACCCAGCCGGTCAGGCGGCCGATCGCCGGCAGCATCAGCTCGACATTCGCGCAGCGGTCGAGCGTCGCGTCGAGCTTGATGTAGGCGCCGCCGCGCGAGATGTTCAGCACGGTGCACGGCCGGTCGCCGATCGCGGCGGAGATGCGCCCCGACCAGATCACCTTGTGGCGGAAATACTTGCGGTTCTCAGGCCCGGTCTGCGCGCCGGGCTGGACGGCAGCCGGTGCGGCAGGCGCATGGCTGCCGTTGATCCGTTCCGCGGCGTCGGTCATCGCACGGCCCCCCAAGCGCGGCGATGCCGGGCGCACCGGAAAACTCGACAGGCGGTGATCATCGGCGGGCTCGAACTCGTCGCTGGGCCTGCACGCATGCCGGCCGGGGATTACAAGAACACTTGCCTACACCTTGCCTCCGGCTGGGTTAAGGTCGCGTAAAGAGCGGCGCCCGCGGCTAAGCTTCGGGACCTGGCGGCTCCATCTGCGGGAGGGGAAGATGGTTGATTCTCAAGGTCTTCATCGCGAAGCCGTGGTCGTCGACGCGGTCTGTCCGCTGCTTCAGGAACACCGCTACGTCGACTGGTACATCGAAGGCGGGGTGACCGTCGCGGTGCCGACCGTGGCGACGACCGAGGGCGCGGGCGACGCGCTGCGCACGATCGCGCGGTGGAAGCGCACCGTCGAAGGCGATGCGCGGCTGGTGCAGGTCGCCAGCGCCGCCGCGATCGAAGCCGCGAAGGCGGCGGGACGCACCGGCATCCTGCTGCATTTCCAGGGCGCCGACCCGATCGAGGACGATCTCGACCTCGTCTTCGCCTTCCGCGATCTCGGCGTCGGCGTCGTCCAGCTCTGCTACAACGTCAAGAACCGGGTCGGCGACGGCGCCGACGAGCGCACCGACGCGGGACTCAGCTTCTTCGGCGTCGATCTCATCAAACGCCTCAACGAAGCGCGCGTCGTCGTCGACTGCTCGCACACCGGCGTGCGCACCAGCCTCGACACGGTCGAAGTCAGTACCGCGCCGGTGGTGATCTCGCACGGCAATCCGCGCGCACTGCACGAATCGCGGCGCAACCTGCCCGACGATCTGATCCGCGCCGTCGCGCGCTCGGGCGGCGTGATCGGCGCGGTGGGCTTCCCCGGCTTCGTGTCGGCGGAAGCGCGGCCGACGCTCGACCGCTTCATCGACCACATCGCCTACATGGCCGACCTCGTCGGCATCGACCATGTCGGGCTGGGCATCGACTACTATCTCGGCCAGAGCGGTGTCGCGCCCGACGACGTCGCGCGCCGGCAGTACGATGCATGGGTCGCGAGCGGCAAGTGGCGGCCTGGCACCTATCCGCCGCCGCCGCACCACTACCCGGCGGGAATCGAGACGCCGCGCAGCTTGTCGAACCTCACCGCGCGGCTGCGCCAACGCGGCTTCGCCGACTCCGACGTGCTCAAGATCCTCGGCGGGAACTGGCTGCGCGTCTGGCGCGCGGTCTGGGGCGCATAGACGCAAGCTGCCGCGCCGCGTCCGCCGCGGCGTCGACATACGCCGTGCCGCCGTGGATCAGCGTCAGCACCGCCGCGCCCTCGATCAGGATCACGGCAAGGCGCGCGATCGCCGCGGCATCGCGCGCGCCGCTGCGCGCGAGCTGCTCGGCGATCGCCGCCTCGACCGTCGCCTTGTGCCGCCGCGCCGCCTTGCGCGCCGGGTGGCCGGGCAGGCCGGCGAGTTCCATCGCCAGCCGCGTGAAGCCGGCGCCCTGCCAGCGCGGCGTCTGCGTCCAGGCGGCGAGGTCGGCGAAGAGGCGGGCCAGCGCATCGGCGGCGCCGCGCGCATCGGCGGGGACCAGGCCGCGCGCGCGGGCGAGCGCCAATTCGTGCTGCCGATCGAGCACGGCGCCGAGCAGCGCATCCTTGCTGTCGAAGTGATAGTAGAGCGTGCGCTTGGTCACTCGCGCACGGTCCGCGATGCGGTCGAGCGTCACCCGCGCGAAGCCGTCGCGATAGAACTGCGCATACGCCGCATCGAGGATGCGCTGGCGCGTCGGCTCGCCGGATCGCGGCATGGCTGGGGCTCCGCGTATGTATACCCGGGAGTGAATATACAACGGCGCGACCGCGTGGTCCGCTCGCCAAAGCGAATCCGGCCCGCGGAGGCGATCAATGGCGCAAGCGTTCGAAGACCTGACCATCAGCGGCCTCGCCGCCCGTGCGGTGGTGGCGCCGCTCGAACGGCCGGTGCGCACCGCCTCGGGCACGATCCCCGCGGCGCCGCTGGTGCTGATCGACATCGCGACCGACCAGGGCGTCGTCGGCCGCGCCTATCTCTTCGCCTATACGCGGCCGGCGCTGGCCCCGCTGCGCGCGATGGTCGCCGCGCTCGAACCGCTGCTCGCCGGCAGGGCGGCGGTGCCGGCCGATCGCCGGCGCGATCTCGACCGCGCCTTCCGCCTGCTCGGCCGCCAGGGCCTCGTCGGCATGGCGATGGCCGGCATCGACATGGCGCTGTGGGACGCGCTCGGCCGCGCCGCCGGTCTGCCGGTCGCCGGCCTGCTCGGCGGCACGACGGCACCGCTCCCGGCCTATGACAGCTACGGCACGGTCGATCCGGTCGCCGACCGAGGGGCGCTCGAGCGGTCGCTGGCGCGCGGCTTCCGTGCGATCAAGATCAAGATCGGCGAAGGCGACCTCGCGCACGACCTCGCGACCGTGGCGGGCGTGCGCGAGATCGTCGGCGCCGAGACCGCGCTGATGGTCGACTACAACCAGTCGCTCGGCGTCGCCGAGGCGACCCGCCGCATCGACGCGCTGGCGCGCTTCGACCTCGCCTGGGTCGAGGAGCCTGTGGCGGCGGAGGACTTGGCCGGCCACGCCGCCGTGCGCCGGTCCGTGCGCACGCCGATCCAGACCGGCGAGAACTGGTGGTTCCCCGCCGACATGGCCAAGGCGATCGCGGCCGGCGCGTGCGACTTCGCGATGCCCGACCTGATGAAGATCGGCGGCATATCAGGGTGGCTGTCGGCGATGGGCCAGGCGGAGGCGGCGTCGATCCCGCTTTCCAGCCATCTCTTCATCGAGGCGAGCGCGCATGTCCTCGCGGTCACGCCGACGGCGCACTACCTCGAAGTGCTCGACATCGCCGGCGCCGTGCTCGCCGAGCGGGCCGCGATCGTGAACGGCAGGGTCGCCCCGCGCGGCCCCGGCCTCGGCATCGACTGGGACGAGGCGGCGGTCGCGAAATACGCGGCGTGAGCCGATCCGCGCATTTTGCATTTGCATCCCGGTGCGGGCGCGCAACACTGGGCGCGCCGAAAACCGGGGGACCCAGATGGCCAAGCGCGTGCTCACCGCCCGCATCATGCACGAGACCAACACCTTCAGCGTCGTCAAGACGACGATGGCGGATTTCCGCGCCAACGGCTTCTTCCTCGGCAACGAAATTCCCGGCGCCTATCGCGGCACCCGCTCGGCGATGGGCGGCAGCCTTGAGGCGGCGGAGAAATACGGCTGGACGCTGATCCATCCGATCTCAGCAGGCGCCAACCCGTCGGGCCTGGTGACGCGCGAGTGCTTCGACGAGCTCTGCGAAACGCTGGTCCGCGCCGCGCGCGAGCAGGGGCCGATCGACGGCGCGCTGCTGCACTTCCACGGCGCGATGGTGACCGAAGGCTTCGAGGACGCCGAAGGCGAGATGCTGCGCCGCCTGCGCGGCGCGATCGGCGCCAAGCCGCCGGTCATCGTGACGCTCGACCTGCACGCCAACGTCACCGAGGCGATGATCGAGCACGCGAGCGCGCTGATCGCCTTCAGGACCTATCCGCATATCGACCAGTACGAGCGCGCGCTGCAGGGCGGCGACCTGCTCGAGAAGGCGATGAACGGCGCGGTGACGCTGAAGACCGTGCTCGCGCGCCGGCCGACGATCTTCGGTCTCGACTTCGGCCGCACCCAGGCGGGCCCGATGGCCGAGCTGCTGAAACGCGCCGATGCGATCGAGAAGAACGGCGAGGCGCTGCTGGTGTCGATCTGCGCCGGCTTCACCCATGCCGACATCCGCGACATCGGGCCGACCGTGACGGTCACCGGCAACGGCGATTCGCCGCGCCTCAGGGAGATCGCCGAGTCCTTCATGGACTATGCGTGGGAGACCAGGGACTACAACAGCGCCAGGTTCTATACGGTCGACGAGGTCGTCGCGATGGCGCGGCAGGGCAAGCCCGGCGACAAGCCGCTGCTGATCGCGGACTACAACGACAATCCCGGCGGCGGCGCCTATGGCGACGCGACCAACCTGCTCAAGGGCATGGTCGAGGCCGACCTGAAGAACGTCGCCTTCCACGCGCTCTACGATCCCGGCGCGGTGCGCGAGGCGATGAAGAACGGCCTCGGCCGGCAGACGCTGACGATCGGCGGCAAGACCGATGCGAGCAAGGGCGGCGGCCCGCTGACGCTGACGGGGGAGATCACCTGCATCCACAACGGCCGCTTCATCGCCTGGGGGCCGATGGGCGGCGGCGTGGCGCGCGACTACGGCCCCTCGGTCGTCTTCCGTGTCGGCGGCATCGACATCGTGATGATCACCAACAACGGCCAGGCCAACGACATGGGCCAGTTCACCTCGCTCGGCATCGACCCGGCGCGCTACACCACCGTCACGGTCAAGTCGGCGCATCATTTCCGCGCCGCGTTCGAGCCGATGGCGCGTCAGGTGGTGCTGGTCGACACCGGGGCCCTGTGCGCGGAGGTCTACACGCCCGAGCGCTTCACCAAGGTCCGCCGCCCGATCTATCCCTTCGACGCGATCGCCAACCCGCGCGCCCCGGCCTGACGATGGCGACGCTGCCGCTCGGCTACAGCGAGGTTCCGCCCGGCAAGATCGCCGCGGTGGTGACCTGCCTCGAGATGACCCAGCGGCCGGCGCTGCGCCGCGAGCCGATGGGCCAGGGCTGGTCGGTCGATCACGTCGAGCGCCCGTCGCTCGACCGCTACCGCGACCTCTTCCGCCGCATCGGCCAGGACTGGCTGTGGCTGTCGCGCCTCAACCTCGACGACGCGAAGCTCGCCGCGATCATCCACGACCCCGCCGTCGAGGTGCGCGTGCTGCGCGTCGACGGCCGCGACGAGGGCCTGATGGAGCTCGATTTCCGCGAGGCGGGCACGTGCGAGCTGCTGTTCTTCGGCGTGACGCCCGGCTTGGTCGGCCAGGGCGCGGGACGCTGGCTGATGAACCGCGCCATCGCCTGCGCGTGGTCGCGGCCGATCGGCCGCTTCTGGGTGCACACCTGCACGCTCGACCACCCTGGGGCGCTCGACTTCTACGTGCGATCGGGCTTCCGCGCCTTCGCGCGGCGGGTCGAGGTCGCCGACGACCCGCGTCTCGCCGGCACGATGCCGCGCAGCGCGGCGCCGCAGGTCCCGATCATCGAGTGAGCGCGCGGATCAGGCGCCGCGCAGGCCGCGCGGCGGCAGCGCGCGTTCGGCAAGCGGCCGGGTGAGGTCGAACGAGCTCGCCGCCGCGCCCGGCGGCACCTTGCCGTTGCCGATGCCGCGCGCGTAGTCGGCATAGAGCTTGACATAGTCGTCGTCGCCCATGCCGGTCGCGCGCACCAGATCGTGCGCGAGCGCGGCGTCGCGCCAGCGACGCACGCGCGCGTACGCCCGGTCGTCGGGCAGGGCGAAGGCGCGGAAATGGGCGTTGAGGCAATAGCGCTGGAAGAACGGCGCCGCCGACAGGTCGGCCATGCCGAAGGCGTCCCACAGCCACGTGCCGTCGGGGTTGTGCTGGACGAGCAGCGCGTCGAGCCGGCGCCATGCCGCGAGCGCCGCTTCGGTCAGCGCGCCGTCCTGCGCCGGGTCCTGGTTCATCAGCAGCCGGTACATCGTCGGCACGAAGGCGGCGTTGACCTGGTCGACGACGATGCGCGTCACCGCGCGGCGGTAGGCATCCTCGGGCATCGCGCGCGGCCCCGGCAGCACCTCGTCGAGATACTCGTTGATGATGCTCGATTCGTTGAGCACGCGGCCGCGGTGGCGGATCACCGGGACCTGGCCGAGCGGGTTCATCGCCAGGAACCAGTCCGGCCGCGGCTTCGTGATGTCGATCTCGGTCAGCGTGAACGGCGCGTCCTTCAGCGCGAGGAGGATGCGCGTGCGCTGCGCGAAGGGGCAGACGGCGATGCTGTAGAGCTCGATCGGGTCCATGCAGAGTCCGCGGCGGTTTGCGGCGGCGATAATACCGCGCCGCTGCCGGGCGTTCACGGTTGAAGCGGCGGCACCGGGCCGCCATGCTGTCGAACTCGACCGCACCCGATCTCCCTTCAGCCAGAAGGTCCCGCGACACGCATGCCCCATGACACGCCGCTCGTAGCGACGATCGTCGCGGGTCTCGTCCTCGCTTTCGTGTTGGGCGCGCTCGCCAACCGCTTCCGCGTCTCGCCGCTGGTCGGCTACCTGCTCGCCGGGGTCGCGGTCGGGCCGTATACGCCCGGCTTCGTCGCCGACCGCGCCCTTTCGCTCGAACTCGCGGAGATCGGCGTCATCCTGCTGATGTTCGGCGTCGGCCTCCACTTCTCGCTCAAGGACCTGATGTCGGTGCGCTGGATCGCGCTGCCCGGCGCGCTGGCCCAGATCGCCTTCGCCACCGTGCTCGGCATGGCTCTCGGCCATGCGCTGGGATGGACGCTGCTCGGCGGGCTCGTCTTCGGCCTGGCGCTGTCGGTCGCCAGCACGGTCGTGCTGCTGCGCGCGCTGCAGGAACGCCATCTGCTCGACAGCGAGCGCGGGCGCATCGCCGTGGGCTGGCTGATCGTCGAGGACCTCGCGATGGTGATCGCGCTGGTCCTGCTGCCGGCGCTGGCCGGCCGCACGGGCGCCGACGGCCCGGCGGCGGGCGGGCTCGCGAGCCTGCTCGGGGGCCCCAGCCTCGCGGCGACCCTGGCGATCACGCTCGCCAAGGCCGCCGCCTTCGTCGCGCTGATGCTGATCGTCGGCCGCCGGATCATCCCCTGGATCCTCCACTACGTCGCCCACACCGGCTCGCGCGAGCTGTTCCGCCTCGCGGTGCTGGCGATCGCGCTCGGCGTCGCCTTCGGGGCGGCGCAGCTCTTCGGCGTCTCCTTCGCGCTCGGCGCCTTCTTCGCCGGCATGGTGCTGAGCGAATCCGAGCTGAGCCACGAAGCGGCGGCGGAAACGCTGCCGCTGCGCGACGCCTTCGCGGTGCTGTTCTTCGTCTCGGTCGGCATGCTCTTCGACCCGGCGATCCTGTTGCGCGATCCCTGGCCGGTGCTGGCGACGGTGGCGATCATCCTCGTCGGCAAGTCGCTCGCCGCGCTCGCGATCGTGCTGATGTTCCGCCACGCGCTCGGCACCGCGCTGATGATCGCCGCGAGCCTGGCGCAGATCGGCGAATTCTCCTTCATCCTCGCCGGACTCGGCGTCGGGCTCGACGTGCTGCCGGAACGCGGCCGCGATCTCATCCTCGCCGGCGCCATCCTGTCGATCCTCGCCAACCCGCTGTTCTTCGTCGTCCTCGACCGGCTGCGGCCGTGGCTCGAACGCCGCGGCGGCGCGGCGGACGCGGTGGCGCAGCCGGCGGCGCCGGCCGGTCCGCCCGTTCCGCTCGATCTCGCGGACCATGCGGTGATCGTCGGCTATGGCCGCGTCGGCCGCCTGGTCGGCGAGGCGCTGGCGCGCGCCGGCCGGCCCGTCCTGGTCATCGAGGACAAGTCGGAGCTTGCGGGCGAACTGCGCGGGCAGGGCATCGCCGTCGTCTCGGGCAACGCGGCGGCGCCGGAAGTCCTGGCGGCGGCGTCGCTGGCGCGGGCACGCCTGCTCGTCGTCGCGATCCCCAACTGCTTCGAGGGCGGCCAGATCGTCGAGCAGGCGCGCGCGATCAACCCCGCGCTCGACATCGTCGCGCGCGCGCATTTCGATGCCGAGGTCGAGCATCTGCGCGGGCTCGGTGCGGGAGTCGTCGTCATGGGCGAGCGCGAGATCGCGCGCGCGATGATCGAGCACGCGCTCGGCCGGCCGGCGCCGGCCTGACGGGAACTCGCGGCGAGGTGGAACGTTACCCTTCCGGGCGCGCATCACCACGGGAGGATCTCATGCGACGATTTCAGGCGGCAGTGCTGGCGATCGGCCTCACGGTAGCGGGCGCCGCCGGCGCCTCGGCGCAGCCGGCGGGCGACCGCAACCGCGACGGCGAGGGCGAGGCGCTGCGGATCTTCATCGTCAGCGCGGGCGTCGGCGTCAGCGCCAATCCGCGGGCGCGCGCGAACACGCCGTGCGACATCACCGGCATCGTGCGCAACCACTGCGCCGGTCCGAACGGCGGGCCGAGCGTCGGGTGCGAGATCGGCGACGGGCAGATCGGCGCGGCTTCCGCCAACCTCTTCACCGGCGCCGCGCGCACCGATATCCTGCAGAGCTGCGGCGTCGGCGATCTCGCCGCGGTGCGCGCCTTCGGCGTCACCTATGTCTGCCGCGGCGCGCGCACCAGCCGGACGGTCGGCCAGGTCGTCCGCCATGAACGGCCGGTGAGCTTCGGGCCGAACAACGAGCCGAAGCAGACGCCGCCATGGCGGATCGTGATGGCGTGCCGCTGAGAGGCGCGATCGCATCGCAGGGGCCGGAAGACATGTCGAGCACCGCCGCCGCGCCCGCGCCGAGCCTCACCATCACCCGCAGGATCGGCGCGCCGGCGGCGGCGGTCTATCGCGCCTGGACCGATGCGGCGGCGCTGGCGCGCTGGTGGGCGCCGGCCGGCGGCACGGTCGTGCGCGCGGAGATCGACGCGCGCGTCGACGGCCGCTTCCGCATCGTCGTGCGCGCGGCCGACGGCGAGGAGCACGACGTCGGCGGCGTCTACCGCGAGGTCGTGCCGGATGCCAGGCTGGTGTTCAGCTGGGCGTGGCGCAGCACGCCGGAGCGCGTGTCGGAGGTCACGGTCGAACTCGTCCCCGACGGGGACGAGACGATCCTGACGCTGCACCACGCCCGCTTCTTCGACGAGGCGGCGCGCGACCGCCATCGTCTCGGCTGGACCATGCTGCTCGAAAGGCTCGCGACGGCCGCTGCATGACCGCCGCGCGCGCGGCGCTTCGTCTTTGTCGGCCTCCGATCGTCTGATATCGTCGCAGCCTCTTGGCCTCGCGTCCGGCTCGTTCGGCCCGATGCGGCCCGGCTTCGGCCCGTGCGGCGCCGCGGCGGGCTGAACCGCGATGGGGCCGCGTCGGCCGCTGCCGGCGCAGCGGCAGCGGCGTCCGGCCGCGCGACTGCAGTGAGACGGGAGCGCAATGACAGCATCGGGCGCGCGCGCGGCGCAGGACACGCTGGCGATGGTCGCGACGGCCGGCTCGAAGGCCGACCGCCTGCGCGCCGG
>JAEUKZ010000259.1 GCA_016793045.1 Alphaproteobacteria bacterium
TGGGCGAGGTTCACCCCGAACCGGGTCGTGAGCAGCGATGTCGGCACCAGCAGCGCCGCGCCGAGGAGCGAGACGAAGCCGATCGAAAGCGGCGGCAGACCGGGGCGGCCCCAGCCGGCGATCGCGTAGCCGATCGCGCCGGGGACCGCGATCAGGACGCCAAGCCCGGCGGACGTCGCCACCGCCTGGTGGATCGGACGGCCGTGGAGCGTCATCACCATCGAGCACAGTGCGCCGCCACCGATCCCCATCAGCGACGACAGCACGCCGATCGCAAATCCGTAGGCGCGCATCGCCGACCCGCGCGGTAGGTCGCTGGCAAACCGCCAGGCGTCGTTGCCGCTGAGAAGTTTGGTCGCGTTCGCGCCGGAGACCAGAACCAAAACCAGCTTGAAGACCCAGGGATCGGCAAAGCCGGCGATGACGCTGCCGAGGACGACGCCGAGCACGACGGGAACCTTCCAGGCGTCGAGGATCGAACGATCGGTTGCGCCTTTGGCGTTGTGCGCGCGGCTGGATCGGATCGCTGTCGGCACGATGATGGCAAGCGATGTGCCGACGCTGAGTGGCATGCGGACCTCTTCGGGCACTTCCAGAAGCCGGAACGTCTCGTAGAGGATGGGCACGATGATCGCGCCGCCGCCCACACCGAACAGCCCGGCGAGCACGCCGGTGACGGCCCCGGCCGCCAGCAGTCCGGAGACGATGAAGCCCAGCTCGGCAGGGCTTATCGAGGCAAAGGGCATCTGCAGGGCCGGTCCGGAGCAAGTTGATGTTCGATATGCGCGTGGGCGCACGAATGAGTCGCACTCTTAGCATGCGGTCGCGGGCGAGGCGCGGGAATTGACCGTATGGAGCTCGTCGCGGCGCCGCATTGTGTGCGGCGCGCGTGCGCGAGGAATATTATCTGGTTGTCGAATAGTCTTACATTTTCGCGTGTCCGTTCGGTCGCGCGTTCGAGGGGACAAGGCCAAAGCATTGACGATATGGCCAGTTCGCGCTGAGGCGATTGCGGGCACGGTTCTTGCTGCCTTGGCGTGTGAACGGCGATTCGCATGAAGAAAACAGGGGAGAGAGGCGATGCAACGCAAGGCTTTCGTCGCGATCGTGATGGCCGGACTTGCGGCCGGCGCCGGTTCGGCGGACGCCGCGCCGCTGTTCATCGATGCATTCGGTGATGCTGGCTGGACGTCGCGCGATACGCGCGACACCAACGGGAACAATCTGGCGCTTCCGGGCAATGCGGCAGCGATTGCTGCTCAGATCAATCCGGCGGCGGCGCTGCCGGGCGCGCTTGGAGTCGGTACCGCGCTGAGTCTCGACGGCACGAGCGACAATCGGGGCAAGTCCAGCTTCGGCGTCGGCAATCCGGCGGGGCATGCGAACGGCAGTGCGCTGCTGGGCGGCTTTTCTGCGGCCTATCGATGGGCGACGAGCGGCGGCCGGTCGAGCCCCCTGAAGCTCGGCCTCGACACCGCGGAGGTCCAGACGTTGACGCCGACGCGCACGGGTGAGGGCGATTGGGATTACGTGCTCGTGCACCTGCCGTCGTCGATCACCGCGAATGTCTGGCACGATGAATCGATCACCTATTCCGACGGCAAGTGGGCGGTGTTTCGCAGTTCGGGTCTGGGTGGTGGTCGCCTTTGTCTCGACGGGACATTCGGCGGGGTCTGTGGTGCCGGATTCGTCGAGATGACCCTGGAAGAGATGGACACCACGGCGCTCCCAGCCGTCCAGTCGCTGTTCGACTCGTTCTTCGTCGCGGGCACTGAAATCACCACGATCGAGTTCGGCATCGGTTCGTCGCAGCGCAATTCGGTCAATTATGTCCAGGCGCTGCAGACCTCGATCTACAACGGCGGCGACCAGGTGATCTTCGGACAGGCGGAACCGATAAGCGAGCCGGCGACCCTGGCGCTGCTGCTCGCAGGCCTTGCCGGTCTCGGGACGCTGCGGCGGCGCGGGGTTTTCTGATACCGGTTTGGGGCCGGTCGGGCGTATGGGCGCGCGCCATCGTCCTCGGCGGTGATCTGGTGTAGTATGGAAAGATGGTGAAAGCTCTTTCTCCGATCGCGGTACTGATGGCGATGGTGGTGACGGGGTGCGCGCCGGCAGGTGGCGGCGGCAGCAGCGGCAGTCAGGTCGTCGTCCGGCTTGAGGCCGGAACGGCCGGCCTGGACGACGCGACGCGGACTGCCGAACAGGCCTGTGCGAGTCGCGGCGGCCGGGCCCGCCTGCTTGCGGTGGTGAATCCGCCCCCGATTCCTCCGCACCTGCCGCCTTCGACGCGGGTGCCCGAAGCGGTGTTCGCCTGCGATGCGCCGCCGCGCTGAGCGGCGGCAGTTCAGTGGAAGTCGCGCGACTTGTAGGCTGGATCGCGGGTTGACGCGGCGACTTTGCGACGCTGGATGGCAGCGCGCGCGTCGTTGCCTGGACGCTTGACCTCGTCGGCGCGGGCCAGCGGGGCCGCGACGTCGTCTCCCGCGGCGAGGGCGCGCAGTTCGTCGGACAGGTCGGCGAGGCGTTCGGCGATGACGTGGGTCACGATGCCCTCGCGCTGCAATTCGCCTTCGACCGCGAGCAGGCTCGCGCCGAGGACGATCGGGCGGTAGCGCTCGAAGACCTTCGGCCAGACGATGATGTTGGATACGCCGCTCTCGTCCTCCAGCGTCGCGAAGATGACGCCGCTCGCCGTACCCGGGCGCTGGCGCACCAGCACGATGCCGCTGACGCGCACCCGCCGGCCGCTGTCGATGGTGGCGAGATCGCGCGCCGGCACATGGCCGCGCGCCGCCATGCCCGCACGCAGAAGTGCCATCGGATGCTCCTTCAACGACAGGCGCAGCGTCCGATAGTCCTCCGCGACATGTTCGCCCAGAGTCATGTCGGGCAGCGTCACGGCGGGCTCGGGCGCGTGCTCGCTTGCCTTCGCGGCGGCGAAGAGCGGCAGCGGCGGCACCGGTGCACGCTTGGCCGCCCACAGTGCCGTACGGCGGTCGAGCCCGCGCGAACGGAACGCATCGGCACGCGCCAGCGTCTCGATCGCGCCGCTGCGTGCGCCGCCCGGGGCGGGGACGAGTGGATCATGGCCCTCGGCGCGCGCCGCGATCAGCGCTTCGCCGTCCTTCGCCTGCGCGCCTTTCACCTGGCGCAGGCCGAGGCGCAGCGCGAAGGCGCCGGGCTTGGCGGGATCCGGCTCCAGCGTGCAGTCCCACTCGCTGTGGCCGACATCGACCGGCAGCACGGCGACGCCGTGCTCGCGCGCGTCGCGCACGATCTGCGCCGGCGCATAGAAGCCCATCGGCTGGCTGTTGAGCAGCGCGCAGGCGAAGGCCGCGGGATAGTGGCATTTCATCCACGCCGAGACGTAGACGAGCAGCGCGAAGCTCGCCGCGTGGCTTTCCGGAAAACCGTATTCGCCGAAGCCTTCGATCTGGCGGAAGCAGCGCTCGGCGAAGTCCCGCGCATAGCCGTTCGCGGCCATGCCCTCGATGAACTTGTCGCGGAATTTGTGAATCGTGCCGACATGGCGGAAGGTCGCCATCGCGCGGCGCAGCTTGTCGGATTCGTCAGGCGAGAAGCCGGCGGCGACGATGGCGATCTGCATCGCCTGCTCCTGGAACAGCGGCACGCCCTTGGTCTTTTCGAGGACGGCACGCAGTTCCTCCTTGGGATACTCGATCGGCTCCTTGCCTTCGCGACGGCGCAGATAGGGATGGACCATGTCGCCCTGGATCGGGCCCGGACGCACGATCGCGACCTCGATCACCAGGTCGTAGAAGGTGCGCGGCTGGAGCCGCGGCAGCATCGACATCTGCGCGCGGCTTTCGACCTGGAACACGCCGATCGAATCCGCCCGGCAGAGCATGTCGTAGACCTGCGGATCCTCCGCGGGCACGCTCGCGAGCGTGAAGGCCTTGCCGTAGTGCCCGAGGATCAGCGCGAAGCCCTTGCGGATGCAGGTCAGCATGCCGAGTGCCAGCACGTCGACCTTGAGCATGCCCAGCGCATCGATGTCGTCCTTGTCCCATTCGAGAAAGGTGCGGTCCGCCATCGCGCCGTTGTGGATCGGTACGGTTTCGTCGAGCCGGCTGCGCGTCAGCACGAAGCCGCCGACATGCTGCGAAAGGTGGCGCGGGAATTCGAGCAGCGTGGCGACGAGATCGAGCGCCATGCGCAGCGCCGGGTTGGCGGGATCGAGCCCGGCCTGGCGCACGTAGTCGTCGGGCAGCGCGTCGCCGCCCCAGCCCCAGATGGTGTTGGCGAGCGCCGCCGTGACGTCGTCCTTGAGGCCGAGCGCCTTGCCGACCTGACGGATCGCGCTGCGGGTGCGATAGTGGATCACGGTCGCGCAGATCGCCGCGCGCTCGCGGCCGTAGCGGTCGTAGAGATACTGGATCACCTCCTCGCGCCGTTCGTGCTCGAAGTCGACGTCGATGTCCGGCGGCTCGCGCCGCTCGGCCGAGATGAAGCGCTCGAACAGCAGGTCGCTGGTGCTCGGGTCGACCGCGGTGATGCCCAGGCAGTAGCACACCGCGCTGTTGGCGGCCGAGCCGCGACCCTGGCAGAGGATGTCCTTGCCGCGCGCAAAGCGGACGACGTCGTAGACGGTGAGGAAATAGCGCGCGTAGCCGAGCGTGGCGATCAGCGCCAGCTCCTTGCGCAGGAGCTTGCGCACCTTGTCGGGGACGCCGCTTGGATAGCGCGTCGCCGCGTGGTCCCAGGTCAGGGCCTCGAGATGCTCCTGCGCCGTCCGGCCCGGCGGCACCGGCTCGTCGGGGTATTCGTAGCGCAGCGCGTCGAGCGAGAAATGCGTACGCCCGGCGAGTTCGGCGCTGCGGGCGACCGCGTCGGGATGATCGGCGAACAGCCGCGCCATCTCGGCGGGGCTCTTGAGGTGGCGCTCGGCATTGGCTTCGAGCCGGAAGCCGGCATCGGCGATGGTGCATTTCTCACGGATGCAGGCGAGCACGTCGGCGAGCATCCGGCGCGCCGGATCGTGATAGAGCGCATCGGTGGTGGCGACCAGCCGCGCCCCGCTCCGGTTCGCGAACATCGCCAGTTCGCCGAGGCGGCGGCGCTCGTCGCCGCCGTGGCGGTGGATCGCGGCCAGATGGACGCGGCCGCGCGCGGCCTCGACGAGCGCTGCCATGCGCTCGCTGAACTCCTGCGTGATCGTCGTCGGCGGGATGACGATGAAGATCTGACCTTCCTGCGCCGCGACGATGTCGGCGAAGCCGAGATGGCATTCGCCCTTGCGCGCGCGGCGGTTGCCGGCGGTGAGCGCGCGGGCAAGCCGCCCGTAGGCGGCGCGGTCCTCGGGATGGCAGACCGTCTCGAAGCCGTCGGTGGTGACGAGCCGCGCGCCGATGACGAGCCGGATGCCGGCCTCCTTCGCGGCGACATGCGCGCGCACGACGCCGGCGAGCGTGTTGCGGTCGGCGACGCCGATCGCACGATGTCCCAGCTCGGCTGCGCGCGCGACCATCTCGTGCGGATGCGAGGCGCCGCGCAGGAAGGAATAGTTGGTCGCCGCGATCAGCTCGGCGAAAGCGGCACCGCTCATGGGAAGACCCCGTGGACGAACCAGCGCGGCGACACCGTTTCGCGGCCGTAGAGGCCGGCGCGGTAGATCCAGAAGCGGCGGCCGGCTTCGTCCTCGACGATGTAGTAGTCGCGCGTCGCTTCCGCGTCGCCGCGCGATCGCCGCCACCATTCCGGCGCGATGCGCTCCGGTCCGTCGGCGTGGACGATCGTGTGCCGCTGGCCGCGCCAACGGAATTGCCGCGGCGGGCCTTCGGGGATCAGCGCCACCACGTCGGCCAGCTCGGGCGGGTCGAAGAGCAGCGGCGGGCGTTCGCCTTGCGGCGCTGCGGTCCAGTCGCCGGGCGGCGCTTCGATCGCGGGGCACAGCACGGCGGCGCGTTCGGGGATGTGGCTGGCGCGCGTCGCGATCCGCCGCACCGCGCCGGAGCCGAAGCGCTGGACCAGCCGATCGACGAGCCGCGCGAGGCCGTCGGGCCGCGCAGCCGTGCCGTGGGCGGTGAAGCCGGCCTGATGCTCCACCATCGGCGCGGCCGCCAGCACGTCGAGGCTCGCCGCCTCGAAGCCGGCGCCGGTTTCCATGTCGTCGACGCGCCGGTCGAGGCGCAGCGCCAGCAGCCGCGCGACATGGCCGGGGTCGCGGGTCGGCGCGGCGAGGCCGAGCTCGATCGGCACCACGCCGCCGTCGACGCGGAAGAGCAGCAGCCGCAGCCGCTTCATGCCCTTGCCGTCGCGCTCGAGATCGCGCACCACCGCATGGAGCAGCCGTCGCGCCGCGGCGAGCACGTGGTCCTGCGCCACGATCGCGTCGGCGAACACCGCCTGCGCACGATAGACCGGCGGCGGCAGCACCGGCGCCAGCGGTTCGGCGACGCGGCCGAGCGCCTGATCGAGGCGGCGCAGGATCGCCTCGCCGAAGCGCGCGGCAAAGGGGGCGCGCGGCGCGTCGATCAGCGCGCCGATGCGCCGGAAGCCGAGGCTGCGCAACAGCGTGAGCGTGCCGTCGTCGAGCCGCAAGGCGGCCGGCGGCAGGTCGCGCAACGCCGCGGCCTCGCCGCCGGCACTCACGATCGTGCCGTCGTGGCCGTAATGCGCCAGCGCCCAGGCGGCACCGGCGGTGCCGGCGAGTGCCAAGCGCGGCGCCAGGCCGAAATCGCGCAGCCGCCGCGCGAGGTCGGCGCACAAAGCGGCTTCGCCGCCGAACAGATGCGCGCAGCCCGTGATGTCGATGAAGATGCCCGCGCCGCCGCTCGCTTCGTCGCAGGCCATGACGCGCGGGCTGTAGCGCAGGCACCATACGGCGAGGCGGCGCAGCGCCGTCGCGTCGGCGGCAGGGTCGGCATCGCGCGCCTGCAGGCCGCGGGCCTGCGCGCGCGCATTGGCGAGCAGTTCGCCCACCGCGAGGCCGGTCGCTGCGGCGGCCTGGTTGAGCGCGGTGATCCGCGCGCCGCCGGCCCCCGGCGCCACCAGCACGAAGGGCCGTGCGGGGTCGACGGCATCGTCGCCGATGCCGAGGTCAGCGAGCGCGCCGGACAGCCGCCTGGCCTGGGCGCGCAGGAAGCGCACGATCGGCCAGGACGGCAGCCGCACGCAGACGATGCGCGGCATGGTCCCACTCGAAGGTCCAGTGGCCGGGGCGGCCGTTGCGGCAGCGCTCGAGCGTCACCGCCCAGCGCCAGCGCGCGAAGGTGCCGTGGGCGTCGCGGCCGGCCGGCAGTGCGGCGATGCGCCAGCGCGTGGCGGCGGCGCTCGCCCCCGCCACCTGCGCGGGGCGCAGCAGCAGCAGCGGCGCGCCCGATGCGGCGGCGGCGAGGCTGAGGCGCCGGCTGGCGGTGAGATCGGGGCTGCGGCCCAGCACGCCGGCGACGGCCGCGAGGCCGGCCTCGGCGCGCAGCGATTCCTCGAGCGCCTGGAGTGCGTCGGTTTCGTTGCGCACATCGACCACGATCAGCCGGCTGACATCGACGCCGAGCCGGCGCAGGCCATGGCCATAGGGTATGCCGTGCCCGGCAAGGCCGCGGCGCGCGACGACGAGCACCGCCGGGCCCGGTCGCGCGGCGAGCGCCGCCCCGGTCAGCGCGGCCACGAAGCCGAAGGCGGCGGCGGTGTCCGCCGTGCTCGCGGCCGTCATCTCATGCAGGCAGCCGCGGGCAAGGCCGTGGCCCGGCAGATGGTCGCGCAGCGCCGGCAGATCGAGCGGCAGAACCGCCGACTCCCTCCCCGGGCCGGGCCCTGGGCCGGCGCTGCGCGTGGCATGCTCCGCCTGGGCCAGGAGTTGCCGCAAGGCGGCAAGCCGGGTTGTCCGGGCGGAGGGTTCGGGTGGCGACGCCTCGTCCGGCGCCGTCCAGAATGTGGAAGCGTTGGTCATCGCCTGCATGGTGTGAGCGAACGAAGGAAGCTCCGTCGCGGAGAGGAGTCATAGGAACATATAGGGAACAAGTCAAGGATGAAGAATCGCAACCGCTCGACGATCCTAAGAATAACTGTTCAATATCAAAAGTTTAGTGCGGATCGTCGCGTGGCCAGGACAGCCGCGCCAGCAGCAGCCCGACGACGCCGATGAGCGCCATCGCCAGCAGGGCCCGCGAGGCGCCGAGCCAGTCCGACGCGAAGCCGACCAGCAGCACGCCGATCGGGCCGGTGCCGATGCACATCGTCACGATTCCCATCACGCGGGAGCGCAAGGCGGCTGGCGCTTCGGTGAGGACGAGCGTGCTCTGCATGCTGCCGAAAGCGGCGGTGCCGAGGCCGCCGACCACCATGAACACGAAGGCAAGCGCGTACCACGGCGCCAGCGCCGTCGCGACGAGCCCGGCCAGGAACAGAAACGATCCGGCCATCAGCGTGCGCACGCCGCGCATCGGCAGCCAGCCGGCAGCGAAGGCGAAGCCGGTCACCAGTGCGCCCAGCGGCTCCGCCGCCGCAAGCAGCCCGACCAGAACCGCCGACACCTGGAATTCGTTGAGACCGATCGGAGCGATCAACGCCGAATAGGAGAAACCGAACATGTTCATGACGACGGTCACCGCGACCACGCCGACCAGCGCCGGCCGGCCGCGCACCGCCTCGATTCCCTCGGCGATCTCCGCGGGGATGCGCGCCAGCGCGAGGCGGCGCGTTTCCTGGCTGAAAACGAGGCCGGTGACGATCGCCGCGGCGGCGACGTGAACGATCGTCGAGACCAGGTAGGCGCCGTCGAGACCGAATGCCTCGAAGACCGCGCCGCCGATCAATGGACCGATCATGCGCGTGGAACTGCTGGTCACCGAATCGAGCGCAACCGCCTGACCCACATGGGCCGACGGCACGACCTCGCTGACCATGCGCCGGCGTACCGCCATCTCGCTGGCCCACACGACACCGGCGACCAGCCCGGCGGCCGCGATGTGCCAGACCGCGATCTGTCCGCTTGCCGACAGCGCCCACAGCACCGCCGAGTTGATCGTCATCACCACGAGGCCGCCCAGCAGCAGCGTCCGGCGGTTGACCGCCTCCGCGACGACGCCGGCCAGCACCCCGATGAACAGCATCGGCAAGGTGCGCGCCACGGTGACCGCCGCGACCGAGAAGGCCGATCCGGTGAGTTCGAAGGTGAAGATGCCGGCCACCAGCATCTCGAGGAAGCGCATTGCATTGGCGAGGCCGCCGGCGAGCCACAGCCGCAGATAGCTTGGGTTCGCGAGCAGCGCCCGCGGCCCGATGGCGTGTTCCGTCCCGGACTTCATTGGGGCGCGAGCCTAGGGCGCGCCGGCCCGCCGGACCAGGGACGATGTCGACGGGCGGTCGCGCGACGCATGCATGGCCGCCGGAGTGCGGCGGTACCGTGAAGCGCGTTTCGCGAGAATGTGGCGGTCCATGTGGAGTATCCTGCAGACGCAACGAACCAACCCAGTCGCCGACGATAGCCACGCCATGACCGCCGACGCGATACGAGAAGCTCTCGAAGCTCCCGGCCATCCCGCCGACGAGGTGCTGCGCGCCGCCACGCAGCACGCGGCCGCGCTCGTGCCGGCAGTTGTCGCGGCGATCCACAGGGCGGCGCAAGGGGTCTACCTGCTGCCGGCACAGAGCCGGCTCCTGTTCCATGGCCTGCATGCGCTCGCGGCGGCCGGCCGGACCGAACTCTATGCGCCGCTCATGGAACTGCTGCGACGCCCGCCCGCCGAGGTCGACCAGATCTTCGGCGATGCGGTCACCGAAACGCTGGCGCAGCTTGTGCTCGCCGTCTTCGATGGGGATGCCGAACCGATCGTAGAGGCGATCGCGGACGAATCGCTCGATCCCATGCTGCGCTGGTGCCTCCTCGAAGTGCTGGCGCGGCTGAGCTTCGACGGCGCCGTCCCGCGCGAACGGGTCGTCGCCGTGATCGACCGGCTCGCCGGACGCGGCCATGCGGACGACGACGACCTCGTCTGGCAAGGCGCACGGGAAGTCGTCGCATTGCTGGCGCTTGAGGAGCGAGCGGCGATGGTGCGCGCGGCCTGGGACAGGGCAGGAGAACCGGCCGACGATCCCGAGCGCCGGGACTGGGAGGCCGATCTGCGCGCCGCCGTCGCGCGCCCGGGGGATGACGAGCGGTTCATGCGCCGACGGCTGATGCCGCTCGACGATGCCGCCGAGGCGCTGCGCTGGACCGCCGCGATGCCGGACGACGACGCGGTCGATTCCGAGGACCCGGCGGCTGCATATGCGTTGACCCTCGACGAGCTCGACTGGCTCGCCGGCTTTCTCGCCAGCGCCAACGCCTCCGACGCGGCGATGTCGCTGGAGATGCTCGACGGCTTCTTCGCCGCGCTGGCCGTCGGCCCCGAGTCCGTGCCGCCCGGCGAATTCATGCCGGTGATCTGGGGTGAACCCGACGGCGACGGGCCGCGTTTCGCGGACGCGGCGCAAGCCGAGTTCGTCGACGGGCTGCTGACCCGCCATCGCGCCACGATCGCGGCGCGGCTCGCCGCCGGCTACCCGCACGTCCCGTGCATCGACCCCGACGACACGCGATCACTCGGCGCCGAATGGGCATACGGCTTCGATCTTGGCATCGGCCTGCGCGAGGCGGCGTGGCTGGAGATTCTCGATGAGCCGCGCGGTCAGCGTCTGGCCGATGCCATTCTCCTGCTCGACGATTCACGCCCTCAGCCGCCGCTCGCGCCGCGGACGGCGGAGGCGCGCGAGCGCTGGGTCGCGAAGATCCCCGAGACACTCGCCGCCTTCCACGCGCTCTGGCGCGACCAGGCCGTCCGGCGACCGGTCACGGTGCCGGTGCGCAGCGCCCCGAAGATCGGCCGGAACGACCGCTGCCCGTGCGGCAGCGGCAGGAAGTACAAGCATTGCTGCGGCGGCGCCTACCCGCCGGTCGGCCACTGACGGTGCGCGGCGGCGCGCGGAGGGGGCAATGAAACGGCTGCCGCTGCTCCTCCTGGCCGGTGCGCTGAATCTGGCGATCATCGCCTTTGCCGCCTCTTTCATGGCGCCGACGGTACTGCGCGACACCGCGCGGTCGGAACTGCGCCGGCTGGGATTCGAGGGCGGCGCGATCGGCGGCGCTGCGATCGCGTTCGACGGCCTTCGCATCTCAGACATCCGGGCGGATCCCGATGGCGCCATACGGGTGGGCGAAGTTCTGCTGCCGTGGTCGCGCGACCTGCTGCAGGGGACCATCACGCGCGCGACGGTGACGGGCCTGCGCATCCGGATCGATCCGGCGCAGCCTGACGAACGGCCGCCGCGCTGGCAGACGCCGCCGGCGGTGACTGTGACGCTGCGCGACGCCGCGGTCGAAATCGACGGACGGGACGGGCCGGTGGTCGTCACGCTCGACGGCGTCGGCAGTCCCGTCCCCGGCGAAGCGAAGCTGCGTATCGTCGCCGCCGGCGAGGTGCGCCATCGCTCGGCCCTGCCGCTATTCGTGCCGATGCCGGTGTCGGCGACGATCGACGTCGACGGCGAGGGGCTCGCGCTCGATGCACGACTCGGCGAGGCTGCGGGCGTGTCGCTGGCCGCGCGGGGGCGCTTCGCGCCGGCCACCGGCGTCGGCTCGCTGCAGCTGACCGGGCCGGCGATCCGCCTCGGTCCCGAGCGACGGCTCGACGCCGTGTCGCCGGCGATCGCGCGCGCCCTGGCGCCGATTGCGCCGGGCCTGTCAGGACGTTTCACCGTCGACGCTCGTCTCGATTGGGATCGTCGTGGCACGCGCTCGGCTGGGCGGGTGCGAATCGAGGACGCGACGCTCGCGCATCCGGCCGGGACGTTGAGCGGCATCACCGGCGCGCTGGCCTTCGCGTCGCTCGATCCGCCGCGCCTCGACGGAACGCAGCGACTGCGCGCGCGCCGCGTCGACGCCGGCCTCGAACTCGCCGATGCGGAGATCGACCTGCGCCAGGGACCCGGCGGCGCGCCGCAGATCGCGCGCGCCGCGGCCTCCGCGCTCGGCGGCCGCATCGAGACCGGACCGATCGCCGCCGGAACCGGCCGTCAGCGCATCACGCTGCGGCTGACCGGGATCGATCTGCCGGCGCTGATGGCGCTGGGCGGGCCGGACGGCCTCGCGGCCACGGGGGAGGTGAGCGGACAGATCGTCGTGACCGCCAGCGCCGGCGACATCATCGTCGAACAGGGGACTCTCAGCGCCAACGGCCCGGGCCGGCTCGCCTATGCGCCGCGCCAGGGGGTCAGCCTGGGCGACGAGGCCGCGATGCTGCTGCTCGTGCTCAGCGATTTCCGCTACGAGCGGCTCACCATCACCATGGAGCGCACGCCGTCGGCGCCGGGCGCAACGCCGACCATGCAGGCGCGCATGCGCGTCGAAGGCAGCAACCCCGGATTCCAGGAGGGGCGGCGCGTCAACCTCAACGTGAACCTGTCGGGGGAAATCGAAGACGCGATCCGTTCGGCGCTCGGGCTCTATCGACTGCCGGCGGAAATACTCCGCGGCGTCGAAACGTTGGAACGGGAGCCGCGTTAGGTTATCGTCCGGCGTCTCAACCGACGGGAGGTGTCACCGTGCGGGTTCGGCTTTTGGCCCTTTTGACGGGCTTCGTGGTGCTCGCCGCCTGCCAGCCGACCGTGCGGCTGGAGGCGCCCGATCGTCCGATCGAGATCAATCTCAACGTTCACATCGATCAGGAAGTGCGCGTGCGCGTCGATCGCGACGCCGACCGCGCCATCCGCGAGAATCCGGCCTTGTTCGGCCTGCCGTCGGGGAGGCGCCCATGATCCGCTTTCTGCGCTTGCTGCTCGTTGCCCTTGCGCTGGCGCTCGCGCCCGCCGCTGCCTCGGCGCAGGACACGGCGCTCGCCAATGCCAAGGCCCAGGGCTTGGTCGGCGAGCGGCCCGATGGCCTGATCGGCGCCGTCGTATCGCGTGCGGATGTCGCGCAGCTCGTCGAGCGCGTGAACCGCGAGCGCATGGCGCTCTACGCCCAGATCGCGCAGCGCAACCGCACGACCGTCCAGGCGACGCAGCAGATCTTCGGCGAACGGCTGGTGCGCGAGACGCCGCCCGGCCAGTACTACATGGCCGGCGGACGCTGGCAGCGGCGCTGACCGGAGCCTTACCGACGCGGGTGGGCGGCAAAGAACTGCCAGATCGCCGCAGTCGCCGCGAGCGCAGCTGATGGCGCATCGAGTGTTGCGAGCAGGCGCTGGCCGCCGGGCCACGAATGCCCGCCGCCGGCGATGACATGCAGCGTGATCGCGCTGCCGCCGCGGCAATCGAGGTATTCGAGCGTCTGCACGCCTGACGGCGCGCGCGTCTGGCGCGGCGGCTGCGTACAGCGGTTGGCGTCCACCCAGGCCGCGATCGAGGCCGTGAGCGCCGGATAGCTCGTCCGGGTCGGCGAACGCCGCCCGACGCCGCCGCCGATCGGCACGTTCTCGTCGGCGGCCCCGTGAATGTGGATCAGCGACACCGGTGCCGCCGGCGTGCAGGCGCGCACGGTCAGCGCGCCGGCGACGACGCCGACGGCTGCGAACAGGTCCGACGCCTCGCAGGCGAGCCGATAGGCCATCATCCCGCCGTTCGACATGCCGGCGGCGAAGATGCGGCGGCGGTCGATCGGATAGGCGCCGCCAAGTTCGGCGATCATCGCGCGGACGAAGCCGACATCGTCGATGCGGTTCTCCATCGCGAAGCCGCAGCACAGGCCTGCGTTCCACGTCAGCAGCCCGGGCCGCCCGCGCGCATTGAGCAGCGGCCGCCTGCGGTCGGTGCCGTTGGGATAGGCGACGATGAAGCCATGGCGATCCGATTCGGCGTTGAAGCCGCTCTGTCGCGCGATGTTGTCCGCATTGCCGCCGCCGCCGTGCAGCACGACGACCAGCGCCAGCGGCCCTTCCGCCGGCGGCGCGGCGGGCAGATGGACGACATAGCTCCGCTCGATGCCGCCATGGGGCAGGCTGCGCAGCTGGTCCGCTCTGCCTGCTGTGGTCAGCCACGCCAGCAAGACACCGCAGATCGCCGCGGCGACCGCCCGCCGCATGCGAAGATGAACAGGCCGAATCGACATTGCGGCGACTGTGGCGCCGATCCGCCTCACGCGGCAACGCCGATATCCGGGGGCGGCGCTGGACGGCACCGGCCGCCTTTCGTAATCTATGCATCTGCATAGGTTTTGTCGGGCGGGGCCGGCGGCACCGGCGGTGGGAGGCGGCATGGAACGGTCATTCGCGAAGGAAGTCGAGCTCCTCAAGAAGGGCGACGGCGAGATCTTCGAGGGCGAGGGCATCCTTGCGATCACCAAGGCGCTGCTGCAGGCCGGGGTGAGCTACGTCACCGGGTATCAGGGCGCGCCGGTTTCCCATCTCATGGACGTGCTCGCCGACGCGCATGACGTGCTCGACGGCCTCGGCGTTCATTTCGAGCCGGCGGCGAACGAGGCGGGCGCGGCGGCGATGCTCGCCGCCTCGATCAACTATCCGATGCGCGGCGCCGCGGTGTGGAAGTCGACCGTCGGCACCAACGTGGCGTCGGACGCACTGTCGAACCTGGCCTCGGCGGGGGTGAAGGGCGGCGTGCTGATCGTCATGGGCGAGGACTACGGCGAGGGCGCCTCGATCATCCAGGAGCGCAGCCACGCCTTCGCGATGAAGTCGTCGATGTGGCTGATGGACCCGCGGCCCGACCACACGCGCTTTGTCGAGCTGATCGAGAAGGGCTTCGCGCTGTCCGAGGCGTCGAACGCGCCGGTCATGATGGAATTCCGCATCCGCGCCTGCCACATGCACGGGCGCTTCGCGACCAAGGCCAACCGTGCGCCGCTGGTTTCGCGCAACCGCCTGCTGCAGGAACCGGATTTCGACTATTCGCGCATCTGCCTGCCGCCGTCGACCTATCTGCAGGAGAAGCACAAGATCGAGCAGCGCTTCCCCGCCGCGATCGACTTCATCCGCGCGCACAAGCTGAACGATCATTTCGCCGGCCGGCACGACGATGTCGGCATCATCTGCCAGGGCGGCCTGTTCAACACGGTGATCCGCGCGCTGCAGCAGCTCGGCCTCGCCGACGCGTTCGGCGAGCCGGCGGTCCCGATCCTGGCCCTCAACGTCACCTATCCGCTGGTGCCCGAGGAGGTTGCGCAGTTCTGCGCCGGCAAGCGCGCGGTGCTGATGGTCGAGGAAGGCAACCCCGACTATCTCGAGCAGGCGGTGGGTGCGCTGCTGCGCAAGCACGACATCAACACCACGCTGGTCGGCAAGGGGCCGCTGCCGATCGCCGGCGAGTACACCGCCGACGTGATGCTGACCGGCCTCGCCAAGTTCATCGAGGGCAGCGTGCCCAGGGGCGTCGACCTCCAGGCGATCGGCGCGGTGATGGCGCGCCGCGCCGACCACCGCGCCCGCGCGGCCGAGCTGCTGGGCGCGCCCGTGCCCAAGCGTCCGCCGGGATTCTGCGTCGGCTGCCCCGAACGTCCGGTGTTCAGCGCGATCAAGCTGGTGGAGCGCGAGGTCGGCCGCATCCACGTCGCCGCGGATATCGGCTGCCACAGTTTCTCGACCCTGCCGCCGTTCAATCTCGGGAACTCGATTCTGGGCTACGGACTGGGCCTGTCGAGCGCGGCGGCGGTGGCGCCGGCGTTCGCGCGCCGCGTCGTCTCGGTGATGGGCGACGGCGGCTTCTGGCACAACGGCCTGTCGACCGGCGTGTCGGCCGCGGTCATCAACAAGCAGGACGGCGTGCTGATCGTGATGGACAACGGCTACAGCTCGGCGACCGGCCAGCAGCTGATCCCGTCGTCCAGGGCCGGCGCGCCGGACCGGCCGCGCATCTCCATCGAGCAGGCGGTACGGATGATGGGCGTGAAGGCCGTCGAGACGATCCGCACCTATTCGGTCGGCACGATGGTCGGCGCCCTGCGCCGCGCGCTCAAGTCGGGCGAAAAGGGGCTCAAGGTCATCGTCGCCGCGGGCGAATGCCAGCTCGCGCGCCAGCGCCGCATCAAGCCCGAGCAGCGCGCCGCGCTCGCGCGCGGCGAGCGTGTCGTGCGCACGCGCTACGGTGTCGACGACGCGGTATGCACCGGTGACCATTCCTGCATCCGCCTGTCCGGCTGCCCGTCGCTGACGATCAAGGACAGCAAGGACCCCTTGAAGACCGACCCGGTCGCGGCGGTGAACAACGACTGCGTCGGCTGCGGGCTGTGCGGCGAGGTCGCCGACGCTGCCGTGCTGTGCCCGTCGTTCTATCGCGCCGACATCGTGCAGAACGCCAACTGGTGGGACCGGCTGGTGGCGCGGCTGCGCGGGCGCTTCATCGCGCGGCTGCAGGCGCGCGCGGCGCGCAACGCGGTGGCGGCATGAGCGGCCCGGCGATGCGCCCCTTGGGCGTGCTGGTCGCCGCGCTCGGCGGCGAGGGCGGCGGCGTGCTGACCGATTGGATCGTCAATGCGGCCCTGCGCGCCGACCTGCCGGTGCAGTCGACCTCGATCCCCGGCGTCGCCCAGCGCACCGGCGCGACGACCTATTACATCGAGGTCTTCCCGCTGACCAACGCGGCGCTCGGCGGCAGGCGGCCGGTCTTCGGCCTCTACCCGGTGCCGGGCGACGTCGACGCGATGATCGCAAGCGAGCTCGTCGAGGCCGGCCGCGCGGTCGAGAACGGCTTCGTCACGCCCGACCGTACGACCTTGATCGCCTCGACCCACCGCGTCTACGCGACGGTCGAGAAGATCGCGATGGGCGACGGCCGCATCGATGCGACGCGCATCAACGCGGCGATCGCCGCGATGGCGCAGCGGCCGATCCTGTTCGATCTCACGGGCGACACGGCGCGCCGCGGCCTGCCGCTCAACGCCGTGCTGCTCGGGGCACTCGCGGGCGCCGGCGTGCTGCCGGTCGCGGACGATCATTTCGCCGAGGCGATCCGCGAATCGGGGATCGCCGTCGAGGCCAATCTCGCGGGCTTCGCCGCCGGCCTGGAACTCGCGCGCGGCACGGCCGCGCCCGTCGCCGCGCCGGCGGCTTCGCCGCCCAGGCCCGCGTCGCCCTTCGCGGCCGCGGCACGCGCGCTGTCGCCGGCACTCGACACGGCGCTGATCGAGCTGCTGGCCGGCGCCGCCGATCGCCTCGCGGACTATCAGGACCGCGCCCATGCGGAGGCCTATCTGGGAAGCATGGGGCGCGTGATCGCGATCGACCGCGCGCCCTATGCGCTGGCCAGCGAGGTCGCGCGGCGGCTCGCGCTGTGGATGAGCTACGAGGACGTGATCCGCGTCGCCGACCTCAAGACCCGCAAGGAACGCTTCGACGAGATCCGCGCCGAGGTGCGCGCGAAACCCGACGATCCGATCGTCGTCACCGAGCATCTCAAGCCCGGCGTCGACGAGATCGCCGCGATCCTGCCGGCCTGGCTCGGCGGGCCGATCCACCGCTTCGCCGCGAAGCGCGGGCTGCTC
>JAEUKZ010000296.1 GCA_016793045.1 Alphaproteobacteria bacterium
CGAGTTCTGCTGGCACCAGGCCCGCTCCTACACGATGGAGCGCCGCCAGTTCGGCCGCCCGCTCGCGGCCAATCAGCTTATCCAGAAGAAGCTCGCCGACATGCAGACCGAGATCGCGATCGGCCTTCAGTCATGCCTGCGCGTCGGTCGCCTGATGGACGAGGGTCGCGCCGCGCCTGAAGCGATCTCGCTGATCAAGCGCAATTCATGCGGCAAGGCGCTCGACATCGCACGCGTTGCCCGCGACATGCATGGCGGCAACGGCATCTCGGACGAATTTGGCGTGATCCGCCACGTGCTGAACCTCGAGGCGGTCAACACCTACGAGGGCACGCATGACGTCCACGCCCTCATCCTCGGCCGCGCGCAGACCGGCATCCAGGCCTTCACCGGCTGAACGACCGACAGCCCGGCGCGCTCAGCTTCCCGGGCGCTGCCGCAGGTTGTTCTCAACCGGCCGCAGGCTGCGCATGTAAGCGACCAGCGCACGGCGGTCCTCTGCGGTCATGCGGCCGGTCGAACTCGAGATGACTTCGCCCATCGCGCCGCCGGCAGAGTCGCCGTCGGGCGTCAGGCCGCTCGCCAGAAATTCCTCGAGGTCGCCCGCCGCCCAGCCGCCAATGCCGGTCGCGCGGTCCGGCGTCACATTGGGTACGCGCCCGCCTTCGGGACCGTCGCGCGTGCCGGCATAGGCCATCGATCCGCGAAGCCCGCCGAGGAAGTTGCGGGGGGTATGACACTCCTGGCAGTGCGACAGCGCCTCCGCGAGATAGGCGCCGCGATTGATCTCGGCCGAACGCGCGGGGTCGGCCTGGAATGGTCCACGCGTGAAGAAGATCAGCTTCCAGAAGAACTGAAGGAAGCGGATGTTGAAGGGAAAGCTGACGTCGTGCGGCCGGCTCGGCTGCGCGACGGCGGGAATGGTCCGCACATAGGCGAACAGGCTGCGCATGTCGGCGTCGGTCATGCGCGTGAACGACGTGAAGGGAAATGCCGGGAAGTAGTGTGCACCGTCAGGCCGCACGCCGTCGCGGAGCGCGCGGATGAAGTCGGCCTCCGACCAGCGGCCGATCCCATGGGTCGGATCAGACGTGATGTTCGGCCCGTAGAACGTGCCGAACGGTGTCGCGAGCGGTCGTCCGCCTGCCGCAAGCGGGCCGCGCTGCTGCCCCTGGACGGTCGTGTGGCAGCCGGCACAGCCGGCCACGTTGAACAAGTACTCGCCGCGCTGCACCGCGCCCGCATCCTGGGCGCGGCCGGGATTGCCGGAGATCAGCAGGGCGACACAGGCAAAGGCGAACGCCAACCGCTTCATGGCCATCCCCCGAACGGTCGAAGGCCGCACCTTGTCCGGCGCGGCCTTCTCGATACGCGTGAACGCGCGCGCGCGACTACTGTGGCGCGCGGAACGTCGTGTGGCAACTCCCGCAGACCTGCGTCACTGCGCCCATCCCGGCGCGGAACCCGGCCTCGTTGCCCGCCTGGGCAAGCGTGACGAGCTGATCGGCTGCGGTCACGATCGAGGCGACCTGCGCCTCGAAGGCGGCCCGCTGGTCCCAGATCGCCGGCAGGGCCCGCGTCTCGATGCCGGCCTGAGCGCCCGACCCGGCCGGGAACAGACTTGGCAGGCCGCGCATGCCGTCGCGGACGCTCGTCATCGCCGCGGCCGCGGTCTGCGCGTTCCACGGCTGCTCGTTGCGCAGCATCGGCTGGATCGACGCGAGCGCGCGACCGTTTCCGCGCATCACGTCCTTTCGAGCCTGAACGGTCTGCGCGACGTTGGTCTGCGCCTCAGCCACGATTGCTGCGCCGGCGGCCGCCGCCATGACGCCTGCGACCACGGCGAGCCGGATTTTCTTGTGCATCGCGATCCCCACTCTCCTGTTTGTCTTTCGGGCGGCCATTCCACCCGTCGGTCAATGAACACCGGATGGCGCCTGATATTCCGCTGAGGCGAAAGCTCCATCGCCGCAACTATGGCCGAGCGTGCCGCGAAAATCGCCGGGCGATACCTTCACGTTCCTGTGAGGCCGCGCGCGACGATCGCCGCGAGTTCATCCGGCAGCCGCTCGCTGCGTGCAAGCGCGAGCAGCTTCAGCACGGTTGCGACGGTCAACGAATCCGTGATTGCGCCGTCGATGACGAGATCGACGAGGGCGGACAGCGGCAGGTGGCGCAGGCGCAGTTCCTCGGTGTCCTCGGGCTCCGCCACGCGCTGTTCGAGATCCCAGGCGACGAAGCAGGTCGCGTGCTCGTCGCTGATCGAGTTCGAAAGGTCCATGTGCAGGACCTCGAGCCACGACCCGGCGACGAGGCCGGTCTCTTCGAGCAGCTCGCGGCGTGCCGACTCGACCGGCGGCACGGACTTGTCGCCGCCGCCTTCGGGCATCTCCCAGCTGTAGCGGTCGAGCGGGTAGCGATACTGGCCGACCAGCGTCGTGCCGCCGCGTGCGTCGAGTGGCAGCACGCCGATCGCGAGCGCGCGCGGCCGCACCACGCCGTAGATCCCCGGCTTGCCCTTTGGGGTCAGCACATCGTGCTCCTCGACCACGATCCACGGGTTTGCGTACTTCGTGGCGACGGCGCGGCGGGTCCACGGATTGCGGCGTTCGTCGAAACGGTCGGTCATGGTCGGTTCCGTCGGCGGCTTGGATTGCGGCGCGTTCCGGCGCGATTTCTGCTGGCACCGCCGGTGTCACGTGTTGTAGTGCAACGCCCATGGTGAAACCACGCTCCGTCTGCGTCTATTGCGGTTCGTCCGACCGCGGCCCGCCCGCCCACCGCGATGCGGCGCGCCGGCTCGGCGGTCTGCTTGCCGAATCCGGAATCGAACTGGTTTTCGGCGGCGGCCGGGTCGGCCTGATGGGCATCGTCGCCGATGCCGCGATGGCCGGCGGCGGGCGCGTGACCGGAATCATCCCGGACCACCTGCTGCGCGCGGAGGTCGGCCACGCCAGGGTTTCGGAACTCCTTGTGGTGCCGACGATGCACGAGCGCAAGGAGGCGATGTTCCGCCGTTCGGACGCCTTCGTCGTCCTGCCCGGCGGCGCCGGAACCCTCGACGAGACGTTCGAGATTCTGACCTGGCGCCAGCTCCGCCTGCACGACAAGCCGATCGTCATCGTCGACCTCGGTGGCTATTGGCGCCCGCTGCTCGACCTCATCGAGCGCACGATCGAGACCAACTATGCGCGCCCGGCCTTCCGCGATCTCTACATGGTCGTGCCGGACATCGATGCGGTCCTGCCGGCCCTCGCCGCGAGCCCGCCGCCGGCGCTGCCGGATTTCACCGAAAAGCTTTGATTTCCGGATGCCGCAGCCTCCAGCGGACGCGGTTGGCGCCCTCGCCAAAGAACGCTATAAGGGCGCCATCCCGGCCTGCCGCCTCGCGCCGTTGCGCGCCGGCGCGCACGCCCCGTCCATTGCGAACGACGCCAACCCGCGAGAACCCCGGAAATGAAGAAGATCAAGGTAGCCAACCCGATCGTCGAGCTCGATGGCGACGAGATGACCCGGATCATCTGGAAGATGATCCGCGAGCGGCTCATCCTCCCCTATCTCGACGTCGACCTGAAGTATTTCGATCTCGGCGTCGAGTATCGTGATCAGACCGACGACAAGGTCACGGTCGACGCCGCCAACGCGATCAAGCAGTACCGCGTGGGCGTCAAGTGCGCGACCATCACCCCCGACGAGGCGCGGGTGAAGGAGTTCAACCTCAAACAGATGTGGAAGTCCCCCAACGGGACGATCCGCAACATCCTCGACGGCACGGTCTTCCGCGAGCCGATCATCTGCAAGAACGTACCCCGGCTGGTGCCGGGCTGGACGCAGCCGATCGTGATCGGCCGCCACGCCTTCGGCGACCAGTATCGCGCGACCGACTTCGTCGTGCCCGGCAAAGGACGGCTCTCGATCACCTTCACCGCGGAAGACGGCACGTCGAATATCCGCCACACCGTGTTCGACTTCCCCGGCGGCGGCGTCGCGATGGCGATGTACAACACCGACGAATCGATCCGCGGCTTTGCGCGCGCCTGCTTCAACTACGGCCTGATGCGCAAGTACCCGGTGTACCTGTCGACCAAGAACACGATCCTCAAGTACTACGACGGCCGCTTCAAGGACCTGTTCCAGGAGATCTTCGACAAGGAGTTCGCGGCGAAGTTCAAGGACGCCAACATCACCTACGAGCACCGCCTGATCGACGACATGGTCGCCTCGGCGCTCAAGTGGTCGGGCGGCTTCGTATGGGCGTGCAAGAACTATGACGGCGACGTGCAGTCCGACACGGTCGCGCAGGGCTACGGCTCGCTGGGCCTGATGACCTCGGTGCTGCTGGCGCCGGACGGCAAGACCGTCGAGGCCGAAGCCGCGCACGGCACGGTGACCCGCCACTATCGCGAGCACCAGAAGGGCCGCGAGACCTCGACCAACCCGATCGCCTCGATCTTCGCCTGGACGCGCGGCCTCGCCTATCGCGGCCGCTTCGACAACACCCCCGAAGTGGTGAAGTTCGCCGAGACGCTCGAGAAGGTCTGCATCGACACGGTCGAAGCCGGGACGATGACCAAGGATCTCGCCATTCTGATCTCGCCCAACCAGAAGTGGGTGACGACCAACGGCTTCCTCGACGCCATCGACGCCAACATGAAGAAAGCGATGGGCGCCTGATTCACGGCCCCGCGCGCGCATGCCCCACCGCTGGGGCTTCATGCCGGCGATCACCACAAGGCCTTATTCACGTGCATGAGCCGTGAATAAGGCCTTTTTCTTTTTGCGGCATCGGCTTGGCGCTGCTCCTATGCATTATTCACCGGCCGGGCGACGGTCCCGGCGCGGCTCGCGGAGGCGGCGATGCGTCTGACCCTCCATACCGACTATGCGCTGCGCCTGCTGATGGCGCTCGCGGCCGAACCCGGGCGCCGTCACACCATCGCGGACGTCGCGCGACGCTATCGCATCTCGCGCAACCACCTGACCAAAGTCGCACTGACCCTCGTCCAGGCCGGGTTCATCGCCAGCGTGCGCGGGCGCGGCGGCGGGCTCGCGCTCGCGCACCCGCCCAGTGACATCGCGCTGGGTGCCGTCGTGCGCGCGACCGAGGACGGCTTCGCACTCGTCGAATGCTTCGAACCGGGGAACAACGGCTGCGTGATCACCGCAGCATGCGGACTGCGCGCGCCGCTGCGCGAGGCAGTGGATGCATTTCTCGCCGTGCTCGACCGCCACACCCTCGCCGACCTCGCCGCCAGTCCCCGTGCAGCGCGGGGACTGCTTCGCCTGCTGGGCCCGGCCGCGGACGCGTGAGAGTCGTCGATGGCATAGTGGAAACTACGGATTGAGGGGGCCGTCGGCGCAATCATAATATGCATTTGTAATGCATATTAAAGAACTGCCCATGCCCGCCGGCCGGGCCGAACTCGCCGCCGCGATCGTCGCCCGTACCGGAATCGACGAGGCGATGATCGAGCGCCTGGTCCGCTCCTTCTACGCCCGCGTCGCCGAGGATGACCTGCTCGGGCCGGTGTTCGCGACCCGAATCGCAGACTGGGAGCCGCACCTGCTCCGGATGTGCGACTTCTGGTCGTCCGTCGCGCTGATGAGTGGCCGCTATCACGGCCAGCCCTTCCCGATGCACATGAAGCTGCCGATCGAGCAGCGCCACTTCGATCGCTGGATCCAGATCTTCATCGCCTCCGCGAGCGAGCAGTGCCCCCCCGCCGCGGCCGCTCATTTCATCGAACGCGCCAGGCGCATCGCCGACAGCATGGCCCTCGGCCTTGCCACATTGCGCTCCCCGACCCCGCCCCCGATCCGTACTCCCGCACCCGCCACGACAGGAGACCCGCCATGACCGGCCTCGCAGCCGCACCGTCGGCCCACCTTCCTTTCCCCGCGCGCACGCTGGGCGACATCGCCGTGTCGATCCCGGGCGCCACGGCGCTGTTCCGCCGCCACAAGCTCGACTTCTGCTGCGGCGGCACCGCGACCCTGGCGGATGCGGTTCGCGACAAGGACCTCCCGATCGCGCCGATCGTCGCGGCGCTGGAGGAAATGAGCATGGACGCGCAGCCCGTCGCCCCGCAGGAAACCCCGAAACTGATCGATCACATCCTCGATCGCTACCATGCGACCCATCGCCGCGAGCTTCCCGAACTGATCAAGCTCGCCCGCAAGGTCGAGGCCGTCCATGCCGCCCATCCGCTCGCTCCGGTCGGGCTTGCGGACGCGCTCGTCGATCTCTCCGCCGAACTTGAAACGCACATGGCGAAGGAGGAGCTGATCCTCTTCCCGATGATGCGTGCGGGCGGCAGCCCGATGATCGCGCATCCGATCGCCCGCATGCGCCACGAGCACGAAGAACACGGCATGCGCCTGCGCGTGCTGCTGGCGATGACCGACGAAGGCCGGATGCCCGACGATGCCTGCCGCTCCTGGCAGGCGCTCACGTCCGGCGTGCGCAAGCTCGTCGCCGACGTGATGGACCACGTCGCGCTCGAGAACGACCTGCTGTTCCCGCGCTTCGCGGCGAAGGAGCCGGAGCAGCGGACG
>JAEUKZ010000300.1 GCA_016793045.1 Alphaproteobacteria bacterium
ACCAGCCCCACCGCCCGCAGCGTCACGTCCGCCGTACCGAGATGCAGCGCGCGTAGCTGCAGGAACAGCGGAGCCGTCGTCGCGTCGACCGCGAACGGAACCGTGACGAGGATCGGCTGCGCCCCGGAAATCGACTCCGGACGCAGTTGATCGGCGCGAATTTCCGCGCGCGCTACCGTCGGGCCCCACGCAAAGCCGACTTCCAATCGCGCGACGACGGCACCGGCTTCGCGCGGGTTCGCGACGCGCAGATCGAAGCGCGCTTCGTAGCGGCCGGTCGGAATCGCGACCCCGTGGGCGAAGTACATCCCGTAACGCCACCATCCATGCGGCCCGTCGGCAATCAACCCGGCCGGACGGTCGCGTGCGGCAAAGAAGCCGTCGGGCGTTCGCTCCGCAATCAATGTTGGCCGCATGCGCCGCCAGACGGCATTGCCGGGAACGACCGCAGGCGCGAAGAGCGGCGATTCGTGGAGTCGGCGATTCGTCGCGATCATGATGTTCGAGCCGACGACTTGGTAGTGGTTGCCCAGCCGGCTCGACAGCCAGCTTCCCCATGCCAGACTGTCCTGCTGCCCGGGGTCGAACCAGATCACCGTGTCCGCACCGCCAGGCGATTGCGCACTCAACCAGTTCGTCGGACGCAGCAGGCCTGGAACGAGGCCAAGGCTCCCATAGTCGGCGCGGACCGTGCCGAGATCGGGCAGGCCCTGAGCGAGCCGCGTGGCGAAATTCTCGATCAGATCGGCATTCAATGTCGGCCCATCGACATTAAGCTTCATCGTCAGCGGATAGATCACGAACCGTTCGCCGACCCACCCGACAAGGGCGGAGGCGATCAGCGCGCTCTGTCCAATCAGGGCGAAGCGACGGTCGCGCCCGACCGGCACGGCGGCCTTGCGCCAGACGGGCGCAACCATCGACCACCCCACGGCGAGCAGGAACGGAAAAGAGTAGTAGAGGTCGAGCGTACCGGCGCCGCCGGTCACGGCCGTCAGGTGAAGCAGCGCCCACGGCAGGGCGGCTGCGAACCCGACGAGAACGAGGGCATCGCGACGCATGAGCGCCCACGCGAGCGCAACGATCGGTGGCAGCCATAGATACGTGCGGAGCGACCAAATCAGGCGCAGGCGCTCCTCCACCAGATCACGCGTCAGATGGGCATAGGCGGGGGCGCCCGCATACACGCGCTCGAAGTTGTTGTCGCCCGGGAAGAACAACTTGATCAGTCCGAACGACGCCGCGCTCCAGATGAACGACATCGCGACGAAGATCCAGGCGTCGCGGCGCGGCGCCACGATCTGCGCCAGTATGAGCACGCCGAAGAGATGAAAGCCGGCATCTTCGCGAACCAGCATCGCCAGCACGAACCAGAACCACGCGGCACGATGCCGGCCGCGCGCGAGAGCCGCGAGGAACAGCAGCCCCAGACCGACGATCAGGAGCTCGAAATGCGGTAGCTGCAACGCCGCCATGGCGATGCCGCCGAATCCGAAACCGAGCCCGAGCGCCGCCGCGAGAACGACGCCGCCGCGCGTTGCTAGGGCATAGTCGCGCAGCGCAAGCCGATAGACCGCTACGGCGAGCAAGGCGTGGATCGCCCCCACCACCACAGCCGTCCATGAGATCATGCCGACCGGGATCAGGTGGCTCAGAAGCGCAGGCACCACAAGCAGGAAGGTGAAATGCGTCCCGAGAAAGCTGTGCAGCGGGAAGACCGCGGCGGAGGGCAGCGTGAGCGTCCAGTCGTTCCGCCAGATCGCCGCGCCTATCAGCCACGCATCGACGCCGGCCCCATCGGCGTAAAAGTGGTTCAGGACGAAGTTCGCATTCAGCCTGAACGCGACGAACGACACGAAGAGATAGCCAACGACCACGGCCGCAGGGCTGGAACCGCTCCACCAACGTCGAATGCCTGCCCAGCGTCCTGCCGCCGGCGTGGCCGTCTCGCGCAATGCCGTCGTCATCGTCGGCCCCTCCCGCCCCAAGCCTCCGCAAGCCTACGGCGGCTCTGTTAACATCCGGTCAACCATAAACACGCTACAAAGATTCGCTGCCATTCCAAGGAATTGCGATGGAACTCCTGTGCTATCTGCATCCCGGCTGGGAGCCGCTGATCCGGCCCGCCGAGCCGACCCGCGAGTGGATGGACAACACCCCGGAAGCATTCGCGTATCGCTGCCTCCCGCTCAACATCGCCAATTCGCATGGTTGGGAGGTCCTCACCCCCGTCGCCTTCGAAGCCTGCTGGAACGGCGGCAACGGCACGGGCGACATCACGGTGCGCATGCCGGACGGCGGCAAGCCTGAGTTCGCACCGGTCTCCATCTTCGGCCAGGCGGTGCTGACCTTTCACATCTTCGGGCTGTTTCGAACCCCGCCTGGCTGGAACATGTGGGTCGGCGGTTCGCCGAACCGCCCGAAGGACGGCATCTTTCCGCTCAACGGCATCATCGAGACGGACTGGTCGCCCTACACATTCACGATGAACTGGCGCTTCACCCGCGCGAACCACTGGATCCGCTTCGAGGAAAAGGAGCCGATCTGCTTCTTCTTTCCGGTCCAGCGCGGCTATCTCGACGCCGTCACGCCGAAGCTCGTGCCGATGGAGCGCAACCCGCAACTGATGGCCGAGTTCAAGGCGTGGAGCGCGTCGCGCGACGCCTTCCAAGCGAAGATGGCCAAGTCGACGCCGGCCGCCGGGACGGAGAAATGGCAGAAGCGCTACTACCGGGGCGTCGACATGCAGGATGCCCCACGCATCAAGGACCATCAGATCAAGCTCCGCCTCGCCGCATTCGCACCGGGCGAACCGCTGCCGCCGGGCGCAGCACCGGCCGCGCCCGCGGCCGCCGTGCCGGCCGCATCGCTCAAGGACCCCGAGCCGCTCGCCGCGGGCCTCGATGCGGCAACCTTGGCCAAGGCGATCAAGGCCGTCGGATCCGAGCTCGCAGCCGGGGCCGATCGCGAGCCATTGCACGCCCGGCTCGTCGCGATCGGCCTCTCGCCCGACGAGGCGACGCGTGCGCTCGACGCCGCGGCGGACAATCCTTTGGTCGCGGCTGCACGCAGATCGACACGACTGCTGCGCAAGCGCGACTGGCTGCTCGACACCATCGCGCGCCACGCCGAGTTGCGCGCCGCCAACGCGATCATCGAGCGGCGTGCCGGCTTGAGCGGGGAGGAGTTCCTCGATCGATACTACGCCGCGGGTCGACCGGTCATCCTGATCGGCGAAACCGCCGACTGGCCCGCGCTCGCGCGCTGGACCCCCGCCTATCTCCGCAAGGTCGTCGGCGACCGCGTCATCGAGTTTCAGGGCGAACGGCGCAGCGATCCACGCTTTGAGATGTACAAGGACCAGCATCGCCGCGAGATGCCGTTCGACCAGTTCATCGACTTGATCACGAGGCCCGAGGCCGGCAACGACGCCTACATGACCGCGTACAACTCGGCACGCAATGCAGACGCGATCAGGCTCCTGCATGGCGATCTGCGCCTGCTTGGCAAGTTCCTCGACGGCAACGACGCCAACCCGCACGGGATGATGTGGATCGGGCCAGCCGGCACCATCACGTCGCTGCATCACGACCTGACCAACAACCTCATCGGCCAGTTCGTCGGGCGCAAGCACCTGAAGATCGTCGCCGCGGCCGACGTCGCCAGGATCTACAACCACCATCACGTCTTCAGCGAAGTGGCCGACATCGAGGCCCCGGATCTCGACCTCGCGCGCTTCCCCGCCCTGCGCGAGCTCCGCGTCTACGACGTCACGCTGAGTCCCGGCGAACTGCTGTTCATGCCGATCGGCTGGTGGCATCAGGTCCGCGCGCTCGATTTCAGCGTCACGATCACCTACACGAACTTTCGCTGGCCCAACGACCGGTTCCGTTCCTATCCCGGCGACTGACACGAGCATGCGGCGCCCGATGTGGCGAAGTGGCGGTCATTCGCGTAAGTGTTGAGCAGCCGCAATCGGGAGTGCACTTAAATGCGCGGTCATGCCGAACGGATGGTCCGGTACCGTGTGGCCGTACTGGCGCTGGTGGCGCTGGTCACGCTCGCTCTCGGCTGGCAACTGCCCGGCCTGCGCATCGTCGTCGACCCCGACGAATTGCTGCCGCATTCGCATCCGTTCCAGATCGCTACCAGCGCCATCGAGCGCATCTTCGGCAACAAGTACCTCGTCGTCGTCGCGGTGACCGCACGCGAAGGCACCGTCTTTCAACAGCCTGTCCTTTCGCGCGTCCGGGCGATCACCGACGCGCTCGCCGAAACGCCCGGCGTCATCCGACGCAACGTCCTCAGCCTCTCCGCGCCGCTGGCAAAGAGCATACTCGGCACCGACGACGGGCTCGATGTGCGGCCGCTGATGGAGAGCGTGCCGAGCACGCCCGAGGGCCTGCGTGCGCTCGAAGCCGCGTTCGACGCCAATCCGGCCTATCACGGGCTGCTCGTGTCCGCCGACCGCCGCACGGCGGCGATCACCGCCGAATTCAACAAGGATCCCGGCGGATTCCGCGTCGTCGCCGCGCGGATCAACGCGCTGGTCGAACCGCTGCGCGGCCCGGAGGTCGAAATTCTCGTCGGCGGGCAGCCGATCATCGTCGGTCTGATCGAGACGTTCTCCGACCGCATGGCCTTCTTCTTTCCGCTGGCGCTTGTGCTCATCGGCATCATCCATTGGGAGGCGTTCCGCAGCCTGCAGGCGATGATCCTGCCGCTGGTGACGGCCGTGCTTGCGGTGATCTGGAGCCTCGGCCTCCTGCGCTGGACCGGCACGACCCTCGACACCTTCAACGCGACGACGCCGATCCTCATCCTCGCGGTCGCGGCGGGCCATGCCGTCCAGATTCTCAAGCGCTACTACGAATGCTACGTCGCGCTGCGCAGCGACGGCGCGCTCGATCCGCGCGAGGCCAACCGGCGCGCGGTCGTCGAGGCGGTGACCGGCGTCGGGCCGATCATGCTCGCCGCCGGTTCGATCGCGGCGATCAGCTTCTGCTCGCTCCTCGTGTTCGAAGTACGCACGATCCAGGTCTTCGGTGTCTTCACGGCACTTGGAATCGCCAGCGCCGTCGTCATCGAGCTCACGTTCACACCGGCCCTACGCGCGATGCTCCCGCCGCCGCCGGACGCCGTGACCGCCCGTGAACTTGCCGACACGCGCTGGGACCGGCTCGCGCGTCGCCTCGCCAATCTGGTCATCACCCGGCCGCGCCGCGTCATCGCAGTCGGCGGCGCCATCACCGCTGCGCTATGCGCGGCCGCGACGCTCGTCTATGTCGACAATGCGACCAGCGCCTTCCTGTTCCGCTCGCTTCCGGCGCTCGAGGCCGATCGGACGATCAACCAGCGCCTTGCCGGAACCAACACCTTTCAGGTTCTGATCGAGGGCGAGGACGACGCGATCAAGGATCCGGGCGTTCTTGCGGCAATGCAGGCGACCCAGCGCTTCCTCGAGCGCGAACCGCAGATCGGCAAGACGCTGTCGATCGTCGACTTCCTCGTGCGGATCAATGCCGCGCTCAATCCCGGCGACGCCGGGCCCTCTGACGTTCCGCGTACCAGCGAGCTGGTCGCCCAGTATCTGCTCCTCTACTCGATGTCCGGCGACCCCGGCGATTTCGATCACTATGTCGACTATCCCTATCGCACCGCCGTCATCACCGGATACATGCGCGAAGAGAGTTCGGCCTATCTGATCGACCTCGATCGGCGACTGCGCGCCTTCGTCGCGGCAACTTTCCCGGCCACCGTCCGCGTCAGCATCGGCGGTACGGTGATGCAGCCGGTGGCGCTCAACCAGGTCATCGTCGCGAGCAAGCTCCTCAACATCGCGCAGATCTGCGCCTGCGTGTTCGTGGTTTCGGCCTTGCTTTTCCGCTCGGTGCTGGCCGGGCTGCTCGTTCTGGTGCCCCTTGTCTCGTCGGTCGCGGCGATATTCGGGGTGATGGGACTGACGGCGATACCGCTTCAGATGGCGACCGCGACGGTCTCGGCACTTGCAGTCGGCATTGGGGCTGACTACGCCATCTACTTCCTATATCGTCTGCGCGATGCCAACCGTGGTTCGACCGACTTGGCAACCGCAATGGAGCAAGCCTTTGCTTCAGCTGGAAAAGCGGTCATGTTCGTCGCCACAGCAGTCGCCGGGGGATACGCCGTGCTGATGGCCTCGTGGGGGTTCTTGATTCACATCTGGCTGGGCGCGCTGATCGCAATGGCCATGGTCATCAGCGCCGCCAGCGCGCTCACCGTCATGCCGGCCCTGATCGTCCTGCTGCGGCCGCGCTTCCTTTTCGACAGGGTGGTACCGGCGGCAGCAAAGGCTGTCGCGCGCCTGCTGCTTCTCGGCGCCCTCGTCGGCAGCGGATTCGTCGGTACGGCATCGGCGCAATCGGCCGACCAGATCATGGAGCGCAACTTCGTGACGATGCGCGTCCGCGATTCGGTCGCCAACGTCACATTCCGCCTGATCAACGCCAGCGGCCAGGAGCGCGTGCGCCAGACGATCTCGCGAACGATGCTGCGCGAGAACGGCAGCGACAGCATGCGCGTCGCGCGCTTCATGTCACCTGCGGACATCCGCGGAACCGTCGTGCTGATGATCGAGAACCTGAGCGCCGACGATGACATGTGGATCTACCTGCCGGCAGCGCGGCGGGTGCGGCGGCTCGTGGCCGCGAACCGGCGCGACGCCTTCGTTGGTTCCGACTTCACCTATGGGGACATCATCGGGCATCGGGTTTCCGAGTGGACCCATCGGCTCACGGGCGAGGAGGCCGTCAATGGCCGCCCCGCCTGGATCGTCGAATCGCTGCCGCGCAGCCCGGTCGTGCAGTCGAACACCGGCTATTCGCGACGTGTCCAGTGGATCGACAAGGAGAATTACGTCGCGACGCGCGGCGAGGCCTATGACGAGGGCGGTCGGTTGCTGCGCCGCTTCAGCGCCAGCGACGTCCGGCTCGTCGACCCCGCGGCCCGCCGCTTTCAGCCGATGACGATGGAAGCGCAGAACGTCCAGAGCAATCACCGCACGGTCATCCGCTTCGAGAACTTCCGCGCCAATCAGGGCATGAGCGCGGAGTATTTCACCACGCGCGCCATGGAGCGCGACGAGTGAAACTGCTCCCGGCCATCGTCTTGGCCGCCGCCGCCTGGACCGGCGCCGCGGCCGAAGAGGTACCGATTCCGCCTTCGCCCGGGGCGGCGCAGCCGATGACCGTCGATCGCGCGATCAATGATCTCGGCCTCGACTGGTCGCTGCGCGGCTCGTACTGGACGCGCGACCACAATCTCGAACAGCTCAACTCCGTCGGCACGGCGACGGCCTGGATGCGCGCCCGCACGCGCATCACGCCGTGGCTGTCCTCGCGGTTCGAAGGTTGGATCACCGACCAGAAGATCGGCCACGGTTCGAACTTTCGCGGCGAGCTGCGCGAAGGCAATCTCATGGCCCGGTTCGAGCCGTTCGAGTTGCGTATCGGCCGAGAGATCGTGGCCTGGGGCCGCGCCGACCGCGTCAACCCGACCGACGTCATCAGCTCGCGCGATTTCACCCTGCTGTTTCCCGAGGACGACGACCAGCGCCGCGGCAACGCGATGGTGCACGCGCGCTGGGGGCACGGCGGCTACACGGTGAGCGCACTGTGGCTGCCCGAGTTCCGCCCTAATCGCTATCCCAGCGGCAGCCGACAGCCGGGGATCTTCCTGCTCGGCGAACACTCGCCGACCGAAGTCGCCCAGTTCGGATTCCGTGTCGATCGTACCGGTGGCAGTGTCGACTGGTCGCTGTCCTATTTCGACGGACTCGACCGCGACCCGCGCTTCCAGGTGGCCGGCCTGTCACCGACAGTCGCGACGATTTCGCGTCGGTATGATCGGATCCGCCAGATCGGTGCCGACGCGGCCACCAATCTCGGTGAGTACGGCTTGCGCGGCGAGATTGCCTACACGTTCAGCCCCGACGGGGCGGGCGCGCTGTATCGCCGCTCCGGCCTCTACATGGTTGTCGGCGGCGATCGCACCTTCAATGACCGGCTGAATGTCAATATCCAGTACATCTACCGCTACGTCGACGGCTACCAGGACCCGACGCAGGTTTCCAGCCCGCTCCTGCAGGGACTTGCCCTGCGCAATGCGGCGCTGTCGAACCAGCGCTACCGCAACCAGCACGGTGTAACCGCCCGCGTGAACTATCGCTGGCCGGGCGACAAGGTCGAGACGGAAGTAGCCGCCATATTCAACGCGACCGCGCTCGACGGGCTGTTGCGAACGCGCGTGACCTACAAGGCGACCGACCAGCTTCGGCTCAGCATCGGCGGCGACTGGTTCTTCGGCAACGAAGATACCTATCTCGGCGAGTTCCGGCGCAACAGCGGGGCATTTCTCGAAGTCCGCTACGGCTACTGACATCGCCGTGAAGCGGCCGCGCTGACATATTGCGGCGGGCGTGCAGGCGATGGTACCGCAGCGATGCCGACGGCATACACTCCTGCATGAACCCAGCCGGATTTTTCACAATTCCAGCCCAGAATCGGTGAATGCGTAGGGCGAATGGGCTAGGTTCGCCGGCGGCGTCTTTACCTCTTCAGTTGCGCACAGT
>JAEUKZ010000322.1 GCA_016793045.1 Alphaproteobacteria bacterium
GAGATTGGCGTCATAGCGATTGTTGACGTAGAAGCGATTGCGGTTCTGCGGTGCGACGAACGGCCCATCGCCGCCGAAATCGCCGATCGTCAGGCCTGACATGGCGAGGATCGTCGGCCACGCCACCTCGTGGTGGCCGCCCCAGCCGGCGGCGTAGGCGTGCGAGATCACTGCAACGGCTCGGCGCGTCACACGATTGACCGGCAGGTAGCAGCGAAGGCGATTCGTCGCCCGAAAACGCGGCGGGGCAACGAGACTGCCCCAGTGCCGCCACGCCGGTGTGTCGTCATAGCGGCACACCGTCGCCGCGAGCAGGTCTGTCGGATCGTGGGGGCCAAAGGCATCGAAGAAGGTCGCCCAGTTGCCGGAGAAGTCGACGTCGTACTCGATCGTCCAGTAACGCTCATAGGCCGGAAAGGTGCGCGCGAACCACAGAACAAGAAGATCGGCATTGCCCGGAACAATCCGGACCTGGCCGCCCGGCAGCTTCGCACGATAGGCCAGACACCGCAGATCCGCGTCGGTGACGCCGATGATATTCGGCGCCGGCGGCGCGCCGGCCGGCAGGTGCATCAGGAAGCGCACATCGAGCCATGCGGGCGCCTCCGCCTGCAGCCGACGGAACGCACGCAGGATCATCGGCGAGGCGACGTGCGACGTGAACAGGACGACGTCGTTCGGAGACCGCCGGCCGAACGCATGGACGGCCGGGGGCGGTCCCCCGTCACGGGGCTTCATAGGCTCGTCCTCGTCCCAACTCGACTGGCGTGGTCCGCGCCCCACGCCGCGAACCTAGCACAGTCTTGCCCGGGCGGGCAGCGCGCAGTTGCGCCAACGCGTCCCCGCGGACCGCGGTAAGCATATGGGCCAGCGACATTTTCCAGAAAATTAACTATCCTGCCGGCATGATTGCCGTATGGTGCGGGCCGACCGGCGGGAACGCCGATTTGCCGGTCCGACCTGTCATGGACTGACGTTACAGCGATCCACCAAGGTCATGCCTGATCAAGTCACGACGATCGACAGCTCGGTACGGCGTCCCATCATCGACGTTGCGGAACTGCTTGCGTACCGCAGCGTTCTCGGCGCGCTGGTCAAGCGCGAGTTGACGATCCGCTACAAGCAAGCACTCATCGGATTTGCCTGGATCGTCATCCAGCCCGCCGTGTCGACGGTCGTCTACACCCTGCTCTTCGGGGTCATCGCGCGGTTTCCATCGAGCAATACGCCGTATCCCGTCTTTGTCCTGGTGGGCGTGGTGTTCTGGAGCTACTTCGCCAAGGTATTGTCCGACGGTACTCAGTGCCTCATTTCGAACCGGCCGATGATCACCAAGGTGTACTTCCCGCGATTGATCATTCCGCTCAGCCACGCGATCGAAGCGCTCGTCGACTTCGTCGTCGTCCTGGTCATCCTGTTCCTGTTCATGCTCACGCTCGGGCAGGTCCCCGGGCGTCAGGCGTTCTTCCTGCCGCTGTTCGTCCTCGTCGCGATGATGTTTTCGTTCGGCCTCGCGTGCCTGTTCGGTGCGCTCAACGTGATGTATCGCGACATGAAGTTCCTGGTCGTGTTCGGGCTCCAGATCGGGTTCTTCGCGACCCCGGTGGTGTATCCTGTCGGGTTCCTGCCGGCCAACTGGACATGGGTGCTATCGCTCAATCCGCTGACGCTGGTCATCGAAGGCGCGCGCTGGTCGCTGCTCGGTGCCGGTTCGCCGCCGGCGCTCGGCGACACACTCGTGTCGCTTGCCGTCACATTCGCGACGCTCGCGGTCGGAGTCTGGTACTTCCGCCGTGCCGAAGGCCGCTTCGCGGATTCGATCTGAGGGCGCGCCAATGGCCATCACACGCACTACGCCAATCGTCGCGGCCGCGCCGGCGCCCGATCCGATCGACTCCGCCGCCGTACCGGCCGCCAAGGCGTCGATCTCGGCGGACACCGCATTGCGTTTCGGGACACCCTATGCGCTCGAGGCGGAGGGCATCGGAAAGCGCTACAGGCTGGGCCAGTCGATCGACACCTATCGGACGCTTCGCGACGTCATCGCGGCGCGGTTGCCGTGGCACCGCCGCGGCAAGCCGGACGCCGACGCTCCGCGCGATTTCTGGGCGCTCGACGACGTCTCGTTCAAGGTGCGGCACGGCGAAGTCGTGGGGCTGATCGGCCACAACGGCAGCGGCAAGTCGACTCTGCTCAAGATCCTGACGCGCATCGCCGAGCCGACGCGCGGCCGTGCCAAGATCGCAGGCAAGGTGAGCGCACTGCTCGAAGTCGGGACCGGATTCCACCAGGAACTCACCGGCCGCGAGAACATCTTTCTCAACGCCGCGATCCTCGGCCTCTCGCGCCGGGAAACCGAGCGCAAGCTCGATGCGATCATCGACTTCTCGGGCATCGCGCCGTTCATCGACACGCCGGTGAAGCGCTACTCGAGCGGCATGTTCATGCGGCTGGCCTTCGCGGTGGCCGCGCACATCGATCCGGAGATCCTGATCGTCGACGAGGTGCTTGCGGTCGGCGACGTCGAGTTCCAGGAGAAATGCCTGGGCAAGATGGGCGACTTCGCCGCCTCCGGGCGGACCGTTCTGTTCGTCAGTCACAGCATGCAGGCGGTCAAGAACCTCTGCACGCGCGTCATCGTCATGGACCACGGGCACATCGTGCATGACGGCGACGTGGTGGACGGGATTCGGGTCTATCTCGAGCGGCTCAGCGGCGTTCACCTCGGCGAAAGCATCGACGAGGTCCTTGCCCACGTGCCGCCCGACGACGATTTCAGCTATGACGGCGTGACCTTGTTCCAGGACGGGCAGCCCGCGAGCGTCGTGCGCACCGGGACGGACCTCGAAGTTGCGGTGGAATATACGGTCAAGCGCTTCCAGACCGGGCTGCGTCTTGGCGTCGACATCTATGACAATTTCGGCACCCGGCTCGTTTCGAGCTTCTACGATGACCGCGGAGAGGGTGCGGTCGTTGCCGCTGGTCCCTATCGTTCGACCGTTTGCATCCCCGCGAACACGTTCGGTCCGGCGCAGTACCTGCTCGTCCTGCGCGCCTTCTTCCAGGACAAGCGCTCCATTGCAGGGCTGCCGACGTTCGATGGCGCGGGCGTACCGCTGCCGCTGCGCACGATCCATACCGGCGACCACAATCGGGTCTATCCGAACAGCCGGTTCGATGCGAAGCTGGGGCTGGTCTTTCCCTGGCGGACCGAGCGCGCATGACGCGACGCGGGCGACGCCGTCTGCCCGTTGTTTTCAATGGGCAGTTCTTCTGCCATCGTTTGAAGACCGGGGTGCAGCGGTTTGCCCTCGAGACCCTGCGCGCCCTCGACACCCGGCTTGCCGATCCCGCTGCTGCGGTCGATCTCACCGTGCTCGTCCCGCCGGATGCGGAGCCGGACGCGTCGTTCTCGAACATCGCGATCGTACGCTGCGGCCGGCGGACCGGATATGATTGGGAGCAGATCGACCTTCGATTCGCATCCGGCCGCCGCATCCTCGTCAGCCCGTGCAACAGCGGGCCGCTGTTCAAGCGCAACCAGATTCCCGTGATCCACGATACCGTCGTGCTCGACCACCCGGAATGGTTCGATGAGCATTTCGTGCGCCAATGCAGCCGCGTCCTGCCATGGCTCTGCCGATGGTCGAAGCGGATCGTCACCGTCTCGGAGTTTTCGCGCGGGCGGATCTCGGCGACGACGGGGGTCTCCACCGCCAAGATCGACGTTGTCCCGAACGGCGTGTCCGCTTCGTTCGCCCCGCCGTCGCCGGCGGCAGTCGCCGCGATGCGGTCGGCCTTGTCGCTCGATCGTCCCTACGTGCTGACCGTCGGTTCGATCGAGCCGCGCAAAAACCTGGTCGGCCTGCTTGCCGCCTGGCGACGCGTCGAATCATCGTTCCCGGATCACGAACTGGTCGTGGCCGGGGGCAAGGATTCGATCTTCGCGGCCACTGCCACGGAGGCGCCGCCGCCGCGCGCGCGGCTGCTCGGCTACGTCGACGATGGGCTGCTGCCGGCGCTGTACGGCGCGGCCGACGTGTTCGCCTATCCGTCGCTCTATGAAGGCTTCGGCCTGCCGCCGGTCGAGGCGATGGCATGCGGCGTGCCGGTCATCACGTCGCGCGCGACCGCAATGGAGGAAATCTGCGGCCCGGCCGCGACATACTTCGATCCCTCGGACCCGGCATCGATCGCGCTGGCGCTCACGACGGCGTTGCACGGCGGTGATGGCCGCGCCCGAAGCAGCGCGGCGGGACGCGCGCGTGCGGCAAGCTACACGTGGGACCGGACGGCGGCCGGAATACTGGCCGCGATCGGTGCGGTCGCGGGTGAGGGCGCCCAGGTCGACTTGTCGGCCGGCCGGGCCGTGACCGGAGGTTGAGCGATGGGCGCGGAGCTGCCGATTGCGGTGTTCGCCTACAACGAAGAGGAGCTGATCACCGGCTGTCTGAAGAGCATCCTCGCAGCCGGCGAAGGTCGGCCGCTGCGCATCTACGTGCTCATCAACGGCTGCACCGATCGGACCGAGGACGTCGTCCGCCGCTTTGCCGAGGCGCATGGCGAGGTCGTTCCGGTCGCGCTGGCGATCGGCGACAAGGCCAATGCCTGGAACGTATTCGTCCACGAGATCGCGCCCGAAGCGGCGACGTATGTCTTCATCGATGGCGACATGCAGATCGTCCCGGGGTCGATCGCCGCGGTCGAGCGCTGCTTTGCCGAACATCCCGGCGCGCTGGCGGTGGCCGCAGTGCCGAGCAGCGGCAGGACCATCGGCTCGTTCCGCAGCATGATCATCGAGGAGCGCGTCGTCGCCGGGAATTTCTACGCCCTGAGCGGCGGTTTCGTGCGTGACGTCCGCGCAAAGCAGGTCCGCCTGCCGATCGGCATGTTCGGCGAAGACGGCCTCGTCGGCACGCTCGTGCGCTGGAATCTCGACCCGAAGAGCGAGCCCGATTTCTCGCGCATCGAGCCGTGTCCCGATGCGCAATGGCAATTCGACTCGTTTTCGCCGCTGCGACTGAAGCATTGGCGGCTCTACAAGAACCGGATGATGCGCTATGCCACCCGCCGCCTGCAGGCGCGCATGCTGTACCCGCGACTTTGGAAGGACGGCCTCGCCGGCATGCCGAAGGACGTCATGACGCTCTACCGCGAGGAATTCTCCAAGTGCCGCCTCGAGTGGAACGGTCTCGACACGGTCTTCGATGTCGTCGCATTCCGACGGATCAAGCGAAGGCTCGCCGCGAGCGGCTGAGCCGAGCGGGAAGGGACGAACGGTGACGCGCGCTGCCGCCTCAGGATCGGCAAGGCTTTGGGGCTGTGTGCTGCTCGTCGCAGCGGCTGCGCTCGGCCTGCGCATGCTCGGACTGGACGGCCGCTGGCTGTGGTTCGACGAACTGTTGTCGGTGAACTTCGCCAATCACGGGCTGTTCGAGACACTGGTCACGGCGGCGCGCTTCGACGTGCATCCACCGCTCTACTACCTCCAACTCAGCATGTGGATGCGATTTGGCCAGTCGGATGCATATGTCGCGCTCGACTCGGTCCTGTGGTCGCTGGTCGCCATCGCATTCGTTGCCGCGACCGCCGCCCGCCTGGCATCGCGTGCCGCCGCCCTTGCCGCTGCCCTCCTGCTCGCCGCGGCTCCGGCGGCAGTGCTCTATTCGCAGCAGGTCCGGATGTACGCCTTCATCATGGCCTGGCTCGCGATTGCGCTGTGGGCATGGCAGCGCGTCGTCGAGCGCGGGCGGATCGCCGACGCGATCGGCGCGGCGGCGGCGGTCCTCGTGGTGGTGTACAGCCACGGGGTCGGCGTCGTCATGGCATCGGGCGTGTGCATGTTCCCGGCGATTCGACTCGCTGGCGCCGGCGTGCGCGGCAGGATCGGCGCGCTTGCGGTCGGTTACGGCCTCATCGTCGTCGGCAGCCTTCCCGCCATCGGGTTCTCGGGCAGCCGAGGCGTTCTCCACACGTTGACACCGAGCCTCGCAGACGTCGCATTGACGCTGCGCGAGATCCTCTTCGGCTGGGACAGCTGGCTTGCGGCGGCCCCTCCTGCCGCGGCGACTGCCGTCGCGGCTGCGATTTCGGCCTTCTGCCTGTGGTCGCGTGCGTCGCGGGCCGTCTTTGCCTGCACCGTCTTGATGCCGGTCGGCGCCGTCCTCGCGATCAGCTATGCCATGACCCCGATCTGGCTGACGCGCACGATCGTCGTGTTCGTGCCGTTCGTCGCCTTGTCACTGGCCCTGGCGCTCGACGACGTGCGCGCCGAGTGGCCGCGCATGTCCGCGGCGGCGACCGCAACCGTCGTTGCGGCGCTCGCCGCAGCGACGATCCAACAGCAGTTGAGCCACCGCAACGGCGACGACTTCCGGCCCGCGGCCGATTTCGTGCGGGCGCATGCGCGGCCGGGAGATGCCGTCTATGCCGGGCTCGGTCCATACGAGACATGGGCGTTGCTATGGTATCTCGGAGGGCCCGGCTGGGGGACACCTCTGTCGTTCCACGACGTGAATCCGGCATGGCGTCGGATGCTCGATCGCATCGGCGAGGATTGGGTGCGGCGGCTTCGTCTGTTGCCGACGCAGGATGCCGTGCGCGTCGGCGATCTCACGGTGACGTCGCAATTCGCCCGGCCGCTGGAGGCGGAGGTCGCGCGCCGCCTGTTCGTCGTCCGCAAGCTGGATCTCCCGGAAATCCGGCCTGAAGGCCGCAGTCTCGTCGACCGCGTGGTGCTTCGCCAGATGACGGTCGAACTCTGGGCCCGTCCATAGGGCGGGGCCGGCGGTCAATTTCCTGTTCGCAGTGCGGCCAGCGTCGCACGCACCCGCGCCGCGTAGTAGCCGCGGCGGAACCGGTAGGTGCCCAGGAAGTGGATGAACGCGGTGTCGCCGGCGAGGGGTTCGCCTTCGTAGTTGCGATATTTGGGATACGGAATTGCGGCGACCCGCGGGGCGTTCGAGACGATGAAATTCGACGTGATCTGCTCGCTGCCCCATTCCCACCAGCGCCGCCCAAGGACGGACTCTATCGCGGCAGAGAAGCGATAGACGTCGTCCCGGCCGAAGCAGCCCCGCGGAAACCCCGCGAAGCCGGAGCAGCCGTGGACATAGCGGCCTGTCGTCGGATCGGCGGCGACGTCGAGTACCTGTTCGGCGACGGTGTGAATATCCGTCGCGGGATCGGCGCGTGCGACCGCACAGGCCTCCGCGATCGACCCGTAGGTGATGCCCGGGTGGGTGACAAGTGTGAACGAGGCATCGTCGGCAATCGCGGCGCGCACCTCGTCGAGCGGCCCCACCGTCAGCGTGTCGCTGTCGAGCTGGACGACGTAGCTTTCGCGTACCAGATCGGCAATGCGGAGCAGTCGTTCCCAGGTTCCGCCGCGCGGCGTCGGCCCCATCGGGATGTCTGCGATCGGACATATCGTCGCGCCGAGGTGGCTGGCGAGCGCCGCGCGCTGGCCGTCGCTGAGCGTACCGTCATCGATGACGTAGAAGCGGCCGGTGCCGATCTGGGCGTGGAATGACTTTGCGGCCACAAGGTAAAGCAGAAAATCGCGGCCGCTCACCATGCTGAGGACGGTCGGGCCATCGGCAGGACGGATCGGCGCGGTGTCGAGGATCGGCCGGCAGGCACGGTTGAGCCGCGCGTAACCGATTGCCTGTCTAGCGCGATAAAGCATGGTCCGGTCCAGGGGCGACCAACCGGTCGTAGGCTTCCTTCATCAGTCTCATGCGGCGGCGGAAACTGAGATCCGATTCAGCGCGCGCACGCGCGGCGCCGGCGAGCGCATCGGCGAGCGACGGGTCGGCGAGTACGCGCGCGAGGGCGTCCGCCAGCGCGTCGGCCGACCCGGGCGCAACGAGGAGCATATCCTTGCCGTCACGCCCGAAGGCGCCCATGCCGCCGGCCGAGGTGGCGACGATCGGCCGGCGCATCGCCATCGCTTCGAGAACGACGTTGGGAAGGCCTTCGCGCAGGCTCGACAGGCAGAACACGTCGACGTCGTCGAGGAGGCCGCGGACGTCGGCGCAGTATCCCAAGAGCTTCACGCGGTCGGCGATGCCCTGCGACGCCGCGACCGCCTTCAGACGTTCGGCTTCGCTGCCCTCGCCGGCGATGCGAAGCTCCACGTCATGGCCCGCGCGCACGAGGTGCGCGAGCGCGGCGATCGCGATGTCGAAGCCCTTTTCCGGCGAGAGCCGGCCGACGCAGCCGATGACGCGCCGCGCACGCGGGCCTTCGTCGCGCCTCGCGGATGGCGCGAACGCGTCGGTGTCGATGCCGTTCTCGATCAGCAGCAGGCGCGATGCAGGCACTCCGGCGTCGCGGCACGCGTCGACGAGGTCCGACGAGACCGCGATCACGAGGTGATAGTGGCGAAGCGACCGGCGATCGATCGCGTAGTAGAGCGGTGTCCGGGACGTGTGCTTCACCCAGCCGTGCACCGTGGTCACCAGGTGGAAGCGGAAGAACGGCTGGAGCAGGAGGCCGAACAGGTTGGACTTGTAGTCGTGGCCGTGCCACATGCGGATCCCGAGCGACCGGCACAATCGGGCGGTTGCGCGCAGCGGCGACGGATCCCAGGGGGCCGAGTCGTCGATGCCGGTCAGCGGGCACTCGGCTTCGGCGGCGCGCTGCTGGATGATCGCAAAGCCCGGATCGCCCGGTGGCCGGTAGTAGCAGGCGTACTCCTCGTACGCGGTCCCGCGCAGGAAGCGCGGAGAGTTGAGAATCGTCTTCTCCGGCCCGCCGCCGACTCCGGTGACGACGCGGGTGTGGAGCACGCGCAGGATACCGCCGGGCGCGCTCATGGCCCTTCATCCGACAGGCAGAGGCGCTCGAACTGATCCGCCTTGGCCTTCCAGCTCTCGCCCACGAGGCGCGCCCGCGCCCGCCGCTGGTCGTCGGGGAGCCCGCCCGAGATGCGTGCGACCACGGCGGCGACAAAGGCTTCAGGGGTCGCGGCGAGGTCCATCGCATCGGACCATGACCGGGTCGCGGGCAACGGCGTCACCACGACGGGAAGACCGGTCGCCAGATACTCGAGCAGCTTGAGCGGCTGCATGGCCCGCGTCGCCGGCATGTCGGCATAGGGCATCACCAGCACGTCCGCCCGCTCGGCCTCAAGCGGAAGCTTGTCGTGCGGGACCGCGCCGACCCACTCGACGTTCGGATGGCGGAGCAGCGCCGGATCGACGTCATCGCGCGGTCCGACGAT
>JAEUKZ010000326.1 GCA_016793045.1 Alphaproteobacteria bacterium
CAGACATAGCCCGCGGCGACGCCGGTTTCCTTCGCGGCCTTGGCGACCTCGAGGCACAGCGCCTCGTGCCGATCCATCCCGTAGCCGCGCGTCTTGACGTCGATCATCAGGTCGCCGGGGCCGATCAGCACCACGTCGACGCCCGGCACGCGCATGATCTCGCGCACCCGGCCGATCGCGGCCTCGTTCTCGACCATGACGACGAGCATGATCTCGGGGTTGGCGTTGAACCAGTAGTCCTCGTCGCCGTCGGCGAGCAGGGCGAGGCGCAAGCCGCCGGCCGAACGCTGGCCCTTGGGCGGATAATAGGCCGCGCGCACCGCGGCTGCGGCTTCCTCCGGCGTGTTGACCAGCGGCACGATCACGCCCGTCGCGCCCATGTCGAGCACGCGGTTGATCGTTCCCGGCTCGTTGTACTTGACCCGCGGCAGCGCGACGGTGTCGACCGCAAGATAGCGCGCGATGGCGTTGTTGAGCGTGGTCTCGGTGTTCTCGCCGTGCTGCCAGTCGAGCCAGACGAAGTCGAAGCCCATATGCGCGACGCGCTCGGCGAGGTCGGGCGAGGCATAGGCCAGCGCCGGCCCGAACACCGTTCCGCCCGCGCGCAGCTTCGCCAGCGCCTTGTTCTTGCGTACCGCCATCGTTTCCCCCTGGAGACCGGCCCAGGCCGGTCGGTTCGTGATCGAAGCGCGATCCTCGGGGGCTGCGCGCGCGTCGTCAATCCGCGTTGCGCGCAGGTCAGCGTCGCGCGGCGAAGAAGGCGCGCAACAGTGCGCCCGCCCGCTCCTCGCCGATGCCGGGATAGACCTCCGGCCGGTGGTGGCAGGTCTTCTGCTCGAAGATCCGCGGGCCGTGGGCGACGCCGCCGCCCTTGGGATCGGCGGCACCGTAATAGACCCGGCGGATGCGCGCGAAGCTGATCGCCTGGGCGCACATCGGGCACGGCTCAAGCGTCACGTAGAGGTCGCAGTCGACCAGCCGCGGCTCGCCGCGCGCCGCGGCGGCGGCGCGGATCGCCAGGAGTTCTGCGTGGGCCGTCGGGTCGGCGTCGGTCTCGGTGCGGTTATGGGCCGTGGCGAGCACGTCGCCGGTCGCCCCGTCGACCAGCACGGCGCCGATCGGCACCTCGCCGGCGGCCGCCGCGCGTTCCGCGGCGGCGAGTGCCAGCGCCATGTAGTCGGGACGGGTCATGGCGGCATTTAACACGGGCGCCGCGCGATGGTAAGACTGCCCGATGAAACGCCCCGTCATCGGAATCACCCTCGACGCCGAGCCCGCCGGCGGCTGGTCCAAGTTCCCCTGGTACGCGCTGCGCGAGAACTATTGCGGCGCGATCGCCGCGGCCGGCGGCCTGCCGATGCCGCTGCCGCACGAGCCTGAGCTGGCGGCGGACTATCTCGCCCGCATCGACGGGCTGCTCGTCACCGGCGGCGCCTTCGACGTCGACCCGGCGCTGTTCGGCGCAAGCGAGCGCCATCCCACGGTCAAGACCAAGGACCGCCGCACCGCGTTCGAGCTCGCGATCCTGCGCGGCATGCACGCCGCCGACAAGCCGGTGCTGGGCATCTGCGGCGGCGAGCAGCTGCTCAACGTCGTGCTCGGCGGCACCTTGATCCAGCACATCCCCGACGAGGTGCCGGGCGCCCTCGCGCACGAGCAGCCCAACCCGCGCGACCAGGCCGGCCACGAGGTCGCGATCGTCGCCGGTACGCTCCTGCACCGGGTGACCGCGGCGGACCGGCTGCCGGTCAACTCGGCGCATCACCAGGCGGTCAAGACGGTCGGCCGCGGCATCGTCGTCAACGCCACCGCCCCGGACGGCGTGATCGAGGGCATCGAAGACCCGTCGCAGCGCTTCTGCCTCGGCGTCGAGTGGCACCCGGAATTCGCGATCAGCGCGGGCGACACGAAGATCATGGCCGCCTTCGTGGACGCGGCGCGATGAACGCGCCGGCTGCCAAGGCGCATCCGGGCGAGCGCATCGCCAAGGTGATCGCGCGCGCCGGCGTGTGCTCGCGCCGCGACGCCGAGCGCCTGATCGAGGACGGCCGCGTCGCGGTCGACGGCAAGACGATCCGCAGCGCCGCGCTCAACGTGACCGAGGCGAACACGATCACCGTCGACGGCGAAGCGCTGGCGACCCCGGAGCGCGCGCGGCTGTGGCGCTTCCACAAGCCGCGCGGCGTCATCACCGCGGCGCGCGACCCGCAGGGGCGCACGACGATCGCCGCGCTGATGCCGCACGACCTGCCGCGCGTGATGCCGATCGGGCGGCTCGACTACGCCTCCGAGGGCCTGCTGCTGCTCACCAACGACGGCGAGCTCAAGCGCCATCTCGAGCTGCCGGCGACGGGCTGGATCCGGCGCTATCGCGCGCGCGTCTACGGCGAGATCGACCCGCAGGCGCTCAAGGCGCTGGCCAAGGGCATCAACGTCGAGGGCGTGCAGTACGGGCCGATCGAGGTCGAGGTCGAGCATGCCGGTGCCGCGCGCAACGCCTGGCTCGGCGTGTCGCTGCGCGAGGGCAAGAACCGCGAGGTGCGCAAGGTCCTTGCCCATCTCGGCCTCCAGGTGAACCGGCTGATCCGCGTCGCCTACGGCCCGTTCCAGCTCGGCGCGCTCAAGGAAGGCGGCGTCGAGGAGGTCGGCGCCAAGGTGCTGAAGGAGCAGGTCGGCAAGGTGATGCAGAAATGAGGGTCGTTGCCGGCAAGTTCCGCGGCCGCCGCCTCGCGGGGCCGGCGGACGAGAGCATCCGCCCGACCGCCGACCGCGCGCGCCAGGCGCTGTTCGACATCCTCGCCCATGCCGACCTCACGCCCGACGGCACGTCGCCGCTGATCGGCGCCACCGTGCTCGACGCCTGCTGCGGCACCGGCGCGATGGGCATCGAGGCGCTGTCGCGCGGGGCGGCGCGGGCGATCTTCCTCGACCACGACGGCAAGGCGCTCGACCTCGTGCGCGCCAACCTGGCGACGGTCGGGGCCGCCGGCGACATCGTGCGCAGCGATGCGCGCCATCCGCCGCGCGCACCCGCCGCGGCGACGCTGGTCTTTCTCGACCCGCCCTACGGCGAGGGCGCGGCGGCGCCGATGCTGACCGCGCTGGCCTCACAAGGTTGGATCGCGCCGGGCGCCATCGTCGCCGTCGAGACCGGTCCGCGCGACGATTTCGCGCCGCCGCCGGGCTTCAGCGAGCGCGATCGCCGGCGCTACGGCAAGGCGCGGATCGCGCTGCTGCGTTACACGCCGGTGTAGGGTCGCGTGTTCGCAATGCGAACGCTTTATTCACGCGAATAGGCCGGAAATCGGGAAACCCGCAACCACAACAAATGGTTGCATCCGTTCTATTCACTATTCACGCGGGCGACGGACCGGCGCGCACGACATTTCGAGCTGATGGGGGACGATGCGGACGCACATCCCCGTCATCACAGATAGGCACACGGCCGCGCACGTCAAGGGGCCGACGCCGCATGCCCGTCCGGGCGCGCCGTCACCCCATACTCGTCTCGATCCGGATCTCCGAGGTCAGCGTGCGGTGGACCGGGCATTTGTCGGCGATCTCGCGCAGCCGGGCGCGCGTCGCCTCGTCGAGATCGCCGTCGAGATGGATGATGCGGGTGATGCGGTCGACGAGGCCTTCCTTGGTCTCGCAGTCGGCGCAGTCCTTGGCATGGATGCGGTCATGGCGCAGGCGGACCTCGACCCTGCGCAGCGCGATCCCCTTGCGCTCGGCATACATGCGGATGGTCATCGAGGTGCAGGCGCCGAGCGCCGCGAGCAGGTATTCGTACGGCCCCGGACCGGTGTCGGTGCCGCCGACCTTGACCGGCTCGTCGGCAGCCAGCGTATGGCGGCCGGCATGGACGGCGTTGGCATACCGGCCTGATCCGGTTTCGGCGACCACGACGGTGCCAGGCTCGGGTGCAGTGTCGGGCATGGGCGGCTCCATTGCTGTGAGGCGGGTGACGCGGCGCCGGCCGGCGGTCGCCGAAGGCCCTTCGACCCGCGTCCGGCGCCGCTCGGGGCGAGGGCTTCTGTTTCAGCGGCCATGCAAAGTTTACCCGACGCGGCTGGTCCGCGGGGCGCATCATCCTGGATGTGCCCGTTCCGCTTGTCGAGCGCGCCGCAGCGGACATCGCGGGCCCCGCCGGCGATCTCGTTCCGGGCGGAGCGGCTGCCGCTTCCACCGAAAGGGGCCCTCCGACTATCCTGCCGACAACCTCCGAGAGGAACCCCGCAATGACCGCCTGGACCAGCACCCGCATCGCGCTTCCCGAAGGACGGGGCTTCGACCGCTGGACCCTGGACAGCGGCAGGCCCGGCCTCCGCGTCGTCGTCTTCGGCGGCACCCACGGCGACGAGACCGAGGGCGTCATCGCCGCCAACCGGCTGGCCGGGGCGGACCTCGCACTGACGTCCGGCGTGCTGGAGGTCGTCCCCATCGTGCACGAGGCGGCGTACTACAACGACACCCGCATCAGCCCGCTCGACGACGGCAACCTCGCCCGCGTCTTCCCGGGCGATCCCGGCGGGACGCCGACACAGGTGCTGGCGCACGCGCTGCGCACCAAGGTGCTGGCCGGCGCCGATCTCCTGATCGACCTCCACACCTCGGG
>JAEUKZ010000355.1 GCA_016793045.1 Alphaproteobacteria bacterium
GTTGCCGTTGTACGACGCCGCGGTGAGGTACGAGTTCACCTCGGTCAGCATCTGCGTCAGGTCGTTCTGGTAGCTCGTCCGGCTGGCGGTCGACAGCGATTCGTCCGACAGCTGGATGATCTTCGCCTTCACGTCCTCGAGGCGCTTGCTGATCGTCTCCGCCGCGGTCACCGCGACGGTCGCGGCTGCCTTGGCGCCGCCGAGTGCCGAACTCACGGCCGTGTAGGACTTGATGTCCGCACGAAGGCCCTGAGCCACCGCAAAGCTCGACGCGTCGTCGGCCGAACCGGCAACACGCAGGCCGCTCGAAACGCGGTTCTGCGTGGCATTGAGGTCCGAACCGGTTGCGCGCAGGAATTTCTGGGCGAGCAGCGCGCCGACATTGGTGTTCACGGAAGTCATAGAAGATGCTCCTGGTTCTGGGTGAATGGCAGGCGTTTCTCGCCTGGGACCCCGGCTGTCCGTTCTGAACGCGCCCGACGGGTCCACTCGGGGAAATGGCAATGGATGTGCCATCGCAGCGCTCGCCCGGCACGGCGCGGAATGCCTCGATCGGCAAAATTCGTCGCAATGACGTGAAAATATTTGGTCGGCAATACTTGCCGGGCGCCCGGCAAAACTTGCCGATTTCCGGCAATTACTGCCGAGCGGACGACCGATTCAAATCTCGATAAATCGAGGCGAACGGACGGGCATTTCGCCCGTCAGATCAGAAGCTTAGCTGGTGAGGACGGTGCTCGACCGCAGGTCCGTCTCGGTCCCGGCGGCGCGATAGGCGCGCGCCGCGTCGCCGGCGCTGACGGTGCCTTCGACGGCGCTCGTCCCCTGCTCGTCCCGGTTGCCGGAGGTGCCGAACAGGCGCACCGCACGGAAGTTCGTGTTGCGGTAGACGAGGTCGACATAGATGCCGCTGCGCGAGCTGCCGACGCGGCGATCGAAGATCGGATCGATCGTCACGGGCTCCGGCTGTTCGCGCGGCTCCTCGACCTTGGCCTTGGTTTTGACCTTGGCGGCGACGACGTGCCCGGACTGAACGACCTTGTCGTGCTTCTCAGACGTCGATTGGCGATCGTCGCGCGACCCGTCGTTTCCGCCGCGAACGGTCGGCACGATCGGCCCGACGGCCGGCTGGCGCCCAAGGGCGCCGCCAGCTGGCATTCGGGAGATATTGCCGACAACTTCCATAAAAGTACTGCGACCTCTATGTTTGGTCTACAGTACTACAGGTCAGTGAGGATAGTCCCAAGTCATCGGGCGCTATCGACACGAAACACCACTCGGATGTGATCCGAGCGGCTCTACGGCGGGAGGGGGAAGCCGGCAGCCGCCATTCCTGGTCGTGCCGTTGGCGCCTGGCGGGAACGCCGTCCATCGCCCTCGTCGGTGGACGGGCGGATCATCCCTTACAGAGATTAACGAGTTCTTACGAGCACGACACCGCGTCAACGTCGCGGATGGCGGCGGCCGGCAGAATGTGCCCGATCGGCGGAACAACTTGCCGGGACGATGTGTGCCGTCGTCCTCCCGGGAGCGGCCGTCGCGAGTGCTAACGCTTTGAATCTTCGTGATCCCGCACCGTGATCGGAAGTGGCGCGGCGCTTGCTCCAGAACGCGTCGACACGCGAAGACGTGTCCAGCGATCGCCGTCGACGTGGCCAGAATGCCGCGCGGCGCGAGCAGCCCGGTGTTACCGCGTTGACGCCAGATGTTGCATCGATCGCCTCGCAGCGCCCCTTCGAGACGCCATTCCAGACGGGCGCAGGTGCGAGCGATCAGGAATTCAGCCGCATCCTCGACAGCGTCTCGCGCGACGATCAGCGTGCGGCCGCGCCGCGTCCCGAAAAGGAGCAACCGCGGCCCACCGCGACGCGCGAAGCCCCTGCCAAGGAGAGCCGCGAGCGCGCGGATGGTTCGGGGCGCAGCCGCCTCGAGACGGCCGCTGCCGATTCCGCGAGGCCCGAGCGCGTCGGCGCCAGCGCCGATGCGAACGACACCACGGCCCCGGCCGCAACTGAGCCAGTTGCCCATGACGACACGGCGCCCGCCGAAGACGCACCGGCGCGCGACGAGCGCTGCGAAACCGCACCCGCCGCCGAACCCGCCATCACAGCACAGCAGCCCGCACCGCCACCCGCGGTCCCCGTGGCAGTCCTTCCAGCCGAGGCCCCGCCGGTTGCCGCCGCAGCATCCGAGGCCGCGCCGCTCGCCGTCGATGCCGCCGCAGGCGCCAATCCGGCGCTGCCGGGTGCGCCGCAGCCGGTCCCGGCGCGCGCTGCCATGCCGGACGCCGCGCCGCATCGCGAGGCTTCGGCCGCGCCCATCGATCGCGCGGACGAACGCGCCGCCGCGCCCCTTCCCGCCCCCGGCGTCGAAGGCGCGCCACCTCCAGCCGACGATGCGCGCGGCGAACGTTCCGCCGTCGCGGTCGCCGTAGCCGCCGCACAGGCCGCCGCGCCCGACGCCGCGGCAATGAACAAGGGCGAAGTCGTCTCCGCGGCGGCGACCGCAGCCGCGATGTCGGCAAGGCCGGGACCGTCCAACGGGCCGACGGCCCCGCAGCAGCAGCCCGCCGCCGCTCGCGCGACGACGCCCGCCCAGGTCGCGACCACGGACAGCGGCGTTCGTCCGCCATTGTTCGCGCCGGATGCGGCGACCCTTGCAGCCGTCCAGGCGGCCGGTGCTGCGACGCCGGCAGCCACCCCGGCCGCCCCGGCCGCAGCACCCGCCCCGCTCGACGCAACCGTGAGCGAGGCCCTGCCGTTGCCGCTTCCCGGGGCCGGTCAGGCGAACGCAGGGGCCGTTCCGGCAGCACCGGTCCAGGCCTCCCCGCCCGTAACGCCCGGCACGCCGCTGAATGCCGGTACCGCGGCCGATGCGACGCCACCCGCGGCGACGGCCAACGGCGACGCGCGCCTGTCCGTCGGCACGAGCGAGAAGGCTGACGCCGCGCTGAATACCGGCACGACGCGCGACGGCGACGCCTTCGCCGACGCGCTGCGCGGCACCGGCACGCCCGGCGAGGCAGACCTCGCTGCGGCCCCGCTTCCGGTTTCGTCCGCCGATTCCGCCGTGGTTTCGTTCACCGACCCCGCCCGTGCGCCCCAGCTCCAGTCCGATCCCGTTCATGCGGTGCGGACGGCGCGGGCCGCCGCCATGCCGGTCGCGGAGCAGGTCGCGATCCATCTCAGCAAGGCGGTCGGCTCCGGCGTCGACCGGATCAACATCCAGCTCTCGCCGGTCGAGCTCGGCCGCATCGACGTCCGCCTCGACATCGGCAACGACGGCCACGTGATGGCGGTCTTCAATGTCGACCGTCCGCAGACCGCCGAACTTCTGCAGCGCGACGCCCGCGAGCTGTCGCGCGCCCTTCAGGACTCCGGCCTCAAGACCGACTCCGGGAGCCTGAGCTTCAACCTGCGCGACCAGAATCGCGACCAGAACCCGCGCTTCGCGTTCGGCACCGAACGTGCCGACGCGACGATCGATACCGGCGAGCGCCCCGTGGCAATCGCCCGATATGCGGCCCCGGGCACGGCGAATGGCCGGCTCGACATCCGCGTCTAGATACCCGCCATTCAAACCTCAAACACTTCGAGTTAAGGAGCGACCCAAATGAGCTTGTACGGTGCAATGATTGCCGGCGTGTCCGGCCTCAAGGCCCAGAGCACCAATCTGGCCACGATCTCGGACAACATCGCGAACCTGAACACGACCGCGTACAAGCGGACCAACACCGACTTCTCGACCCTCGTCACCGGCGTGGGCAGCAGCTTCGGTTACTCGGCCGGCGGCGTGCGCAGCCAGGCCAAGGCTCTGGTCGACCAGCAGGGCGTCATCCAGGCGAGTCAGCGCCCGACCGACGTCGCGATCCTCGGCAACGGCTTCTTCGTCGTCAACACCAGCCCCGCCGGCACGCCGACGGGCGAGCAGGTGTACACCCGCTCGGGCTCGTTCTCCGAGGACAACCAGGGCCGGCTGGTGAATTCCTCGGGCTACTATCTGCAGGGCTGGGCGCTCGACCAGCAGGGCAACATTTCCAACGTCAACCAGATCCAGACGGTATCCGTCGGCACGCTCAACGGCGTCGCGGTCAACACCGCCAAGATCGACGTCGGCATCAATCTGAACTCGCAGGAGACGCCGGACGCGACCGCAGTGGTCGGCGACTTCGGCGCGGTCGGCAACTTCGCGACGCTGAACGACCTCGCCAACTCCGGCGGTACGATCGACTCCGACTTCCAGCGTCAGATCCGCATCTACGACTCGCTGGGCACGCCGCATGATATGACGCTTGCCTTCGTGAAGCTCGCGCCGGCGACGTCCGGCCAGTGGGGCTTCACCCTCAGCGCGCCGGCCAGCGAGATCACGCCGGCCTCGATGCCCGCCGGCCCGGCCGGCACGAACTTCACCGTCGCCTACGGCACGGTGACGTTCAACGGCGACGGCAGCCTCGGCTCGGTCCAGACCTACGCCAACGATGGCACGCCGGCCTGGGCGGCCGCCGGCACGAACAACACGATCCAGGTGCCGTGGGCCAACGGCGCGAACGACTCGGTCATCGACCTCGATTTCGGCGATCCCAACACGACCAGCGGCATGACGCAGTTCGCCTCGAACTACAACGTCGCGTTCACCAACCAGGACGGCGCGGCAGTGGGCCTGCGCACCGGCGTGTTCATCGACGAAGACGGCTTCGTCACGGCCACGTTCAGCAACGGCGCGGTCCGCAAGATCTACCAGCTGCCGATCGCGACCTTCGCCGATCCGAACTCGCTGCGGGCGCGCAACGGCAACGCGTACTCGCAGACGACCGAATCGGGCGAGTTCAACCTGCGCGTCGCCAACACCGGCGGTGCCGGCCGCGTCGAGCCGAGCTCGCTCGAGGGCTCGAACGTCGATCTCGGCCAGGAGTTCACGAGCATGATCGTCACGCAACGCGCCTACGGCGCGAACGCGAAGACGATCACCACGGCGGACGAGATGCTCCAGGAACTGATGCAGATCAAGCGTTGATCGGATCGAACGCCGAAGCGCCGGCCGCGTCAGCGCGGCCGGCCCGACATTCTGAGAGCGGGACGCAGTCATGAGCCTCTATGGTGCCTTCAACAACGGCGTTTCCGGACTGCTCGCGTATTCCGACGCGATGAGCACGGTCAGCCAGAACCTCGCGAACATGCGTACGGTCGGCTATCGCCGCACCGAAGCGAACTTCGCGACGGTCCTCGGCGGCACCAAGTTCGAGAACGAATCGACCGGCGGCGTGCGTTTCAGCCCGCAGCCGGTGATCACTCAGCAGGGCGCGATCGAGGTGACCGGTCGGCCGTTCGATCTCGCGATCAGCGGCGAAGGCATGTTCGTGTTCGGCACCGAACCGACCGTCGGCGGCGGCGGCAAGCTGCTCTATTCGCGGGCGGGCCAGCTTGAAGGCATCGCGCCCGAAGGCGGCTCCACCACCGCCTATTACGGCAACGCCAGCGGCCTCTACCTGATGGGCTGGCCGACCGATGCGAGCGGCGTGCCCGTCTCCACCGACGCCGGCGCCCTGGTCCCGCTGGTCGCATCGGAGGCGACTCCGCCGACCGATGTCGGCCGCCCGACCACGCTGGGAACCCTCACCGCGGTCCTCCCGGCGACCGGGACCACCGCGACCACGATGGTCAATTTCTTCAACACCAACGGCGACGAGCAGTCCTTCGCGCTCAATTTCACCAAGACCGGCGCGAATGCCTGGACGATGACGGGCACCGTTCCGGGCGGCGGCGCGTTCTCGCACAACCTGACGTTCGACGGCGACGGCGCGCTCACCTCCGCCTCCACGGTCGATCTTGCCGGTTCGTTCACGCTCGACATCGCGTCGCTTGTCCAGCGTGGAACCGCGTTCGAAAAGATCGACTACCAGAACGACGGGCTCGGACAGGGCCAGTTCGTCCGCTACGAAGTGGACAAGACCGGCCTGGTGAGCGGCGTCTTCACCAGCGGCGCGGTGCGCTCGCTTTTCCGGGTCGCGATCGCGGACTTCGCCAACGCCAACGCGCTCGACGAACATGCGGACAATCTCTACACGAGCAACGCAAAGTCGGGCGAGGCGATGCTGCGCGCTGCGACCGTCGACCGCACCTCGCTGATCCCCGGCGCGGTGGAGACCTCGAACGTCGATCTCGCCGACACGTTCACCAAGATGGTGGTCACGCAGCGCGCCTACGACAGTTCCGCGCAGGTCGTGCGGACGGTCGACGAAATGACGCAGACGCTGCGCGATCTGAAGCGCTGAGCGGCCCGCATCAGGGCAGCGAATTCGGCCGGCAATTGTAGCTAAATCCGTGATTTCGCTTAGGGGTTCTTTAAGGCGGGACCCGTAGATTTGGGGTCATGGAGCACGACAACTCCCGACTCGAAACATCCACCGGAAGCGACTCCGGCAGCCTCGCGCTCGGCGCGCGGATGACGGACGACATGCCGATGGCGCCTGCAGCGATGCCGGCGCTCACGCTTGCCGAACTTCCGCCCGTCAACACGACTCGCTGGGTCACGCGGCGCAAGGCTGCAGTGGTCGCGGCGGTGCGCGAGGGCCTGATCACCCTCGAAGATGCGTGCCGACGCTACCAGCTCTCGGTCGAGGAGTTCACGTCCTGGCAGCGGCTTGTGGATCGCCATGGCCTGCCCGGCCTGCGCGCCACCCGCATTCAGGACTATCGCCGACCGGACGGCAGCAACGACTGATCCGGCCCGCCGCCCGGCAAAAATTTCCTCCCGGGCGGCAAATTTTTCCCACTCTTAACTGCTTGTTCACCGCCCGCGCGTAGCTTCCCCCCACGACCACCTCGGGACCGTGGGATCAGAACACGTGAACGGCATTTTCGACAACTTGACCCGAATGGGACCGGCGCGCCTGGCCGGGCTCCTCACCGTCCTCGTCGCACTGGGTGGGCTGTTCTACTACGTCTCCGGACGGCTGACCGCCCCGACAATGGCGCTGCTCTACAGCGACGTGTCGCCCCAGGACGGCGGCCAGATCGTCGCCCGCCTCGAACAGCAGGGCGTTCCATACGAGCTGCGCGGCGGCGGCACCCAGATCTGGGTTCCCGACGACCGCACGCACCGCCTGCGGATGAGCCTGGCCGAGGCTGGCCTGCCGCGCGGCGGCAATGTCGGCTTCGAGCTCTTCGACCGCTCCGAGGCGCTCGGCAGCACGACCTTCCTCCAGAACGTCAATCAACAGCGCGCGCTCGAGGGCGAGCTCGCGCGCACCATCACGTCGCTCGGTCCGGTCGCGGCCGCGCGCGTCCATCTCGTGGTCCCGCGCCGCGAACTGTTCTCGCGCGAGCGCCAGGATCCCACCGCATCGGTCGTGCTCCGCCTGCGCGAGGCCGGCCCCGTCGCCCGTCAGCAGGTCAGCGCGATCCAGCACCTCGTCGCATCGGCGGTGCCCGGCTTGCGGCCGGGACGCGTCTCGGTCGTCGACGATCGCGGCGTGCTGCTCGCGCGCGGCCAGGCCGAAGGCGAGGACGCCGGCGCCGCCGCCTCGTCTTCCGATGAAGCCCGCCGCGCCTACGAACAGCGCCTCGCGCGCTCGGTCGAGGAGCTGCTCGAGCGCACCGTGGGCCCCGGCCGCGTGCGCGCCGAGGTCAACGCCGAGATGGATTTCGACCGCATCGTGACCAACACGGAGACGTTCGATCCCGAAGGCCAGGTTGTGCGCTCGACCCAGACGGTCAACGAGTCCGGCGACCAGCAGGAAGCCGCGGCCGGAAGTTCCGCTGTGTCGGTCGCGGGCAACCTGCCCGACGGCGAACAGGGCGCGGCCCAGCGGAACCAGAACCGCACCCAGCGCACCGAGGAAACCACGAACTTCGAGATCTCGCGCACGACCCGCAACCAGATCCGCGAATCGGGAGTCGTCAAGCGCCTGTCGGTCGCCGTGCTCGTCGACGGCATCAGCACCACCGATGCCAACGGGCAGACCACCTACCAGCCCCGTTCGGCCGAAGATCTCCAACGGTTGACCGCGCTCGTGCGCACGGCCGTCGGCTTCAACCAGCAGCGCGGCGACACGATCGAGGTCGCCAACCTCCAGTTTGCGCCGCCCCCGGCGCTGCCCGAGGCGCCGCCGGCCGGCATGTTCGGTTTCGTCACCCGCGACTTCATCCGCATCGGCGAGGTCGCAGCACTTGCCGTCATCGGCATCCTCGGCATCCTCCTGGTCGCCCGCCCGCTCGTCACCAATCTGTTCGCCCCGATCGCCGTCGCGGTTCCGGCCGGCGCAACGGGTGCGGCCGGCGCCGCGGCGCTTCCGGGCCGCCCGGGCGCCCCTGCCCTCGCTCCGCCCTCGGGCGACGGCGCGTCGGCCGGCCATGGCGGCGAAAGCGGCGAGAACGAGATGATCGACATCTCTCAGGTCGACGGGCGCGTGAAGGCCTCGTCGATCCGCAAGATCGGCGAGATCGTCGACAAGCACCCGGAAGAAGCGGTCTCGATCGTCCGCAACTGGATGTACCAGGACACATGAATCCCGTTCTGAAGGCCCATCAACGTGCGTGACGACTATCGTTCCCTGAGCGGCGCCGAACGTGCCGCCGTCCTGGTGCTCTCGCTCGGCGAGGAGCACGCGACGAAACTCTTCGCCCTCATGGACGACGAGGAGATCAAGGAACTCTCGCAGACGATGGCCAATCTCGGCACCGTCTCCTCTTCGGTGATTGAGCGGCTGTTCGTCGAGTTCGCCGACCAGATCTCGGCAACCGGCTCGCTGGTCGGCACCTACGACTCGACCGAACGCCTTCTCACCAAGGTCCTCGACGAAGGGCGCGTCGAGCAGATCATGGAGGAGATCCGCGGCCCGGCCGGCCGCACGATGTGGGACAAGCTCGGCAATGTGAACGAGACGGTGCTGGCGAACTACCTCAAGAACGAGTACCCGCAGACCGTCGCCGTCGTCCTCTCGAAGATCAAGCCCGACCATGCCGCGCGCGTCCTCGGCCAGCTGCCGGAAGCGTTCGCGATGGAAGTCGTGATGCGCATGCTGCGCATGGAGTCGGTGCAGAAGGAGGTCCTCGAGGATATCGAGAAGACCCTGCGCACCGAGTTCATGAGCAACCTCGCGCGCACCTCGCGCCGCGACGCGCACGAAATGATGGCCGAGATCTTCAACAACTTCGACCGCTCGACCGAGGGCCGGTTCATGAGCGCGCTCGAGGAGCGCAGCCGCGACGCCGCCGAGAAGATCAAGGCCCTGATGTTCACGTTCGAAGACCTCGGCCGCCTCGATCCCGGCAGCGTGCAGACCCTGCTGCGCGCCGTCGACAAGACCAAGCTTTCGATCGCGCTCAAGGGCGCCTCGGAGTCCCTGCGGGAACTCTTCTTCAGCAACATGTCCGAGCGCGCCGGCAAACTCCTCAAGGACGAAATGGCTGCGCTCGGGCCGGTCCGCCTGCGCGACGTCGACGAAGCCCAGATGCACATGGTCAACGTGGCGAAGGAGCTGGCGGCCAAGGACGAGATCATGCTCGCCGACAAAAAAGGCGGCGACGACGAGTTGGTCTATTGAACGCCATGCCCGCCATCAGCAAGTTCCTCTTCGAGACCAGCTTCGAGGCGCAGCGCCCCGGCGATGCGCCGCCGCCGCGCCCGCGCCAGAGCTATCCCGCGGCCGAGGTCGAGGAGATGCGCGAGGCCGCCCATGCCGAGGGTGTGGCCGCCGGCGTCGCCCAGGCCATGGCATCGATCGAATCCGCCGCTGCGGACACGCTGGCAGCCATCGGCAGCCGCCTGGACGCGCTGATCGCCACCGTCGCGGCGCAGGAGAATGCGCGGACGCGCGAACTGGTGGGCGCGGTCGGCATCATCGCAAAGAAGCTGGTGCCGGGGCTGGTTGAACGCCATGGCCTCGCCGAGATCGAGGCCCTGCTCCGCGAATGCCTCGCCCGGCTGCACGACGAACCGCGCATCGTGGTGCGCGTCGCCGACGCGACGCTCGACGCCCTGCGCCCGCGCCTCGACGCGCTCGCGACGTCGATCGGCTTCACCGGCCGGATCATCGCCATCGGCGATCCGGCACTGCCCGCCGGCGACGCCAAGATCGAATGGGCCGACGGCGGCGCCGAGCGCGACGGTGCGCGCGCCTGGGCCGACATCGACGGACATATCGCACGTTTTCTCGACACCTGGCCCGAAGGCCGCGCTAGCTGACTCAGGAGTGACCGATGAGCGATCAGAACTTGCAGTTGAACGAAATGGACGTCGACCAGGCGGCGGCGCAGTCCGAGGCAAAGACCACGCGCACCGCGAAGGACCTGGAGGCTGTCTACGACATTCCGGTCCAGGTGTCGGCCGTGCTCGGCAAGGCGACGATGCAGGTGAGCCAGCTGCTGAAGCTCGGCCGCGGCGCCGTCGTCGAGCTCGATCGCAAGGTCGGCGAGGCGATCGACATCTACGTCAACAACCGGCTCGTCGCGCGCGGGGAGGTCGTCGTCGTCGACGAGCGCCTCGGCGTGACGATGACCGAAATCGTCAAGCTCGACCGCAGCTGACCCTACACCGCCTCTTACCGGACATTCGACAATGAGACTCCTGATCATCGGCTCGCTCAACGGCCAAGTCACCGAAGCCGCCCGCATCGCCATGACGCGCGGCGCCAAGGTCGCGCATTGCGAGAACGTCGAGCGCGGCCTCTCCGCGCTGCGCGCCGGCCAGGGCGCCGATCTCGTCATGATCGACGTGCAGTACGACGTGCGCGCGCTTGTCGAGGCACTGAAGGCAGAGCGGTTCCATGTTCCGGTCGTCGCCTGCGGTGTCGGCACCGACGCGGCGTCCGCGGTCCGCGCGATCAAGGACGGCGCCAAGGAATACATCCCCCTCCCGCCCGATGCCGAGCTGATCGCCGCGGTCCTCGCCGCGGTGACGGAGGAGTCGAGCGCGATCATCTTCCGCGACCCGTCGATGACGGCCGTGCTGCGCCTCGCCGACCAGGTCGCCGGGAGCGACGCAAGCATCCTGATCTCCGGCGAGTCGGGCACCGGCAAGGAGCTGATGGCGCGCCACATCCACGCCAAGAGCCGCCGCGCCGCCCAGGCCTTCGTGTCGGTCAACTGCGCCGCGATCCCGGAGAACCTGCTCGAATCCGAATTGTTCGGCCACGAGAAGGGCGCCTTCACCGGCGCCGTCGCCCGCCGGATCGGCAAGTTCGAGGAGGCCGACGGCGGCACACTGCTGCTCGACGAGATCAGCGAGATGGACCCGCGCCTGCAGGCCAAGCTCCTCCGCGCGATCCAGGAGCGCGTGATCGACCGCGTCGGCGGCACGACGCCGATCAAGGTCGACATCCGCCTGATCGCGACGACAAACCGCGACCTCGTCGGCGAGGTCCGTGCCGGCCGCTTCCGCGAGGACCTCTACTTCCGTCTCAATGTCGTCTCGCTGCAGCTGCCGCCCCTGCGCGAGCGCCCGAAGGACATCGACCTGCTGGCCAACCACTTCGTGCGCAAGTACGCCGATGCCAACGGGGTGCGCCAGCTGCCGCTGTCGCCCGCGGCGCTCGACGTCATTCGCGCCCATCCCTGGCACGGCAACGTGCGCGAGCTCGAGAACACGATGCATCGCGCGGTGCTGCTCTCCAACGGCGACGCGATCGGGCCGGAGGCGATCACGCTGTCCGGGTCGACCCGCGAGAGCGCCGTGGCGCCGGACACCTCCGCGTCGGCCAATCCCGCCGGCGTCGCGGTCGCCCGCGCAGCGCTGGTCGGCCGCACCGTTGCCGACGTCGAGCGCGACCTGATCATCGACACGCTCCATCACTGCCTCGGCAACCGCACGCATGCGGCCAACATCCTCGGCATCTCGATCCGCACCCTGCGCAACAAGCTGAAGCTCTACAGCGAACAGGGCGCGGCGGTACCAGCGCCGGGCGAAGGCGAGCGCGCCGCGGTCTGACCGGCCGCCAAGCACGACCATGGCCGAATCTCCCGCCACCGACGCGCCTGGGGGCGCAGGGTTGCTCGACCGCCTGTCGACGCTGACGCGTCACGGCGACGTCATGCTCGCCATCGGCGTCGTCACGATCCTCGCGGTTCTGCTGCTGCCGATGCCGCGGGCGCTGCTCGACCTGTCGCTGGCGATCTCGATCACCTTCTCCGTCCTCATCCTCATGGTGGCGCTGTTCATCCAGCGCCCGCTCGAGTTCAGCTCGTTCCCGACCGTGCTGCTGATCTCGACGATGCTGCGGCTCGCGCTCAATCTCGCGACAACGCGCCTCATCCTCAGCCACGGCCACGAAGGCTCGCACGCCGCCGGACAGGTCATCCGCGCCTTCGGCTCGCTGGTGATGGGCGGCAGCTTCATCATCGGCGTGATCGTCTTCGCGATCCTGGTGATCGTGAACTTCGTCGTCATCACAAAGGGCTCCGGCCGCATCGCCGAGGTTTCCGCCCGCTTCAGTCTCGATGCGATGCCCGGCAAGCAGATGGCGATCGACGCCGACCTGTCCGCCGGCCTGATCGACGAGAAGGAGGCCCGCCGCCGCCGGCGTGAACTCGAGGATGAGAGCGCGTTCTTCGGCGCGATGGACGGCGCCGCCAAGTTCGTGCGGGGCGACGCGGTCGCCGGTCTGCTGATCGTCTTCATCAACATCGTCGCCGGCATCCTGATCGGATCGATGCAGCATGGGTTGACGCTCGCCCAGGCGTTCCAGACCTACACCCTGCTCACGGTCGGCGACGGCCTGGTGACGCAGATTCCGGCGCTGATCGTCTCGACCGCCGCCGGCCTGCTGGTTTCCAAGGCCGGCGTCCAGGGCAGCATGGACAAGGCGCTGTTCGGACAGCTCGGCGCCTATCCCAAGGCGCTTGCCCTCGCCTCCGGCCTGCTCGTCGGGCTTTCGCTCGTCCCCGGCATCCCAATGCTGCCGTTCCTGGCGCTCGCCGGGGCCACTGGCGGCGTCGCGTGGTTCATCCGCCAGAACCAGGCTGAGGAAGCCGCGAAGGTCCTCGAGGCGGAAGCCGCGCCCCCGCCGCCGAGCGAGGAGCCGATCGCGGCCGCGCTCAAGATCGACCTGCTGCGCCTCGAGCTCGGCTATGGGCTGCTGCCGCTGATCAACGGCGAGAACGGCCAGAAGCTCACCGACCAGATCAAGGCGCTGCGCCGCCAGCTCGCCGCCGACATGGGTTTCGTCATCCCCCCTGTGCGCATCCAGGACAACATGCAGCTCGGCGCCAACTCGTACGTCATCCGGGTCAAGGAGATCATCGCGGGGCGCGGCGAACTGCGCCCATCCATGCTGATGATCATGGACCCGCGCGGCGACACGATCGCTCTGCCCGGCGAGCAGACCAAGGAGCCGACGTTCGGCCTCCCGGCGATGTGGGTCGACGAAGGCCATCGCGAAGAGGCGATGTTCAAGGGCTACACGGTCGTCGATCCGCCGACGGTCGTCACGACGCATCTGACCGAGATCGTCAAGGACAACATGCCGGAGATGCTGTCCTACAGCGAGACGCAGAAGCTGCTCGACGAGGTCGGCAAGGACCACCAGAAGCTCATCTCCGACATCGTGCCGTCGCAGATCACGATCGGCGGCATCCAGCGCGTGCTGCAGAACCTGCTCACCGAGCGCGTGTCGATCCGTGACATGCCGCAGATCCTCGAGGCGGTCTCGGAGGCCTGCGTGCATTCGCGCAACGTCACCGCGATCACCGAGCACGTGCGGATGCGCCTGGGCCGCCAGATCTGCGACCAGAACACCGCGGAGAACGGCTACATCCCGCTGGTCACGCTGTCGCCGGAATGGGAGCAGGCCTTCGCCGAATCGATCGTCGGCAACGGCGACGACCGCCAGCTTTCGATGGCGCCGAGCCGCCTCCAGGAATTCATCGGCCGCATCCGCCAGTCCTTCGAGCGCTTCGCGATGATGGGCGAGGCGCCGGTGCTGCTGACCAGCCCGATCGCGCGCCCGTTCGTGCGCTCGATCATCGAACGCTTCCGGCCGGTCACCGTGGTGATGTCGCAGAACGAGATCCATCCGCGCGCCCGGATCAAGACCGTGGGCCAGATCTGAGGACCTAGGCGATGCAACTTCGCAGCTTCACGGCATCCACACTGACCGAGGCGATGGCCCAGGTTCGCGACGAACTCGGCCCCGACGCGATCATCATCTCCACGCTCAACAACGGCGCTGCCGGCGCACGGATCATCGTCGCGGTCGACGGTGATCCGACCGAGACGGCCGGCGAGCTTGCCACGATGGCACCCAAGCCCGCCCCGTCCCGCCCGGATCCGCAGGCCGTCGCGGCGACGCTGCCGAGCTTCGTCCAGCCGGTGCCCGCGACCGCCGACGACAAGCCCGAATGGCGTCGGGTCAAGCCGGCGCCGTGGGTTACCGCCGCCGACAAGTTCCGTGTCCCCGCCCCGGCAGCCAAAGCTGCGGCGGCGCCCGCGGCGGCGGCAGCGCCGGCCGCGACC
>JAEUKZ010000370.1 GCA_016793045.1 Alphaproteobacteria bacterium
CGGCGCGATCGGCTACGCGATCGCCGGCTGGGGCCGCCCCGGTCTGCCGCCGCTTTCGATCGGCTTCGTCTCGCTCCTCGGCGCGGCGCTGCTGGTGCCGACATCGCTGCTCACGACCCGGTTCGGGGTGAACCTCGCCCATGCCCTGCCGAAGCGGGCGCTCGAGATCGCCTTCGGCCTCTTCCTCGCGACCGTGTGCCTGCGCTTTCTGGTCGGCCTCGCGACCTGAAGCGCGACAAGCCCTTAGCATCAGCAGGGAGACTAAATGATATATCTTTATAGCATTCTGGTCCGGCCCATGCTAAACGCCAACTAGGTTGTTCCGGTGAAATCGGCATGCGCCTTCGACCGAAAACGACGTCACGGGCCCGTCCAGCCAAGCGCGACAAGCTGACGCTCGATCCGGCCCTGCGGACGCCGCTTTATCATCAGATCTACGTGCTGCTGCGCGAACAGATCCTGTCCGGCGCCTATGGCGACGAGGCTTTGCTGCCGACCGAATTCAATCTGGCGCGGACATTCGGCGTGTCGCGGATCACCGCCAAGCGGGCGCTCGACGAACTGAAGGCCGAAGGCCTGGTCGAGCGCCGGCGCGGCCGCGGCACCTCGGTCGCCAAGCGGGTCGAAAGCCGCCTGGTCAAGGCCAATCTCAGTGGCCTGATCGAGAACCTGCTGATGATGGGGCTGGAGACCAACGTCGAGATTCTCGCCTTCGACTATGTCGCCGCCCCCGACGGCGTCCGTGCGGCGCTTGCGCTCGACGGCGGAACGGAGGTCCAGCGCGCGGTCCGCGTGCGGCGCCTCGACGGCGTGCCGCTGTCGCATACCGTCAGCTACGTCCCGGCCGATCTCGGCCGCAGCTACCAGCGCAACGATCTCGCGAAGGCGCCGCTGCTGGCGCTGCTCGAGCGCGCCGGCGTGCTGATCGGCAGTGCCGAGCAGACGGTCAGCGCCACGCTCGCCGATCCCGTGGTCGCGCCCGCACTCGACGTGCAGGTGGGCTCGCCGCTGCTCTCGATCACTCGTACGGTCTTCGACCAGAACGGGCGGCCGGTCGAACACATCGTCATTCTCTACCGCCCGGACCGCTACGTGTACCGCATGAAACTCGCCCGCGTTCAGGGCCCCGCGACCAAACTGTGGTCGCCGGCTTCGTGAATCCACCATGACCACGACGCTTCGCGACCTCCTCGCCGGGCCCGATATCGTCGTCGCGCCCGGCATCTACGACGGGCTGACCGCCCTGCTGGTCGAGCGTGCCGGTTTCCCCGCCGCTTACATGTCGGGCGCAAGTCTCGCCTATACGCGCTATGCGATGCCCGACATCGGGCTGATCGGCATGAGCGAAGTTGCCGACCAGCTCGCCGCGATTCGCGAGCGCGCAACCCTGCCGATCATCGTCGATATCGACACCGGCTTCGGCAACGCGCTCAACGTCGCGCGAACGGTGCGGACGTTCGAAACCAACGGCGCCTCCGCCCTGCAGCTCGAAGATCAGGTGACTCCGAAGCGCTGCGGCCACCTGCGCGACAAGGCGTTGATTTCGGCGGCCGAGATGGTCGGCAAGATCAAGGCGGCGCTCGATGCCCGGCGCTCGCCAAGCCTGCTGCTCATCGCGCGCTCCGACGCCGCCGCGGTCGAGGGGCTCGACCATGCACTCGCCCGCGCCGATGCCTATGCGGCCGCCGGCGCAGACATGGTCTTCGTCGAGGCACCGCCGTCGCGCGATGCGCTGACGCGCATCGGCGCGCACTTCCGCGGCCGGGTTCCGGCGATGGCCAACATGGTCGAGGGCGGCAAGACGCCGATCCTGCCCGCCGCCGAACTGCAGGCCCTGGGCTTCAAGCTGGTGATCTTTCCCGGCGGCACGGTGCGTGCGCTCGCGCACGCGCTTTCAGGTTACTACGAATCGCTGCGGACCCACGGCACCACCGATCCGTGGCGCGACCGCATGTTCGATTTCAGCGGCCTCAACGGCCTGCTCGGAACCGAAGACTTTCTCGCGCGCGGCAAGCGCTACGATGCCGGTGGAACCACGACATGATCGATCCCGTCACCCTTGCCGTCCTCAAGGGACGCCTCGAACAGATCGCCGACGAGATGGATGCGACGCTGTTCCGCTCCGCCTTCAATCCCATCATCGCCGAGGCGCACGATGCCTCGCACGGCCTCTACGAGGCGGAGACGGGCGATACACTGGTCCAGGGCAAATCGGGACTGCCGATCTTCGTCGGCGTGATGGCGTTTGCGACGCGCGCGGTGATCGCCAAGGCGAAGCGCGATGGCGATCTCAAGGACGGCGACGTCTACCTGTTCAACGACCCGTATGACGGCGGAACCCACGTTTCCGACTTCAAGCTGATCCGCCCCTATTTCCGCGACGGCAAGCTGTTCTGCTGGCTCGCGTCGGTCGGCCACTGGCACGACGTCGGCGGCAATGTGCCCGGCAACTACAATCCGGTCGCAACCGAGGTGTTCCAGGAAGCGACGCTGATCCCTCCGGTCAAAGTCGCACGCGGCGGCGCGCTGCAGCAGGACATCGTCGACATCCTGCGCGCCAATACGCGCCTGCCGCTCTCGGTCTACGGCGACCTCAACGGCCAACTCAATGCGCTCGACCTTGGTGTCCGGCGGATGGACGACCTGCTCGACGAGTACGGCGCGGTCACGGTCGCCGAGGCCATGGCCGAACTCAAGGCACGCGCCGGCAAGCTGATGCGCAGCAACATCGCCGAGCTTCCCGACGGCACCTATTCGGCCGACGACTGGCTCGACAACGACGGCATCGACGACGTGCCGCTCAAGATCGCGCTCGACCTCACCATCGCCGGCGAGACGATGACGCTCGACTTCTCGCGCAGCGCGGCGCCGTGCAAGGGCCCGGTGAACATCTCGCGCGCGACCGCGGTCGCGAGCTGCTATGTGGCGCTCAAGCACGTCTTCCAGGACGTGCCGGCCAATGCCGGCTGCCTCGAACCGATCTCGTTCGTGATGCCCGAACCGTCGATCCTCACCGCCACGGCGCCGAAGCCGACAGCGGGCTACACCGAGACGATCCTGCGCGTGATCGACGTGGTCTTCCAGGCGCTCGCCAAGGCGGCGCCGGAGCGCGTCAACGGCTGCGCCTATGGAACCATCAACGCGCTGTCGCTCGCCGGCTGGCGCAAGGACGGGCGCCGCTGGGTGATGTTCTCGTTCTTCGGCGGCGGTCTGGGCGGCAATCCCGAGGGCGACGGCCTCAACCACGGCAACGCCCCGATCTCGACCGCGACGATCCCACCCATCGAAATTCTCGAATCGGCCTATCCGGTCATGTTCCGGCGCTGGGCCTTGCGGCCGGACAGCGGCGGCGCCGGCCGCCATCGCGGCGGGCTCGGCGCGATCTACGACATCGAGCTGCTCGAAGAGAATGCCGACGTGTTCCTGTTCGGCGAACGCGGCAAGCATCCGCCGCGCGGTGTCGTCGGCGGCGGCGATGCCGCGATGAATCGATTCACCTGGTATCACGATGGCAAGACGATGACCCCGCCGATGGTTTCCAAGCATGTTGGCGCGAAGTTGACGCGCGGGGAGCATCTGGTGCTCGAAACCCCGGGCGGCGGCGGCTACGGCGCAGCGTGGGAGCGCGATCCCGGCCGGGTCGCGCGAGATGTTCGGCTGGGCTACATCAGCGCCGAGGCGGCGCGGCGGCACTATGGCGTCATCGTGGGGGCGGACTTCGCGGTCGACGATGCGGCAACGGCGTCGCTGCGGCGCCGGGCGGCGGAGTAGGCGATGCCGGACGGCAGCCGCAACGCCCCCCCGCGCATCGTCGTCGGCGTCGATGTCGGCGGCACCTTCACCGACATCTTCCTCTACGACGAGGCCAACGGCATCGCGCGCACGCACAAGGTGCCGTCGACGCGCGGGGACCAGTCGGTCGGCTTTCTCGACGGCGTCGGCGACGGACTTCGCCGCGACGGGCTCGACTTCTCCGCGCTGGCCGCGGTGGTACACGGCACGACGGTCGGCACCAATGCGCTGCTCGAACGCAAGGGCGCCAAGACCGGCCTAATCACCACCGCGGGCTTCCGCGACGCGCTCGAGATGCGCCGCCGCGACCGCCGCCAGACCTGGGGCCTGTGGGGCGAGTACGTCCCGGTGATCCCGCGCGACCTGCGCATCGAGGTGCCCGAGCGCGTGCTCGCCGACGGAACGGTTCGCACCGCGGTCGATCTCGGCGCCGTACGCGCGGCGGCGAAGGCGTTGCGCGAGGCAGGCTGCGATGCCGTCGCCATCGTGTTCATCAATGCCTATGCCAATCCCGCAAACGAACGCGCCGCCGCCGAGGCCGTGCGCGCGATCTGGCCGAACCGCTACGTGAGCGCGTCGTCGGACATTCTGCCGGAGATCCGCGAGTTCGAGCGCAGCTCGACGACGACGCTCAACGCCTATCTCCAGCCGGTCGTCGCATCCTACCTCGCGGCGCTCGATCGCCGCCTGGGCGAGGCCGGTAGCCGCGGCCAGCTGCTGATCGTGCAGTCGAACGGCGGCGTGATGTCGGTCGAGGGCGCGGCGCGGCTGCCGATCCGCACCGCGTTGTCCGGCCCCGCCGCCGGCGTGATCGCCGCCGCGCATATCGCGTCGACGGCCGGCTTCCCCAACATCATCACCGGCGACATGGGCGGCACCAGCTTCGACGTCGCGCTGATCGCTGGCGGCAAGTCGGTGCTCGCCGCCGAGACGAAGATCGATTTCGGCATGACTCTGCGCACGCCGATGATCGAAATCACGACGATCGGCGCCGGCGGCGGTTCGATCGCCGGGGTCGATCGCGGCGGTCTGCTGCAGGTCGGCCCCGAGTCTGCCGGTTCCGACCCCGGACCGGCGTGCTACGGCAAGGGCCAGACGCGCCCGACCGTGACCGATGCCAATCTCGTCCTGGGGCGCATCAATGCGGCGCGGCCGATCGGCGGCAAGCTCAAGAGCCTCGACCTCGAAGCCGCGAAAGCGGCAGTCGCGCGCGCAGTTGCCGAGCCGCTCGGGCTCGACGTCATGGCGGCCGCCGAGGCGATCGTGCGCGTCGCCAATTCACGCATGGCCGGCGCGATCCGTCTCGTCTCGATCGAACGCGGGCATGATCCCAAGCGCTTCGCGCTGATGCCGTTCGGCGGCGCCGGTGCGCTGCACGCCGGCGCGCTGATGAAGGAGACCGGCCTCGCTTCGACCCTGGTGCCGCGCTATCCCGGTGTCACCTCCGCGCTCGGCTGCGTTATCGCCGACATGCGGCACGACTTCGTCCATACCGTCAACCGCCCGCTCGCCGGGCTCGATCTCGGCGCGCTGGCCGCGCGAATCGCGGCGGTGACGAAGGAAGGCACGGACCTGCTCGGGGCCAGCGGCGTTCAGCTCGACTCGGTGCGCAGCGAAATCGAGCTCGACATGTCCTATATCGGTCAGACGCACACCGTCCCGGTGCCGGTCGCGGTGCCTGCGGACGGCATGCTCAGCGAGCATGCGATCATGGCCGCGTTCGAGGCGGCCTATCGGGCCAATTTCGGCCGAATTCTCGAGGCCATCCCGGTGCGCGTGCTGACGCTGCGGGCGGCGGTCATCGGCGCGCGGCCGAAGCTCGACCTCGCCGTGCTGCGCCCCGCCGGCGGCGCGATCGAGGCAGCCCGCACCGGCTCCCGCCAAGTCTGGTTCGACGGCCGCTGGCACGACACCGCGATCTACGATCGGCTCGCGCTGCCATGCGGGGTGGTCGTGACCGGGCCAGCGATCCTCGAACAGCCGGACGCGACGACCTGGATCGATCCCGACCTCACCGGCACGGTCGACGATCTCGGCAATCTCGTGCTGAGGCGGAGAGAATAATGGCGCTTCCGGCCATCGATCCGGCGACGACCGCGCTGCTCATCTGCGATTTGCAGAACGACTTCATGCATCCCGAGGGTGCCTATGCGCGGGGCGGAGCCGTGAGCGCCGCTGTTGCCGCAGTGCCGGCTCGCGTCAAGCCCGCGGCCGACGCGCTGCGTCGAGCCGGCGGCTGGATCGTCTCGACGCACTTCACGCTCGTGCCCGGCAAGGGCGGCGAACCCATGATCTCGCCGCATCTGCGCAAGCTGCGGCCGTTCCTGCGAAAGGGCGATTTCGCACCTGGCTCGTGGGGCCACGACGTGCTGGCGGACCTCGAGCCGATCGACGCCAAGGTCGAGAAGGTCGCATACTCGGCGTTCTACATGAGCCGGCTCGAATTCGTGCTGCGCAAGGCCGGCATCGAGATGCTCGCAATCTGCGGCATCGTCACCAACGGCGGCGTCGCATCGACCTTGCGCGACGCGCACGTGCGCGACTTCCGCGTGATCCTGCTGACCGACGGCTGCGCCGCCTTCGACCCGCGGATTCACGACGCGACGGTCGCCGAGCTGTCGAGCATCGTCTACACGGGCACATGCGCGGAGTTCACCGCCGCGCTGCGCTGAAGAAAATTCGAGGCAAGGGAGGAAGCCATGATCACGCCGACCCGCCGCTCGCTTCTCGTTGGTGCCGCCGCGACCGCCGCCGCGCTGGCCGCACCGGCCATCGCGCAGACGCCCGGCCCGCTTCGCTCCGTCCGCTCGACGGCGAAGTCGTGGCTTTGGGCGGTCGAGGACTTCGCCCACGGCGCCGGACTGTTCCAGCGTTACGGCGTCGTCGTCGAGAGCACGTCGAGCGGGCGCGGCGTCAACGTCGATGCGCTGATCAGCAACGCCGCCGAGATCGTGCTCGGCGCGCCGACCCAGACGATGCGCGTCCAGATGCAGAACCGTCCGCTCAAGATGATCGCCGGGATGGTCAACAAGTACGCGAGCCACATCGTCGTGCGCAAGTCGATCCTCGATCGCGTCGGCGTGACCGAGGCGTCGCCGGTCGATCGTAAGATCGCGGCGCTGCGCGGGCTCAAGCTCGGCACCACGGGACCGGGCGCCGCGCCCGATTCGTTGATCCGCTGGTTCCTTGCGCGCGCCAACATGAATCCAGATCGCGACGTCGAGCTCGTCACCGTCCAGGGCGGCGGGCCGGCGCTGCTCGCCGCCTTCCAGCGCGAGGCGATCGACGGCTTCTGCCTGTCGTCGCCGACATCCGACGTGGCGGTCGGCCGCTTCGGCGCCGCCTACCTCTTCAACATGTCGCGAAATCCTCCGCCGGAACTCGCGGACTACCTCTACATCGCAGTCTCGGTGAATGAACGCTCGATCACCGAACGCGCGGCGCAGCTGACCGCCTACTGCCGTGCGCTCGCCGCGGCGCAGCGCGACATCGCCGCTAATCCCGACGCGTTCAAGACATGGGCTCGCGGGTTCTTCAGCGACATGGATCCGGCGCTGTTCGAGGCATCATATGCCGCGGACGGGCACATCTACATGCCCGACCCGCGCGTGAACGAGCAGCACTTCCGGCTCAATGTCGGCTTCCTCGACGCCGAGCTGAAGGCGCTCGGCCAGCCGGGCGTGCCGCCGAGCTTCGCCTACGCGCAGGCCTATGACATGCGCTTGGCGAACGAGGCGATGCGTTCGCTCTAGGCGCAGGTCGCCGTGGCCGCGATGATCGCGATCGAACACGTCGGCAAGCGATTCCAGGCGCGTGGTCGCACGGTCGTAGCGCTCGATGACGTGTCGCTCGAGGTCGAGGCCGGGGCGTTCGTCGCTTTCGTGGGCCCGTCGGGCTGCGGCAAATCCACTCTGCTCAACATGATTGCAGGCATCGATTCGCCGACGACGGGGTCAATCCGCCATGACGGGCGGGCGGTCGCCGGGGTCAATCGCCACGTCGGCTACATGACCCAGACCGACTCGCTTCTGCCGTGGCGGACCGCGGAGGCCAACGTCACGCTTCCGCTCGAGCTGCACGGCATGGATCGCACGGCCGCGCGGGCCCGCGCGAGCGAGCTCCTGGAGACGGTGAATCTTGCCGGATTCGCACGCGCCTTTCCAATCGAGCTGTCCGGCGGCATGCGCAAGCGCGTTGCACTCGCCCAGCTGCTCGCCTACGACCCAGGCACGCTTCTGATGGACGAGCCCTTCGGTGCACTCGATGCGCAGCTCAAGCTGGTGATGCAGCAGGAGCTGGCGAACATCCGCGACCGGACCGGCAAGACGGTCGCGTTCGTCACCCACGATCTCGCCGAGGCGATTGCGCTCGCGGACAAGGTGATCGTCTTTTCCGGCCGCCCGGGCCGTATCAAGGCGATGCGCGACATCGACCTGCCGCGGCCGCGCGACATGTTCACGGTCCGCTTCGAACGCCGCTTCCAGGAGCTCTACGAGGAACTCTGGTCAATGTTGGCGCCCGAGATCCGCAAGGGAGAGGCGCTGTGAAGGCCGGCAGCATCGACACCGGCGAAGGCGCCTTGCCCCTTGATGCCGGGGAAGCGGCCGTGGACGCCGCCGCTGGTCGGCGACGGCTCGCGATCCGCCTCGCCCAGTTCGGTGTCGGCGTCGCGCTGGTCCTCGGCTGGGAGGTCGCCTCGAACTGGCTCATCGACCCGTTCTTCATCAGCTCCCCCGGCGCGGTGTTCGCCAAGCTGGTTCAATGGATCGAGCGCGGGATGCTGCTGACGCACGCCTCGTACACCTTCTACGCGACGGCCGTCGGCTTCGCGATCGGTGCGGCATGCGGCTTCACCGTCGGGTTCGCCTTCGGGCGCTCGGC
>JAEUKZ010000383.1 GCA_016793045.1 Alphaproteobacteria bacterium
GGCAGGAAGCGCTCGACCACCAGCGCGCGGCTGCGCCACGCCGCATCAGGCACGTCGGCGATGCGATCGTAGACCCGGTACGGGCCGAGATCGGCCGCCCAGCGCCGGTCGCCGCCGGGCAGATGCAGCGCGACCGCCCGCCACAGCCGCACCAGCCGGGCGCGCTGCGCGAAGTGGATGCGCTCGGGAATGCCGCCGCAGTTGAGGTCGGTCTTGACGATCACCGGGCCGGGCCACGGATCGTCGCGCCGCACCAGGTTGGCGCTCCAGGCGCGCTTCGCGATGTCCCACAGGCCGCGGTTGAGCACCAGCCCGTGGCGGTCGAGCACGCGGCGGATCGCCGGCGGCACGGCGGTGAGGTCGATATGCGGCAGCACCGCGTCGGCCGCGAGTGCCGCGTGCGGATCGGCGGTGATCGTGACCGTGTGGCCGAGATCGCGCCACGCCGCGGCGATCGCGCGGATGCCGTAGGGCATGCCGGCGAAATTGTCGAGGCGATGGATGACGACCGCGATGTGCAAGGCTGAGCCCCGGCGCCGACCGCACCTCCACCGACATCCACCGGATGACGGGTCCCCCGGCGGACAGTGCGGCACGCCGGCCGGCTTGGCAATGCGCGCGCGGGCGGCGGCGGTCAATACCCGAGCGCGCGGTCGACCTGGTTGAGCAGCTTCTCGCCGGCGCGGAAGCGGCGGATGTTCTCGATGATCTGCGCGGCCGCGGTCCTGGGGTTGGTGAGGCTCGCGACGTGCGGGGTCACGAAGATCTTCGGGTGGCTCCAGAACGGGTGGCCGGCGGGCAGCGGCTCCGGGCTGAAGACGTCGAGCGTGGCGCCCGAAAGCTGGCCGGCATCGAGGGCCGCGAGCAGGTCGCCGTCGACGACATGCGCGCCGCGCGCGACGTTGACCAGCGCGGCGCCCCGGGGAAGCTGCGCGAACAGCGCCGAGTTGAGGATGCCGCGCGTCGCCGGGGTGAGCGGCAGCAGGCAGACCAGGATCTGCGCGCGCGCGAGGAAGGCGGGCAGGCCGGCGGCGCCGCCAAAGGTGTCGACGCCGGCGAGCTTGCGCTCCGTGCGCGCCCAGCCGATGACGGTGAAGCCGAGCGCCTGGAGCATCGTCGCGGCGTCGCGGCCGAGCTCGCCCATGCCGAGGATGCCGACGACGCGCTCGCGCGCCGGCGGCCGGTTCTGGCGCATCCAGCGCCGCTCGCGCTGGTACTGCGCGAATTCGGGGAACTGGCAGTGATGGCGCAGCACCGCGGCGCAGACGAACTCGGTCATGCCCGCGGTCATCGCCGGATCGACGATGCGCACCAGCGCGACGTCGGGGAATTTCGGATCGTCGAGCAGATGGTCGACGCCGGCGCCGAGCGAGCACACCAGCTTGAGGTTGGGATAGCGCGCGAGATCGCCGGGCGGATACTTCCACACCAGCGCCACGTCGATGTCGGCGACGGCGCCGACCTCGGGCCAGATGCGGATGTCGAGGTCGGGATACGCCGTCCTGAGCATCGCGGTCCAGGCGACCGGATCGTCGGCTTGCGAGGAGAAGAGGAGGGCCATGGCGGCGGTCCTACCCCCTCCCCCGTGCGGACGCACGGGGGAGGTACGGCGGATCGCAGCGATCCGCCGGTGGGAGGGGGTGCCAGCCGCGAGAAAGCCTTGTGGTGGAAACACCCCCACCCCACCCTCCCCCACGCGAAGCGTGGGGGAGGGGGAAGAGGTGGACGCGTGCGCTCACGTCCGCACCGCGCCCGTCTCCACCGCTTCGAGGGCGAAGGCGGCGGCCATCAGGGCCTTGGTGTAGTCCTGCTGCGGCGCCTCGAAGATCGCGTCGGCGGGCCCGTGCTCGACGACGTGGCCGTCCTTGAGCACCAGCACCTCGTCGGCGAGGGCGCGCACCACGCGCAGGTCGTGGCTGATGAACAGGTAGGCGAGGCCGTGCTTGGCCTGCAGCTCGCGCATCAGCTCGACGATCTGCGCCTGCACCGACATGTCGAGCGCCGAGGTCGGCTCGTCGAGGACGAGGAAGCTCGGCTTGAGCACGAGCGCCCGCGCGATCGCGATGCGCTGGCGCTGGCCGCCGGAGAATTCGTGCGGGTAGCGGTGGCGCGTCTCGGGATCGAGCCGCACCTCGTTGAGCGCGTCGACGATCATCGCGTCGCGTTCCGCCGCGTCGGCGCCGATCCGGTGGATCTTGAGGCCCTCGGCGATGATCTCCCCCACCGAAAGGCGCGGGCTGAGGCTGCCGAACGGGTCCTGAAAGACGATCTGCATCTCGCGGCGCAGCGGCCGGAGCTCGCCCGCGCGCAGCGCCCTGATGTCCTGGCCCTTGAACAGGATCTGGCCTTCGGAATGCTCGAGCCGCAGCAGCGCGAGGCCGAGCGTCGTCTTGCCCGAGCCCGATTCGCCGACGACGCCGAGCGTGCGCCCGGCCTTGAGCGCCAGCGACACGCCGTCGACCGCCTTGACGTGGCCGACCGTGCGGCGGAACACGCCGGCCTTGATCGGGAACCACACCTTGATGTCGTTCGCCTCCATGACCGCCTGGGGCTGGTCGGTGCGCTTGGGCGGGCGGCCCTTGGGCTCGGCGGCGATCAGGTGCCTGGTGTATTCGTGCTGCGGATTGGCGAAGACCGTCTTGACGTCGCCGGCCTCGACGATCTTGCCGTTGCGCATCACGCAGACGCGGTCGGCGATCTTGCGCACGACGTTGAGGTCGTGCGTGATGAACAGCATCGCCATGCCGAAGCGCGTCTGCAGGTCCTTGAGCAGGCGCAGGAGCTGCGCCTGGATGGTGACGTCGACCGCCGTCGTCGGCTCGTCGGCGATCAGCAGGTCGGGTTCGTTGGCGAGCGCCATCGCGATCATCACGCGCTGGCGCTGGCCGCCCGAGAGCTGGTGGGGATAGGCGTCGAGGCGCTTCTCCGCCTGGGCGCCGAGGCCGACCAGGCGCAGGAGCTCGATGATGCGCGCGCGCGCGGCGGCGCCGGTCATGCCCTTGTGGATCAGCAGCGTCTCGCCGATCTGCTTCTCGATCGTGTGCAGCGGGTTGAGCGAGGTCATCGGCTCCTGGAAGACCATCGCGATGCGGTTGCCGCGGACCTGGCGCAGCCGGTGCTCGGGCGCGCCCACGAGCTCCTCGCCCGCGAAGGTGATCGAGCTGCCGGCGGGGTGGCGCGCCACCGGATAGGGCAGGAGCTGCAGGATCGACAGCGCCGACACCGACTTGCCGGAGCCCGATTCGCCGACCAGCGCCAGGGTCTCGCCCTTGGCGACGCTGAACGACACGTCGTCGACCGCGGCGAAGCGCCGCCCGCCGCCGAGCGAGAATTCGACCGAAAGGTTGCGGACGTCGAGGAGGGGCGTGGCGGTTTCGTTCATCGAAATGTCTTGCGGGGATCGAAAGCGTCGCGGAAAGCCTCGTCAATGAAGACCACGAGCGACAGCAGCATGGCAAGCACGACGAAGGCGGTGATGGCGAGCCAGGGCGCCTGGAGGTTGTTCTTGCCCTGGGCGAGCAGGTCCCCCAGCGACGGCGAACCGGGAGGAAGGCCGAAGCCGAGGAAGTCGAGCGAGGTCAGCGACAGGATCGAGCCGTTGAGGATGAAGGGCAGGAAGGTGAGCGTCGCCACCATCGCGTTGGGCAGGATGTGCGCGAACATGATGCGCGCATCGGTGGCGCCGAGCGCGCGCGCGGCGCGCACGTAGTCGAAATTGCGGCCGCGCAGGAATTCGGCGCGCACGACGTCGACCAGCCCCATCCAGGCGAACAGCAGCAGGAGGCCGAGCAGCCACCAGAAATTCGGCTCGACCACCGCGGCGAGGATGATGAGCAGGTAGAGCTGGGGCAGGCCGCCCCAGATCTCGATGAAGCGCTGCAGGCCGAGATCGATCCAGCCGCCGAAATAGCCTTGCACCGCGCCGGCGACGATGCCGACGATCGACGACAGGACGGTGAGCACGAGGCCGAACAGCACCGAGATGCGGTAGCCGTAGATCACCCGCGCGACGACGTCGCGGCCCTGGTCGTCGGTGCCGAGCCAGTGCCGTGCGGAGGGCGGTGCGGGAAAGGCGTCGAGCGTGCCGTCGACGGTGCGGTTGCCGAAGGGGATCGGCGGCCAGATCATCCAGCCCTTCTCCTCGATCAGCCGCACCAGCTCGGGGTCGGTGTAGACCGCCTCGGTCTCGAACTCGCCGCCGAAGGCCGTCTCCGGATAGGAGACCAGCACCGGCACGTAGAAGGCGCCGTCGTAGCGCACCAGGATCGGCTTGTCGTTGGCGATGAGCTCCGCGAACAGCGTCAGCACGAACAGCACGACGAAGATCCACAGCGACCACAGCCCGCGGCGGTGGCTCTTGAAGATCGCGAGCCGGCGCCGGTTGAGCGGCGACAGGCGCGCGCGCGGCGCCGCTTCGGCGGTCTGCGCAGCTTGGGCGGCGCTCACGCGCGGCCCTCGAAGTCGATGCGCGGGTCGACGAACTGGTAGGTGAGATCGCGGATGATCGTCATCACCAGGCCGAGCAGCGTGAAGAAATAGAGCGTCGCGAACATCACCGGATAGTCGCGGTTGATCGCCGCCTCGAAGCCCAGCAGGCCGAGCCCGTCGAGCGAGAAGATGATCTCGATCATCAGCGAGCTCGAGAACAGGATGGCGACGAAGGCGCCCGGGAAGCCGGCGATCACCAGCAGCATCGCGTTGCGGAAGATGTGGCCGTAGAACACGCGGCGTTCGCTGAGGCCCTTGGAGCGCGCGGTGACGACGTACTGCTTGTTGATCTCGTCGAGGAACGAGTTCTTGGTGAGCATGGTCAGGCTGGCGAAGCCGCCGATCACCATCGCGGTGACCGGCAGGATGAGGTGCCAGATCCGGTCGACGATCTGCTGCAGCGCGGTCATCTGGGCGTAGTTGTCGGAGGTCAGGCCGCGCAGCGGGAAGATCTGGACGAAGCTGCCGCCGGCGAAGAAGACGATCAGCAGCACCGCGAAGAGATAGGAGGGGATGGCGTAGCCGATGATGATGGCGCCGCTCGTCCACACGTCGAAGGGCGAGCCGTCGCGCACCGCCTTGCGGATGCCGAGCGGGATCGAGATCAGGTAGATGATCAGCGTCGTCGACAGGCCGAGCGAGATCGACACCGGCATCTTCTCGACCACCAGCTCGACGACGCTCCGCCCGCGGAAGAAGCTCTCGCCGAAGTCGAAGCGGATGTACTGCCCCATCATCAGCAGAAAGCGTTCGTGCAGCGGCTTGTCGAAGCCGAACTGGCGGCGCAGATCCTCGAGCAGTCGCGGGTCGATGCCCTGGGAGGCGCGCGAGCGGTTCTCCTGGTTGCTGCCGGACTGGACGCCGGAGGACTGCTGGCGCCCGGTCTCGCCGCCCTGGCCGGTGACGCGCGCGGTGGGATCGGCCGAGCGGCCGCGCATCTGCGCGACGACGACGTCGATCGGTCCGCCCGGCGCGACCTGCACGATGAAGAAGTTGACGACCATGATCCCGAGCAGCGTCGGGATGATCAGCAGCAGGCGGCGGATCGTGTAGGCGAGCATCGCGCCGTCAGACGGCCGGCCTGCGCATGCGCGATCTCACTGCCCGCGCCGCTGGCGCAGCGCCGCGTCGCGCACCGGGTCGACCCACCACAGCGCGACGGCGTAGCCGACGCGCCGCGGCGTCACCGCCGGCCGGCCGAAGCGGTCCCAGTAGGCGACACGGTCCGCCGGCAGGTGCCAATGCGGCACCAGATAGTGGCCCCACTGGAGAACCCGGTCGAGCGCGCGGGTGCGCACGACCAGCTCCGCGCGGTCGGGCGCGGCGATCAGCAGGTCGACGAGCTGGTCGATCGCGGGGTCCTGGATGCCCATCTCGTTGCGGCCGCCGGTGATGCGCGCGGCGGCGCTGCTCCAGTAGTCGCGCTGCTCGTTGCCGGGCGATTCGCTCTGGCCGTAGAGGCCGACGACCATGTCGAAGTCGAACTCCTCGGTCCGCCGCTCGTACTGCGCGGGATCGACGGTACGGACCCGCGCGTTGATTCCGAGCACGCGCAGGTTCTCGACATAGGGCAGCGCGATGCGCTCGAACTGCGGGTTGTTGAGCAGGATCTCGAAGCTCAGCTCCTGACCCTGGGCGTTGACGAGACGCTGGTTCTGGATGCGCCAGCCGGCCTCGGCGAGCAGCCGCGTGGCGATGCGGCGGTTGTCGCGCCAGCCCTCGATGCCGGTGCCGGGCGTGCGCGGCGGCTGGAACTCGGTGGTGAACACCTCCTCGGGGATGCGGCCGCGCAGCGGCTCGAGCACGCGCAGCTCCTCCGGCCCCGGCAGGCCGCGCGCGGCGAGCTCCGAATTGTCGAAATAGCTGCGCGTGCGCGTGTAGGCGCCGACGAACAGCGTGCGGTTGGCGGTCTCGAAATCGTAGGCGTAGGAGAGCGCGAGGCGCACCCGGCGGTCCTGGAACTGCGGACGGCGCAGGTTCATCGACCACCCCTGCATGCCGGCGACGCGCTGCACCGGGATCTCGTCCATCTTGATCAGGCCCTGGGTGAGCGCGGGACCCTGATAGCCGGTCGCCCAGGCGAGCGCCTGGTTCTCCGGCCGGATGTCGTAGGAGCCGGCCTTGAAGGCTTCGCGCGCGATCGTGGCGTCGCGGTAGTAGTCGTAGCGCATCGTGTCGAAATTGTTGTGGCCGACGCGCGTGGGATGGTTGGCCGCCCAGTAGTCGGCGACGCGGCGGTAGACGATGTAGCGCCCCGCCTCGAAGCTTTCGACGCGGTAGGGTCCGCTGCCGAGCGGAACGTCGAGCGTCGGCCGGTCGAAGGTGCGGTTCTGCCAGTAGGCGCGCGGCAGCACCGGCAGCTGGCCGATGATCAGCGGCAGCTCGCGGTTCTCCCCGCTCTTGAAGACGAAGCGCACGCTGCGCTCGCCGACGCGCTCGGCGCGTTCGACGTCGGCGTAGTAGGCGCGATAGAACGGATGCGCGCGCGTCTTGAAGGTCTCGAAGGTCCAGATCACGTCGTCGACGGTGATCGGCGTGCCGTCGTGGAAGCGCGCGTCGGCGCGCAGGTTGAAGGTGATCCAGGAGCGGTCCTCCGGCACCTCCATCGTCTCGCAGATCAGGCAGTACTCGGTGAACGGCTCGTCGAGCGAGGCGACGGTGAGCGTGTCGACGGTGAGGCCGATGCCGGCCGCCGCGGTCGCGCGAAGGATGAAGGGGTTGAAGCTGTCGAAGCTGCCGATCGCGGCGAAGCGGACGTCGCCGCCGCGGCGCGCATTGGGATCCGCGTACTCGAAGTGGCGGAAGTTCGCCGGGTACTTGACGTCGCCGTGCATGGCGAGCGCGTAGCTCGTCGTCGTGCGCACCGCGGGCGCGGCGGCAGGGGCGGGGGCAGGTGCCGCGGGAGTCTGCGCGTGGGCCGGGGCGGACAGGAGGGCGAGCACCGGGGCTGCCAACGCGGCCAAACGCAAGCGCATCATGGACTCCTCAAGCGGGCGCGGTTTCCCTGCGAACGCGCGATTGTGCGGGCTCGGCGGCAAGCCGGCAAGGGACTTGGGATCACGTTCCCGCTTGCGCGGGAACCCGGCGTCCGGTCAGCCGGCGAGGATCGCCATCGCCGCCGCGTGGGTGCGGCGGTCGCCGGCGGCGATGACGCGGCCGTCCGAGCCGAGATCGAGCGGCCGGCCCTGCCAGTCCGTGCACACGCCGCCCGCCCCCTCGACCATGGGCACGAGCGCGACGTAGTCGTAGGGCTTGAGGCTGCCCTCGACGACGAGGTCCATGAAGCCGCTCGCGAGCTGGGCGTAGCTGTAGCAGTCGCCGCCGAAGATCGCCGAGCGCGAGGTGCGCACGAGCTTGTCGAAGGCGATCGAATCGCGGCCGCTGAACATGTAGGGCGTGCAGCTGCCGAGCATCGCCTGCTCGACCGCCGGGCAGGGGCGCACCTTGGCGACCTGCGATGCGCCCGCCGCGATGCGGAGCGTCGGCCGGCCGGCGACGCCGATCCAGCGCTCGCCGAGCGCCGGGCAGTCGACGATGCCGATCGCCGCCTTGCCGTCGCGCCACAGCCCGATCAGCGTGCCGAAGAGCGGGCGGCCGGTGATGAAGGCGCGCGTGCCGTCGATCGGGTCGAGCACCCAGACGTGGCTCGCGTCGAGCCGCTCCTGCCCGTGCTCCTCGCCGTAGATGCCGTGCGCCGGCACCTCGGCCGCAAGAATCGCGCGCATCGCCGCCTCGCATTCGCGATCCGCGATGGTGACCGGCGAAGCATCGGCCTTGGCATCGACGGCGACGGGAGTGCGGAAATAGCGCAGTGCCACCGGGGCGGCGGCATCGGCGAGGCGAACGGCGAGCGCCGTCAGCGAATCGAGAGTGCGGTCGTTCATCGGCCGGCACTATGGCGGCTCGGACACGCAGGGGAAAGGGCGGTCGCGCGGCGCGATCCCGCGGCGCGCGGTCAGTTGTACGTGATGGTGCGAAAGTTGATCGCGCCGAGAACGGCGTCGATCGTGCGCTGGTCGTCGGAGAGCGGCATCAGCACGGCACGGTAGACGACGTCGCTGCCGTCGGGCCGCGCCCAGCGGCCGCTGTCCGCAACCGGAGCGCCGGTCGCGACCGCGTCGCGCAGCGCGCCGAGCAGCTTCTGGCCGATCGGCGGCGGCAGCAGTTCGCTGAGCGCGCGGCCGGTCGGGTCGCGGCCGATCGCGCGCTGCATCACCGTGCCCGCGCTGACGCAGGTCGAGCGCGCCGAATCGCCGGGAACGCTGAGGACGAAGAAGTGGTCCTTGAGATCGGTCGGCTCCAGCGCATCGATCTGCGCGCCGGCGGGGAAGCGCCGCGGCGCGGCCAGCGCGCGCCACGCCGCGAGGGCGCGGGAGCAGACGCGCCGCTCGACGCCGTCGACGCGGTCGAGCGAGGGGGCGGCGGCTTCGGGCATGGCCGGTCCGCCTCAGACGCCGATGCTCAGGCGGAAGCTGAAGGCGCCGAGGATGTGGCTGACGCTCGAATGGTCTTCGGCGAGCGGCAGGAAGACGACGCGGTAGAGCGCTTCCTTGCCGCCGCGGGTGAACGCGCCCTGGTCTTCCATCGGGTTGCCGATGTCGATGACGTACTGCAGCGCCTCGAGCATGCGCCGGCGCACCGCCGGCGGGGCGATGTCGCCCATGGTCATGCGGGTCGGGTCGTGGCCGAGGGCGTCGATCAGCACCGGGCCGCAGTCGAGCACCGTGCAGCTGGCGGCGTCGCGGCCCGCGGTCAGGAAGAAGAAGGTCTCGCGGAGGTCGCCTGCGGCCTCGAGGTCGAGATCGTCGAGCGACGGAAAGCGCCGTCCTGCGGCCATCTGGAACCAATACGCATAGGCCAGCCGGGAGGTCCGGCGTTCGAGGCCGTTCGTTCCCGTGCTGTTCCCAGGCGCCGGGCCGCGCTGTCCCGTATTCACGGCCATGAAATTCATCGATCGCCCCTCGCGATTCTCAGGGAGCTCCAGTCCAGCTACCTTAGACCGCGAAGGTTAACGCACTGTAACCGCCGGCCCGCCTCGCGGGGGCCGCGCAGTGCCGGCCGGCGGAACCCGATCCGCCGCAGCGATCAGGGCAGCGGCGGCGGGTTGGCGCTCTGGGTGCGCAGCCACGCGATCAGGTTGGCGCGGTCCTCGGCGCGGCGCAGGCCGGCGAAGGCCATGCGGGTGCCGCGGACTTCGGCCTGCGGATTGGCGAGGTAGCGGTTCAGCGCCTCGTAGTTCCACTTGCCTTCGTCGCCGGGGCGCTGGGCCGCTTCCTTCATCGCGTTCGAGTAGTTGAAGCCTTCGGCGTGCGCGCGCGGGCCGCCGACGACGCCGTAGAGATTGGGGCCGACGCCGTTGCGCCCGCCCTGGTTGAACGTGTGGCAGCTCGCGCACTGGCGCGACAGGCCGGCGCCGGCCTCGGCATTGGCGGCGGCGAGCAGCGGACCGATCGGGTCGAGCTGGGCGGGCGCGGCGGCCTGCGCCGCCGGGGCGGCCGGCGCGGCGGCGATCTGGTAGGCGGGCTCCGCAAGCCGGCGCGGCGAGACGAGCGCCCCGCCGAGGATGCTGATCACCATCGTCACCAGCATGGCGCCGATGACGGCCGCCGCGATCTTGTTCAGTTCGTACGAATCCATGGTCGCAAAACCTCATCGGCCGCCCGAAGGGCGGCGGGCGGCGTCACTCTATCCGCGCCGGCGCCACGGGTTCAACGGCAATTCCGGCCACCCCGCCGGCGCGTCAAGGCGACGGCGCGCGTGGCCCTGGCCGTCCCCGGGCGAAGCCGATATAACCGGCGCCGCAATGAGATAGCATGAGTTCGCGGGCGCCGCGACGACGCCTCGGCCGCGACCGAATGCCGCAGCACAGATGCTCCGGAGCCCAGGCGATGCGCCCGTTCGTCCTCATCCCCTCGCGACTCGCCGCCACGCGGCTGCCGAACAAGCCGCTCGCCGACATCGCCGGCGTGCCGATGATCGTCCATGTCTGGCGGCGCGCGCGCGAAGCGGATATCGGCCCGGTCCTGGTCGCGGCCGGCGACCAGGCGATCGTCGACGTGATCAGGCAGGCTGGCGGCGACGCGGTGCTCACCGACCCCAAGCACCCCACCGGCTCCGACCGCATCTGGGAGGCGGTGCTGCGGGCCGACCCGGACGGGCGCCACGACGTGATCGTCAACGTCCAGGGCGATCTGCCGACGCTCGACCCCAAAAGCGTGCGGGCGGCGCTGGCGCCGCTGGCGATCGAGCCCGGCTGCGACATCGGCACGCTCACCGCCGAGATCGTCCGCGACGAGGAACGCACCGCGCCGCACGTCGTCAAGATCGCGGTCGGCTTCGACCGCGTCGGGCCGGGCGGCGAGCCGATCGGCCGCGCGCTCTATTTCTCGCGCGCGACGATTCCGGCGCGCGAGGGCCCGCACTACCACCACATCGGCCTCTATGCCTACCGCCGCGCGGCGCTGGCGCGCTTCGTCGCCCTGCCGCCGGGCATCCTCGAGCGGCGCGAGAGCCTCGAGCAGCTGCGCGCGCTCGAGAACGGCATGCGCATCGACGTGGCGCGCGTTGACACCGTTCCGCTCGGAATCGATACTCCCGACGACCTCGCGCGCGCACGCGCGATCCTCTCCGGATAACGAAGCCGACCATGCCGACATCTCGCAGCGCGCGCGGGCGCATCGCCTTTCAGGGCCTGCCCGGCGCCTATTCCGATCTCGCCTGCCGCAACGCCTGCCCGCACTACGAGACGCTGCCCTGCGCGACCTTCGAGGACGCGTTCGCCGCGGTGCGCAACGGCAAGACCGAGCTGGCGATGATCCCGATCGAGAACTCGGTCGCCGGCCGCGTCGCCGACGTGCACCACATGCTGCCGCATTCGGGCCTGCACATCATCGGCGAGCATTTCCAGCGCGTGAACCATCACCTGCTCGCGGTGAAGGGCGCCACGCTCAAGACGCTCAAGACGGTGCAGAGCCACGTCCAGGCGCTCGACCAGTGCCGGCGCACCACGCGCAAGCTCGGACTCAAGCGCGTCGTCGGCACCGACACCGCCGGCAGCGCCGCCGAGATTTCCGCTGCCGGCGACAAGACGCGCGCCGCCATCGCGTCCTCGCTCGCCGGGCAGATCTACGGCCTCGTCTCGCTCAGGCGCGACATCGAGGACGAGGAGCACAACACCACGCGCTTCGTCATCCTGTCGCGCCACGCGATCGACCCGGGTTCGAAGCGCGGGCCGGTCATGACGACGTTCTTCTTCCGCGTCGCCAACCTGCCGGCGGCGCTCTACAAGGCGCTCGGCGGCTTCGCGACCAACGGCGTCAACATGACGAAGCTGGAAAGCTACATCGCCGAGGGCTCCTTCGAGGCGGCGCAGTTCTACGCCGACGTCGAGGGCCATCCGAGCGACCCCGCGCTCGCGCGCGCGCTCGACGAGCTCAAGTTCTTCTCGCGCGAGCTCAAGATCCTCGGCGTCTATCCGGCGCAGGCCTATCGCCGCACCGGCCACGCCGGCAAGGGCGGCTGACCGCGACTCAGCGCCGCGCCAGGCGATTGATCTCGGCCGCGACGCTGCGCATCAGGGATTCGTCGTCGGCATCGAAGCGCAGCCGCACGTTGCGGCCGCGCGCGAGCGCGATCGTGAAGCGATACTCGTTGCCGTCCGGCCACCAGTGGCGCGTCGCCGTCACCTCCTCGATGTCGGCGAAGGGAATGCTGCGCGTGCTCGCATGCAGCATGCGGTCGCGGCGGATCGTGAGGCTGCGCGTGCCGCCGTCGAAGGCGGCGGTGATCTCGGTCAGCGCCATCACGGCGGCGCCGAAGAGGCAGGCGGCGAGCAACGCGCCGGAGAGCGCGAGCGCGGTGCGGCCGGAGGCGGCGATGCCGGTCGCCCACATCGTCGCCGGGGCCATCAGCACGCCGGCGGCAGCGAAGACCCAGCCGATCCAGTGGCGCGGCCGGCGGACGACGATGCGGCCCGCGGCGCGGTCGTGGTGGACGTCCATCGGCCCTCCTGGCTGCGGCGCGCCGGCCGGCGGCGACGCGCGCTCCCGCCGACTTTATCGGCCGCCGACGCCGCGGTGAAGCGGTTGGGCGGCGCTGAGATCGTCGTCACCCGACGCCGGCCGGCTCGACCTCGACCCACCCGACGGCGAGCCCGAGCGCGCGCGTGTCCGCGCTGT
>JAEUKZ010000434.1 GCA_016793045.1 Alphaproteobacteria bacterium
GCAAAGATCGCCAGCATCGCGACACAGACCAGCAACGGTATCGGCATCACTTCGTTCCGCCCTATCGCTTGCTCATATGCGAATTGGGCCATCGTGTGCATTGGGAAATGGATTGCATAGAGCGGATACGATATCTCACCAAGAAACGCGAATACTCTCGACAAGAAGGGGCTTCTGGGATTTGTCATTGACAGCCCGACGATTAATGGACATGCAAACAGTATCATAAGCAAAAATGTGCCCACGCCCTTTGGGGCGGCGCAAATTGCGACGATACAGAAACACGGAAATAGTGGACCGAGATTTAGACGCTTCGACGGTTTCCGTCGCCATAGCTGATGGAGAAGAGTGCCGGCATAGAATGAAAAGAACACGCGCGGGAACCCGCCGACGAAATTCTGAGCATGAAACCCAGTAGGCCCGCCAAAGGCGTACGTTGATGCGACTAGCCACGCATAGGACAACACGACAACAACGAGCACCCACGCCACCGAGAGCCTGAGTTGCGCATAGACGATGTTAACAAATACTTCGAAAAACAACGACCAAGCCGGACCATTCAACGGAAAAACCAAACCGGAGTGCCCTTCAAGGGAGTCGCGAACAGCAAGCGATCCGAAATATGGCACGAGTCCGATAGCAAACAGTCCGACGATGACGATTGATCTCCATGAATTGAGGTCGAGTGCCAGAGATACCCAGACCGTCGAAGTCAAGCCAATCGCCGAACCAAGGAGATACATGGGCGAGAGGCGGATAAGGCGAGTTCGGACAAACCCACCTAACGATATCGCGCCATCTTGTAGTTTTTTTGAATAGGCGTGCGCGATGACGAAGCCGCTAAGGCAAAAAAAGTAGTCAACAGCGATATCGGCATTTGGGAGCAGCTGCCCCCATGGATATGGCTGGGTATAGTGGGCAGCCATGACGCAAAGCGCGGCAACACCGCGTGTCGCGTCCATCGTCAGGAATCTGGAATTTGTCATGGCCGGGCGGGGAAACCGTCTGTCGCCTGGCCTATGGCTCCTGCTCCTCCACTTTCAAACCTGACCGCGGCAGCGGTCCCGCTTGACGGCGCAAAAATACGGTCGAACGACTCGACCCATTTTGATACGGACGTCTCGCCGGGTGCCGTCGTGCGCCAATGCCGATCGCGGCTGCCTTCGATGAAGGCGGCGCGGTCCGAACTCTCCGAGAGATTTTCAAGAACAGCGACCAGGATCTTGAAGATGGCCAATCCGCGCATGGCGTTGAGGTTCCGCTCCTCGACTTAAGTGGAACCCAACGGCGGGATCACCGGGCGAGGTTCATTGGTTCGTGACGCAGCCGCTCCGGTCCTCAGACTCATTGACGCACTCAATCGTTCTGCCCGATGGCTCGGCTGCGAAGATGTGGGCAACGTGCCAACGTTCTCCAAGCTTGCCCGCAGGGCAAGCGTCATGTCCACAGCGGACGTGACGCGCGCGACCGTTACACCCTCGAGTCAAATCGTAAGCGGAGAATGATCGGAGGGCGCCTGATGCGGGCGCCGCAGTATCGTGGAAGGCGATCCAAGATTCGATCCCGGCCTAGGCCTCGGTGCCGTCGGCGCGATCCTTCAAGTCGACGTCCTCGTACTTCACGCAGCGCCATGGCTCGCCAAGGCGCCGACACCGGCACTACTTCGATGTCCCGCGGGAAGCGCACCACCTGCGGCCTGCGCCGCCGTCGAACCGAAGTTCGGTGGGCATGAAAATCGCGAAACGAGTCCACTCAGAGCGGCTCGAAGCAACAATAGAGGTCATCGACGCAACGATTGTCGACCAGATTGCTGTGCAGGAAGTCCAGCATATCGTGCGCGCCGGAAATTCGCCGCAGTTCGCCGTTGGCGAACCGATAGACGTGCGGGAAGTGCTCGATGAGCCACTCCAAGAAGGTTCGCGGATTCCGGTTGCCGTATGCGATCAAGGTGAAACTATTGAACTCCAGAAACACGCCCGGCTTGTCGCGGCGGATGGTTTCTTGGGCCCCCAGTAGCACCTCGGGTTCGAAGCCTTCGACGTCGATCTTGATGAAATCGACCGGTCCGATCCCTTTGGCCGCGGCGAGCGCATCGAGCGTCGTCACGGCGACCGTCTCGGTCGTATTGCCGAGGGTGCCGTCCGCGCACAGATGGCTCGCAGCCGCTGATATGGGATTGTCGAAGAAACGGGCGCTTCCGTCGCGGTCGGAAAGGGCCAGCCTGTACGGACGGGCGTTGGCGATTGCGTTTGCGGCAATTGTCTCAACCAGGTGCGGAAAGGCGCTGGAACTGGGCTCGAATGCATGTATTGCTCCATTCCGAATGACCGTCGACAACAGGGCGGTGGTGAGGCCGATATTGGCGCCCACGTCGATCGCGATCGAATGCGGCCGCACGGCGCGGCCGACGACCTTCGCGAGAAAGGCGCTCTCGCGGTCGCCGTTCGGCCCCAGTCCGTCGAAGTAGCGATCGCCGGTCCGGCCGGCGAGTTTGAAAGCGTGCTCGCGCAACGTGACGGTCTTGTAGGCCATGGCGGTCATGTCCCCCGCTGCACGGCCAGTGTCTCTGCGATCCACGCCGCCAGGCGGGGGGCAAAGTCGCGCCAGCTCGGCAGGGCGTGCGACTTCGCTTCATTCGACAGAACGTGGTCGCGCTCCGCATCGGCGGCGGCCTGGGCTGCCGCAAGGACGGAATCCGGCGTCACGTCGCTAAGGCGAATCTGCCCTGCCGGGGAGAGGCCGGCGAGCGCCGGCAGCGAATGGTGGGCGACGACCGGACAGCCAGCCGCCAACGCCTCGACGGCCGGCACGCCATAGCCCTCTTGCTCGCTGACATAGAGGACCGCGGTCGCCTTTGCAAAGGCCTGCGCGATTTCCTGATCATTCGCCGCCTCAAGCCACACCAGGCGTTGCGGCTCCGCTGTCGCTCTTGTCCTCAGGGACCGGAGAAACTCCTGGTCATGCCATCCGGGCGCGCCGATGATGGTCAGCGGCCAAGCATAGCCGCTCCGCCAAAGCCGTTCGAAAGCCTCCAGGACGGTCTTGTGATGCTTGCGCGGTTCCACTGTTCCCAGCATCACGAAGCTGGGCGTCGCCGGGCGCGCGCGCGCCACGACGGGCAGTGCATCCGCCCCGGGCGGCACCACGATGCAATTGGCAAGCGGCTGACGGCGCAGCCGCGATTCCAGGCACTGCCGTGCGGCAAGGCTGATGCAGGCGACATTGTTCAGGCCGGCAACAAGGCGAAAATAGCGGCTGGTGGCCTCCTGGTGCGCTTGCGCAAAGACCTCGGGATTCGACTGCGGCAAGGCGTCGAACATCAGGGCGAATACGCTTCCGATCCGGCGCCGGCGCCAGCGATCCAGCGAATTGAGCACATCCTCGCGCCAGGTCGGTTCAGGCAGGAAATACCCCGCGTACGAGCCATCGAGGTCATCGGGCTGCGCCTTCCGAACAGCGTGCGAGATCAACGACGACTGCATTGACTGCAGCGCTGTTTGGTTGGCGACATCCTGGAAGAAGCGCTCGAGAACGTGATTTACCGAGGCCAGGGGCACGACATGGTGGACGCCGTGAACAAGGATTGCGACGTCCGCCGGCTGAACATGCAGCGGCCAGTGCCTCAGCATTTCCGACAATACGCGCTGAATGCCGGAGTGCGATGGCGCACCGGCAAATTGCGACAGATCTATGAGCAGCCTAGACGCCGGCCCGTGCATGCGGTCCCGCTTCGGTCCACGTTGCGGATCCTCGGATGCCGGCAAGCAGCCGTCTTGCGTATGCCAAGGGCGGCCGGCTTTCGACATAGTCGCGCCGCTGCCGCTCGATCTGATCGAACTGGCTCGCGCGCATCGAGCGGATCTCGAGAACCCGCTCGGCTACCTGCAGCGGACTGAACTTGTCGGGCACCGTGACGACGTATTCCGGCGCGCCAAGTTCGCGTTTCAACGCGTCGAGCGTGACCGTCGGAACCCCGAAGCAGATGCAGTCGAGAAGCGCCCCGCTCAACGTCAACAGCGGGGTTGAGCGCAGCTGGACGGCGACATCGACGGCAAGCAGGAAGTCCTGAAAGGTCGCATCGTCAGCGAATTCGTGGAAGACGAGCCTGTCCGCGATGCCGTTGCTGCGCGCCTGCCTCTCCAGCGCGTGGCGATGCTCCGGCATCGCACCGCCGACGAAGTGAAGCCTGACCGGCGTTCCCCATTGGGCAAGCCAAGAAGCCGCCTCCACCAGCGCGCCGGCGGCCTTGGTCCGGATATCGACAAACCCGAATGCGCCGAGCTCGAGAAACGCTCCATCCATGCCGAGGCGCACGCGCGCATCGCGATGCTCCGCAGCCTTCACCGACCCTTGGCGGGGCTGGTGCTGCGGCACGAACGGCAACGCGATCGGCGCAACGCCGGTTTCCGCAGCGACGCGTTCGGCCAACCCGCGCGAGTGCACGAATAGCGGATCGGCCACGCGGGCGATCTCGCGGTAGCCGAGGTTTGGCAGATCGTTCAGGTTGGACAGGTAGGCGACCACCTGGTCTCCCCGAACCGGCTTCCCGGTGGTCGACAAGAGGTCTGCAGTCGACTGCAGGTCCCAGAACGTCCAGTAGAACTCCAGCATCCGGTTGTCGTGGGCGATGATCGGGCCGCCGAGGGCGCTTACGTACTCCAGCGCCGGCAAGTGCAAGTGCGAGTTTCCCAAAACACTGACGACGCAATCGAACTCCGGATCGAGATAGGCTGCGGCGCTGATCCGGCGAAGTCGTACGTGCGGGTCCGGTTCTGCTGTCGGCGCGTTGGTCAGGATCGTTATGTCGGCAAATCCAGCCATCGCGCCCATGGTTTGCCGCGAATAATAGGCGACCCCGGACTTCTGCGGCGGCCAGGGCGTCGCAACCGCAATCTGCGGCCGGCGGCCCGGCTCCGGGAGCGTCCCGTCACGGGCAGCGCGCTTTTCGCCGCGTGTGCGCGATGCGCCGAATATGCCATTCCGAAGCCTTTCCGCGACGGCCCGACTTTCGGCTTGGAGCCCAAGGGTCTTCTTCTGTGCCGTCAGCACCGATTCGCGCTGGCCCAGCGCCCGGCGGACCGCATTCGCCAGCGCCACGGGCTGATCGGTGGGAACAAGCCACCAATCGTCGCCAAGCAGCTCGCGATGAACGGGTATCGCCGATGCGATCACCGGCGTGCCACGCGACAGCGCCTCGGCAATCGGCATCGAGAAGCCCTCCGCGAAGGACGGCACAATGCAGAGCGTCGCGCGGCGATACATCACGCTCAAGTGTTCTGGCTGAACGTTCTCGGCAAAGAACAGGTCGTCGCTGGGAAGTCCTGCCCGACCGGCAAATCGTGCGATCGAGTCGCGCTGCGCATTGGTCAGGTTGCCGACCACCAGAATGGCCAACGCATTGCCATCCGCAGACCGCCGGATGGCCTCCGCTGCAATGACGAGCAGCGGATTCTTGCGAACGTCTCCGCCGATCGGCACGATCTGATATTCCCGCGCAGGCAATTGCGGCGGCGTTGCCGCATTATGCGCGTCCTCCACCCCGCCTAGAGCGTCGGCGACGCCGGTGGCTACGACGCAGGACGGGTCCAAGCCCGGAATTTCGGCAGACAAGTCCTCGGCCACGGAGCGGGAGATCGGCAGGAAGACATCGAAGCACCGCAACGCGCACAATCGCGCCCGATAGACCATCCGTGTCTCAGACGTGCGGAGATACGCGGCGGGCTGCATCGCGGGAATGAAATCGTAGACAATCGTGATCCTGCAAATCGCGTCATCGAGTAGAAATGGCACGAGCGGGCCGATCGGCGCCGTCATGGGCGAGAGGCAAAGCAGCGTCGACACCTGCCGGCGATCGATTGCCGACGGCGCCCAGATCAGTCGGTCCACTGCTCGCGACAGTTCAGGATCAAGGTCGGGAAGATTGGGGTCGACAAGCAATACGATGCGTTCTTCGGCCGATTTTCCGCTGCGCAGGGCCTCGACCACAAATCGGGCGTGAAGGCCGATGCCCCTCGATCGATAGTTCGGGTCTTGCAGGCATCTTGCGTCGACCACGATCGCACGTCGTTGATCGTCGCCGGCGCGCTGGCTGCGGCGGTCACCATGTCGCGCCGCCAGGACCTGAGCGAATTCGGCTTCAAGCATCGCCGATCGCTGGGCACGCGAGTACTGCCGGTCATGGAGGCAATCATCTTGCTGGCGATCCGCGCGATCCAGCGCATCTGCCAGCGCTGCCTGCCACGCGGGGTCGCGCATGCGATCCGGATGGGCCAACGATTGGCTGATCGTCTGCAGCCGTAGATCGGTCAGGGCGCGCGCGCGCAGAGCGCTGCGCGTTTTCCTTCTCGTGAAGGGCGAGTACTGCCGCAGCAGGGATTTCCACTGAACCGCCGGCCCGAAAGGGGACGGGCGAATGCCCCATGGCCGCCCGAACCGCAGCTGCCTGCGATAGCGACGCGTCGTCCGGATCGCGACGATCCATGGCGCTCCATAGGTCATCGCCCGCGCCTTCGCTGCAAACGGCGCCGGCACCAGACGCGCCAAGAACCGGAACGGCCTGGTCAGTCGCCAGCTGAGGCTGCGCTTCAGTGCGACGAACTGCGCCTCAGTCGCCGCCGCACGACGTTCCGCTGCGCCGAGTTTCGCCTCCGCCTCCGACGCGCGGCGGCCCGCTTCAACAAGCTGCGAGTGCAGCTGATCGACCAAGGGCAGGTAGATCGAGAACCGATCCAGCGGGCTGATCGGGTAGGCCAACACGGAAGCGAGATGTGCATCCTCTTCGCGGACGTAGAAGCGGTTGACACCGTCGAAGGCGGCGAAGCGATATCCCGCTCCGAGCAGCACATTCTCCCACGCCATGTATGATGGAGTCCGCGACCAGGTCTTGATGGCCTCGACCAAGATCACGATCGGCCGGTGCAACCTGAAATCGGCGGACGACAGAACATCGGCCTCTGCGCCTTCCACGTCGACCTTCAGGAAGTGTATCTCGCGACCGCCGGCCGTTTCGGCGAGGATGTCGCGCAACGGACGACTACGCACCCGCACGGACTGAGTCGCGGTCACGATGGTGCCATCGTGTTGGTGGGCGGAAAGATCCGTCGTCGACAGGCCAGGGTCCGGTGATGTCACATGGAAGTCGACCATCTCGTCTCGAGTGCCGACGACCAGGGGCAGATTGGTGTCGCGCGCTCGGCAGCGATCCAGTTCGGCGAACGCCGGCCCGGGCTCGATGTTTACGCCGGACCACCCGCGATCGTAGAACAGCCTTGTGACCGACCCGACCGAGGGATGGGCGGCGCCGATGTCCACGTAGAACCCGTCGGTGATGCCATCGAAGACCCGCAGAAGGCGGACATCTTCCGCATTCTGCGCGTAGGAGACGACGGTGTCGGCCCCACTGGGATTGAGATACCGGCGCAAGGCGCCACCTCTGCCGGTATCGTCGGGCCTCATCGTCAGCAAGGGGATCGACCGGCGCCTGTCGCGCACAACAGATCCTCCCATCCGCGTCCCCGCGTCAAGCGCACGTCGAGCTCGCTCCACGTCTGCAAGGGATGCGACAGAGACCCGTCCGCCTCAATGATGCGGATGTCGGCGAAATACTCGCGCAACGCTTCAAAATAGGAGTCAGGCCGATCGCCGAAATAGGTCTTTGCGCAACTCGCGTTGTACTCCGTGACCAGCAGGGGCTTACATCGATGCAGCGTCTTGCGGGCACCTTCCAGAACACGCAGTTCCGCCCCCTCGACGTCCATCTTCACAAGGTCGATGCGCTCCAGTCCGTGCAGATCGACCCAGTCGTCCAGGGGGATCGCACGCACCGCGGTGGAATGCAGGTGAAGATCAAGGCCGCGAATTGCGGTCGCTGAGACGACTTCGCGGATGAGGCGTTCATTGCTTACCGGATCGTCCGTCGCAGATATGAAGCAGCAGCCTGCAAGTTCGTCGATCGAGGCGAGCGTGAGCGCGGCCGGCTTGCTCCACAACGCATGCGGAACGTTGATGATTTCCCCACGGGGCGATGGCAGCTCGGCGACATTGCGGATGAGCAATTCGAAGTTGCCGGGATCAGCCTCGAAGGCAACGACCCGCCCCTCCGGTGCGAGCACAGCCATCGACAATGTGTGGATCCCCACATTCGCGCCGATATCGAGGCAGACCCAGTCCGGACGAATGGTGCGCTCGAAGAACGACCGCAAGTGCGGCTCCCAATCGCCGCCGCTGAATGCCAGCGCACCGCCGATGCTGATGTCCGAGTGATGACAGGCAATCTGCACCGTCCTGCCGTTCGGCAGGTGCAGGCTCTGGCGCCGCGCGGATCCTGTCCCTACGTCACGCATTCAGTGCTCCGAAATGCAATCTCGGATCAGCCGCCACCCGCTGCATGATTTGAGGGAGCCGTCGCAGATCGTGTTGGGAACTAGTGTGGCGGGTCCCCAGAACGTGTCAACGACATTGAAAGGTCTGGTCAATTGACTTCGTGTCGGATGCCTTGTTCGACGGCAGGCGCATGCGGGCGCTGCTCGATGCGTTCACGCGCAAGTCGCTGGCGATCGTGGTCGACAAGGCCGTCGCTGGGCAGCAGGTCGCCGATGCGCTCGATGACATCATTGTCGTGCTCGGCGCTCGATCGCCGGTCCTGCAAGCATGGCGTGACACTCGACTTCGGCCGCCCAGGCAGGGCGTGGCGACGGTTCTTCAACGAGAGCCGACCTCACTCGCCTCTGGCGGACCGTACGCCGCGCGAGTTTGCTTCATTGGCCCGGGTTAACTTCGGCGAATGAAGACCGGAAGCCCATCGTCCGACCGGTCGAATCGAGGGTACCGTCAAGTGTCCGGGCTGGACAGCGCAGCTTTGGCGGTGGGCGCAGTCATCTGCGAACTCCTCTCAGCCGTTTCAGCGCGCAGTTTCCCGATAGCAGCGAAATCTGCAGTGAATTCTGGCTTATTTCGCCATCGATAAGGCAGTGTGGACAGAGTGTGGTGGCCGCGCATCAGTCGTTTCTGCAGTCTTGCCATCTAGAATTGACTGCAAGGAGCAGGAAAATTGTAGACCTGGATCAGGGAAATTGCTCGCGATGTCAGGGAAGCGAGATGCAAGTCGTCAAGAGCGAACTGGTCAGCCGAAACGCCAATGAACACTGCACAACCAATTCCAGTCGAGCGGATCGAATAGGCGGAAGGGGTAGTGGGTCGTGGCTCTTTCTGAAGGGATGGTAGCCAGTTAGACCGGGCGCGAGCCCTTGACAACAACTCGGTGAAGAAGTCGCCGCTCCGAGTCGTCGAAGGCTTCGCGACGATGCATCGTGCAGCGGTTGTCCCACATGAGCAGGTCGCCGACGCGCCAGTTCTGCGTCCAGATGTGGCGGGCCGGCAGAGCCGCCAAATGAGCCCAGAGCCGGTCGAGAAGCGCTTCGCTCTCCGCCAGCGGCAGACCCACGACATAGGCGTTGAAGCGCTTGCCGAGATAGAGACAGCGGCGGCCGGTTTCGGGATGGGTGCGGACGATGGGATGGACGGCGCCGGGAATGTCGCGAACGTCACCGCGTGCCGGGGCGGTCGTGCCCGGGCGCTGCTTGCCGGCGCTGGCGTAAACGGAGTCGTGCTTGATCGAGCGCCCGACGACGGCACGGTTCAGCTCCTCCGGGAGCGTCTCGTAGGCGCCGTACATATCCAGCCAGCTCGTCTGGCCGCCCTGGCTCGGAACTTCGAGCGAGCGCAGCAATGACGCCGCAGGGGGCTCGTCGATGAAGCACATGTCGGTGTGCCAGTCGGCCTCGCCCGCGCCGAGTTCCCCAATCGCCCTTCCGTCTTGAACGATGTTCGAAATCCGGACGATCTCGGGAATGCCATCGACATAGACTTTTCCCGTGAGCCGTGTGCCCGGGTTGAAGTCGAGTTCACCGAAGCGGCGGGCCAATGCGACGTGCTGACGATCGTCGATGCGGCAATCGCGGAAACGCAGCACCAGATGATCGAGCCAGGCGCGCCGGATCGCCGCGATGTCCGCGTCGCTGGGCGCGGCAAGATCGATGCCCGACACGTCGGCGCCAAGCGCTGCGCCACTCGGCCGGATCTGAGCCGTGCTTGAGGAGTCGTCGGGCATCGCGGGTCCTTGCATAAAAAGTCGCGGCGAAGCTATCGCGACCGGCGGGCGGCGTCAATATACCGGTCTGACCACTTGACAGGTTGGCCGGTCAAACATTACGTTGCCGTCCCATGCCGCAGCGCCAGCGCACCGAATTTCCCTCGCTGAAGGTCGTCCGCCCGAAGCGGATGTACGAGCAGATCGCCGAGCAGATCGAGGCGTTGATCCGCAACGGCGACTTCGCGCCCGGCGCGCGGCTGCCCGGCGAGCGCGAGCTCGCCGAGACGATCGGAGTGAGCCGTCCGTCGCTGCGCGAAGCGTTGATCGCGCTAGAGACACTCGGTCTCATCGAGGTCAGGGTCGGAGACGGCACCTACGTGCGTGCGGCATCGCCGGTCAGCGCCGCGCCGACCTGGATCCAGAGCAAGGACCTCGGCCCGGGCCCCCTCGAACAGTTCAGGGCCCGCCGCGCGGTGGAGCCGGCCTGCGCCGAGCTTGCGGCCGCCGCCGCGACGGCGCAGGAAATCGCCGCCCTCGAGAAATGCCTTGAGCGGATCATCGCGACGATCGACGCCGGCCGGAGCCCTGCAGCCGAACATGCGCGCTTCCACGTCCTGCTCGCCGAGGCGTCGCACAATTCGATCCTGCTGAGCGTCGCCAGCGAGCTCTGGCGCCTGCGGAGCGGGGAAATGTGGGAGACGCTGCGCCGCCGCGTCGAGGAGCCCGAAAGCCTCGCCAAGGGGATCGCGTTCCGCAGACGCCTTGTGGCCAGTCTGCGTGCCCGCGACGCCGCCGGTGCGTGCGCAGCGATGCAGGCACATCTTGATCGCGTCGAACAGCTCTATTTCGGGCCCGAAGACGCCGCGCGGGCTAAGCCGCCGGAGCGGACCCCGCGGTCGCGCAGACGACGATGATCGCCCCGGCGAAGGGGGAAACGCCGACGATGGCGCGATGTGGCCCCGCATAACGGACAACGAACCAGTCGGAACATTGGGAGGATCGTGATGACGAGATTGAGATCAGTCCTGGCGAGCCTGGCGTTCGCAGCCGTCGTGACGTCCGTCGGTGCGCTTGTCGCGCCGATCGCCGCCTACGCGCAGACGACCGTGACGATGTGGACGTTCCTCGACCCGAATCGTCCGGGCGGCCGCGAGCAGGCCTTGAAGACGATCATCGAGAGCTTCGAGCGACAGAACCCGACCATTCGTATCCGCGTCGAGCCGCAAGTATGGACGACGCTCGCTGAAAAGTTCGTCCTCGGCCACAGCGCCGGAAACGCCCCGGACATCGCCTGGGTCAACCTGGAGAACATGGGGTTGATCCTCAACTCCGATGCGGCGGCGGATTTGAACCCGCTCATCGTGCGAAACTGGCCTGCGGACCGGCGTGCCGACCTGCTGCTCCCGGGGTGGCTCGATTCGCTAACCGCGAACGGCCGCCTGCAAGCAATGCCGATCATGGCGTCGACCTGGGTGCTGATGTATCGCCGCGACTTGCTGCGCGACGCGGGCCTGACGCCCGAATCGCTCAGGACGTGGGATGGCGTAACCGAAGCGGCGCGTCGGATGACCCGGCGAGCGAGCCCGGATGCGCAACCGCAGATCTGGGGCATGGGCCTTGGCCTCTCACAGGAGCGCTTCTCCGCGACGCCCGCCGTGCTCGCTGCGATCGGCGCGCCTGGCGGCATCTTCGGCGACAACTGCCGCGCCCGCCTGGCAACACCCGAGGCGGCCCGTGCCGTGCAGATGCAGGCCGATTGGATTCTGCGCGACCGCGTGACGCCGCGCGAGGCGCTGTCCATGTCTTCGGACGACGCCATCGACCAGTTCGCCGCGGGGCGCTTCGCAATGCAGATCATTGCGAACTCGCGGTTCGAGCAGATCCAGCGAACCGCAGCGGGCTGGAATGGCGCCGACTTGGCGATGGCGCCGGTTCCCGGCGTGTCGGCCGACCGCCCGGGTGCGACCCTGATCGTCGGCTGGTCCGCTGTCGCATGGTCGCGCTCGCCGCGCTTGCAGCAGGCGGCGCGGTTCATCGACTACATGACAAACGCGGAGTCGATGGCCCTTTGGAGCGCTCCCGGAGCACAGGTTCCGATGACCCGGTCCGTTGCGGCGCGACCGGAGATGCAAACCGCACAGGCTGCACCGCTGCGCGAAGTTTCCGCGATGTTTGCCGCCTCCGGGGCATATATGCCGGCCGCCTGCAACTGGTCGCGAACCTTCGCGGACTTCAACCTTGCCACCCAGCAGGTCGTCCTCGGGCAGCGCAACGTCGCCGACGCCCTGCGCGTCGCCGAACGTGCAACGCAGGACCGGCAGTAACCCGAACGGTCCGGCGGCGCCACGGCCGCCGGACCATCGCCCCTTCTTACCGGACAATCGCCGTCGACCCGATGCGCCGCTCCGACCGTTTTGTCCCTTATCGCCTGATTGCGCCGGCCCTGCTAATCGAAGCGGGTCTCGTCCTCGCGCCGCTGGCAATCGGGTTCTACTACAGCCTTCACAACGTGCGGTTCTTCCGGAACCGCGGGTTCGTCGGTGCCGGCAACTATTGGCGGCTGCTCGAGTCGGATGCGGTCGTCAACGCACTCATTGTGACCGCCGTGTTCACGGTGGTGTCGCTGTTGCTGACGTTCGCGCTCGGCTTCGCACTCGCCTTGCATCTCGAGCGCGACTCCCGGATGCACGTCTTCATGCGCGCCGTGGTCCTCGTTCCCTACATGATCGCGATGCTCGTCGGCTCGATGCTGCTCAAGTGGGTGTTCGCGCAGGAATCGGGGCTTATGCCGCTCCTGCTTGGACCATTTGGGCTCGGCGAGTCCTCAATCCTTGCCGACCCGAACGGCGCGATGGCGGCCCTCGTCTTCAACGCGATGTGGCGGGATTCCGCCTTTGCCATGATCATGCTGCTCGCGGGGCTCAAGAGCATTCCGATGCAGATATTCGCGGCGGCGCGGGTCGACGGCGCCGGACCTCTCTATCGGTTCTGGCGCATCACCTTGCCGCTCATGCGCATCCCGATCCTTATCACCATGGTCCGGCTGTTCATTCACTTCGTCAACATCCTGACCATGCCGCTCATCCTCACCGGCGGCGGTCCAGGCAATGCGACCGAAACACTGGTGCTGCACATGTTCAGACTCGGCTTCCAGGATCACGTGCTTGGCACCGCCAACGCGCTCGCGGTGCTGATCTTCGTTGCGAATCTCGTGCTGGTCGCACTGCTTCTTGCGCTGTTCCGTCAGAACAGGCGGATCTGAACATGGCCATCCCCGCTCACCGCCGACGTTCGCGCGCCCGCAAATCGATCAACGCCGCCATCAACGTGGCGATCGCGGCGCTTGCCTTGTTTCCGATCCTGTGGGGCATCTCCGCCTCGTTCAAGCCGGCGGACCGCATCCTCGAATTTCCACCCCAGCTGCTGCCGACAGCCCCGACCCTTGAGCACTATCTGCGCATCTTCAATGATCAGGCCGGCTACTACATGTTCAATAGCGCGGCCATCTCGGCCGCATCAGTGCTGCTGTGCCTGGCGGTCGGTGCGTTCGCTGCCTACGCGCTGGCGCGCTTCGAGTTTTGCGGACGCGGAACCGTGATCGTCGTGATCGTCGCGATCATGAGCATCCCGATTGCGTCACTCCTGGTACCAACTTTCACGATGCTGAGCACGATCGGCCTTATCGACACGCGAACGGGCCTGATCCTGCTCTATACGGCCTATCAGCTGCCGGTCGTCGTGTGGATGCTCTACGGCTACTTCCAGTCGCTGCCTGTCGAGATCGAGAACGCGGCGCGGATCGACGGCTACACGCCGTTCCAAACCCTGTTGCGGATCGTGCTGCCGCTGTCCCGGCCGGCCCTGGTCGCCGCGGCGCTGTTCGTCCTGGTTTTCGCTTGGAACGACTTCGTCGTC
>JAEUKZ010000441.1 GCA_016793045.1 Alphaproteobacteria bacterium
AAGGGAACGTTGACCGTCACGCCGTCGAAAGCGACCGCATTCACGCCGGCGGAAGGCAGGCCGTAGGCCTGCTTGGGCGCCGCGCGCGCGAGCAGGTCCGGGCGCATCTGCTCGGGCATCAGGTGCAGGTAGGCCGAGGTCAGCGGATCTCCGCCATGGCCGCGCGCGGCCGCGGCCTTGTCGCCGTGGATCTCCTTCCAGAACGACGGCGGCATGATCTGCCAGATGTTGAGGCAGGGCACCGCGACGCCGCGCTCGCGCTTGATCGCCCGCGTCGCCTGGTCGATCAGCGGATAGTTGCTGCTGTGGCCGTTGAAGATTACGAGGTGGTCGAGGCCGTGCGACAGGAAGTTGTCGCAGACGTCGAGCAGCACCGCCTTGAACGTTTCGGGCCGCAGCGCGATGCCGCCGGGCACGGCACGGAAGAAGTCGGCCCATCCGAACGGCATGGTCGGCGCCGCGATCGCGCCCGCGCGCGCGGCGGTGCGGATCGACAGTTCCTCCGTCACCATCCAGTCGCCCATCGGCGCGTGCGGCCCCTGCTCCTCCTGCGAGGCGAAGGGCAGCAGGATGACGGGCTTTTCCGCGAGGCGCTCGCGGAACTCGACCCAGGTCATGTGCTTGAGGGCGTGTTTGGGCATGCGCTTGACCAACGTTGCCGACGTGACTTGCGTAGGGGCGGGCCGCCGGCCCGCCCGGGCCGGCCAGGGGGCCGGCCCCTACGAATGAACGGTGCTCAGAGAATATCCTCCCGGATGCATGCCGTCTGGTGGTCGGTCCCGACCGAACGCAGCGGCGGGACGACCGCCGCGCAGTCGGCGATCGCGTAGGGGCAGCGGGTGCGGAAGACGCAGCCGGAGGGCGGGTCGGTGCGGCTCGGCAGATCGCCCTTGAGGATGATGCGCTTCTGCTTTGCGCCGGGCTCGGCCACCGGCGCCGCCGAAAGCAGGGCCTCGGTATAGGGGTGGCGCGGCCGGCTGTAGAGTGCCCGCGACGGCGCGATCTCCATCACCCGGCCGAGATACATCACGATGACGCGGTTCGACACGTATTCGATGACGCTGAGATCGTGCGAGATGAACAGCATCGCGAGGCCGAGCCGTTCCTGCAGGTCGGCGAGCAGGTTGAGCACCTGGCCCTGGATCGAGACGTCGAGCGCCGAGACCGGCTCGTCGGCGACGATGAAGGTCGGGTCGAGCGCGATCGCACGCGCGATGCCGATGCGCTGGCGCTGGCCGCCCGAAAACTCGTGCGGAAAGCGGCGCATGTGCTCGGCCGGCAGGCCGACCAGCCGCAGCAACTCGCCCACCCGATCGCGCCGCTCGCTGCCGGCGGCGATGCCGTGAATGTCGTACGCCTCGCCGATCAGGTCCTCGACGCGCTTGCGCGGATTGAGGCTGCCATAGGGGTCCTGGAAGACGATCTGCATGCGCCGGCGCAAGGCCCGCAGCGTCGCCGGGTCGGCCGTCAGGACGTCCTGGCCCTCGAAGCGCACCGCGCCCGAGGTCGGCTCGATCAGGCGCAGCACGGCGCGGCCGACCGTGGTCTTGCCCGAGCCCGACTCGCCGACCAGCCCGACGACCTCGCCCTTGCCGATGGTGAAGCTGACGCCGTCGACGGCGCGCACGACCTTGCGCGCGCCGAACAACCCTTTGCGCACCGGATAGTGCTTCACCAGATCGTCGACTTCGAGCAGCGGGCTCACAGTTCGCTCCAGCGCAGGCAGCGGCTGCGGCGGCCCCCGCCGACATCGACGAGCGGCGGATCGCCCTGGCGGCAGGCGTCGAGCGCCATCGCGCAGCGCGGCGCGAAGGCGCAGCCCACGCGGTCGAGCGCGAGATTCGGCACGGTGCCGGGGATGGTCGCGAGGCGCCGGCGCGCGGACGCGTCCGTGTCGGCCGCATGGCTCGGCTTCGGCACCGAATCGAGCAGGCCGCGCGTATAGGGATGGCGCGGGCGCGCGAAGATCGTCGCGACGTCGGCCTCCTCGACGATCTGGCCCGCATACATCACCAGCACGCGGTCCGCCATTTCCGCGACCACGCCCAGATTGTGGGTCACGAACATCACGCTCATGCTGCCGGGATGCTCGCGCTGCAGGGCCCGCAGCAGTTCGAGAATCTGCGCCTGGATGGTGACGTCGAGCGCGGTCGTCGGCTCGTCGGCGATCAGCAGCTTCGGCTCGCAGGAGAGCGCCATCGCGATCATCGCGCGCTGGCGCATGCCGCCGGAGAGCTGGTGCGGAAACTCGCCCAGGCAGCGCGCCGGGTCGGGAATCCCGACATGCTCGAGCAGCGCCTTGGCGCGCGCCTGCGCCGCCGCGTTGTCCATCGCGCGGTGGGCCTGGATGGCCTCGACGATCTGCGTGCCGACCTTGTGCACGGGGTTCAGGCTCGTCATCGGCTCCTGGAAAATCATCGCGACCTGCTCGCCGCGGATCTTGCGCAGCGCCGGCTCGTCGAGGTCGGTCAGTTCGACGATGCGGCCGTCCTTGGTGGCGAGGCGCACGCTGCCGCCGATCACGCGGCCAGCCGGCTGCGGCAGCAGGCCCATGATCGACAGCCCGGTCATCGACTTGCCCGAGCCGGACTCGCCGACCACCGCCACGGTTTCGCCGCGGCGGACCTGGAACGACACGTCGTCGACGGCGCGCACGACGCCGGTCGGCGTGACGATGCGGGTCTTGAGGCCCTCGACCGCGAGCACCACCTCCGGCGCGACCGCGCCCGACGGGGCGGCGCGCGAGCTCATGCCCAGTACGGCGCGCAGGTTGGTCCAGAAGCCGCGCGTCGAGCCGCCCGAGCGCGGGTCGACCGCGTCGCGGAAGGAATCGCAGAGCTGGTTGATCGACCAGATCGTCAGCACGAGCGCCAGGCAGGGCCACAGCAGGCCCATCGGCGCCTGCTCCATGTAGCCGCGCGCGCCGCGGATCATCAGGCCCCATGACGGCGCCGGCGGCACGACGCCGAGGCCGAGGAACGACAGGCCCGATTCGAGCACGATCGCCGAGGCGACGGTGAGCGAGAACTGGACGAGGATCGGCCCGACGATGTTGGGCAGGATGGCGCCGAACAGGATGCGGGCCGAGCCGGCGCCGAGCGCGCGCGTCGCCTCGACGTATTCCTGGTTCTTGGTCGACAGCACCTCGCCGTAGGTCACGCGCGCGAAGCCGGGAATGAACAGGATCGATAGCACGAGCGTCAGCGTCTCCATGCCCGGCCCGAGCATGGTGACGACGAGCAGCGCCAGCAGCATCGGCGGAAAGCACAGCACGATGTCGACGACGCGCAGGGTCAGCAGCTCCGACACGCCGCCGAAATAGCCGCCGATCAGCCCGGCGACGATGCCGATGCAGGCCGCGATCGTCGCGGAGAGCAAAGCCACGCTGAGCGAGACGCGCGCGCCGTAGACGAGGCGGCTGAGGATGTCGCGCCCGTACTCGTCCTGGCCCAGCGGATGCAGCCAGTTCGGCGTACCGAGCCGGTTCACCACATCCATGCGGATCGGGTCGTGCGGCGCCAGCAGCGGCGCCAGGACCGCAACCAGCAGGATCAGGCAGACCGCGGCGAGCGGCCAGCCGATCCGGCGCAGGAAGGCGAGGTCGAAGGCGGAGGTCATCGCGCGCTCACGCGTGGCGTACGCGCGGATCGAGCAGCGCGTAGAGCAGATCGACCACGAGGTTGAGCAGGATGAACAGGAACGAGACGACCAGCACGACGCCGAGCACCTCCGGATAGTCGCGCTGCTCGACTGCGCGCACGAGCAGGCTCGACACGCCCGGCCAGTTGAACACGTATTCGACCAGCACGGTGCCGCCGAGCAGCGAGCCCATGTGGAGGCCGAGGACGGTGACGACCGGCGTAAGCGCGTTGCGCACGACGTGGCGGACGACGACGCGGCGCGGGCTCAGGCCCTTGGCGCGCGCAGTACGCACCCAGTCGCGCTCGAGCGTGTCGAGCACGGCGGCGCGCGCCATGCGGAACACGACCGCGGCGAGGCCGACCGAGATCGCGAACGCCGGCATCAGCAGGAAGACGAGATGCTGCAGCGGATCGGTGGCGAGCGGCGTGTAGCCGCCCGCCGGCACCCAGCGCAGCTTCTGCGCGAAGACAAGGACGAGGATCGTGCCGGTGACGAAGACCGGCACCGAAAGGTTGAACGAGGCGAACCCCGACAGGATCCGATCGGTCGCCCGGCCGCGGCGCACCGCGGCGAGTGCGCCGAGCGGCAGCCCGATCGCGAGCGCCAGCACCGCGGCGGCGAGGATCAGCTCGAGCGTGCGCGGCAGGCGGCGGACCACCTCCTCGACCACCGGATGGTCGTCCTGGAACGACGTCCCGAGATCGCCGTGCGCCAGCCGCACGAGATGGTCGATGTACTGCTTCCAGAGCGGATCGTTGAGGCCGAGCCGGTCGCGCAGTTCGGCGACCGTCTCCGGCGCCGGCGCGACGCCGCCGCCGCTCAGCAGCAGCTCGGCCGGGTCGCCGGGAACGATGTGGAGCGCGAGGAACAGCAGCGTGGTGACGACGTAGATCAGCCCGAGCGAGATCAGGCAGCGCCGGATGAGGTAGTTCATCCGCGGCTCCGGGCGCGGCGGCGCCGTGCCGGATGCACCGCGGTCGAGCGCCGCCTATCCAACGCTGGCATCCTCGAGCGAAAGCGCGGCGTAGCTGAACAGGAAGCCGGGCATGGTCTGGAAGTTCTCGACGTAGCGCTGCGCGGCGAAGCCCTGGGAGCGCCAGGCGAGGCCGACCATCGGCGCATCGCGCTGGGCGAGCTTTTCCATCTCGTCGTAGACCGCGCGGCGCCGCGCGACGTCGAGTTCGGCGCGGCCGGCCTCGAGCAGCTCGGTCATGCGCGCGCTCTCGTAGCCGAAGGAGCGGCCGTAGGCGGCGACGGGATTGGGGGCCAGCCACGCGGTGAGCGCGTCGGGGTCGTTGAAATCCCCCGCCGAGCCCATCACCGCGAATTCGTACTGGCCGCGGTTGCCGAGCTGGATGCGCGTGCCCCACTCGGGCAGGCGCAGCTCGGCCTGGATGCCGACCTCGCGCAGGCTCTGCTGGACGACCTCAGCGGTGTCCTTGTGCATGCCGTAGGTGGCGGTCGAGAGCAGCGACGCGGTGAAGCCGTTGGGATGGCCGGCCTCCGCGAGCAGCGCGCGCGAGCGCGCGAGGTCGCGGCGCCAGAAGCGCGAATTGCCCTCGATGAAGTACGGCGACTCGCGCGGGATCGGGATGCTCTCCAGCACCGCGCCGCGGCCGGAGAACGCCGCGCGCACGATCGCCTCGCGGTCGACCGCAAAGGCCGCGGCCTGGCGCAGCCGCGCGTCGGTGAACGGCCCCTGGCGGAAATTGAAGATCAGATGCATGAACGGGCCGTCGCGCGTGTCGAGCCGCAGGCGCTGGCTGCGTTCGATCTGGTCCATTGCCGGCCACGGCACGTACTCGATCACGTCGACGTCGCCGGCCTCGACCGCCGCGAGGCGCAGATTGTCGTCGGGATAGGCCACGAAGCGCAGCCGCTGCAGGCGCGGCCGGCCGGGCTTGTAGTAGTCGCGGAACGGGACGAGCTCCATGCGCGTGCCGCGCTCGACCTCGCCCATCGTGTAGGGGCCGCAGCCGATCGCGATCTGCGCGTTCGCCGGCGTCTTCGCCGAGATGATCGGCGCGTTCACCGTCGCGAGCAGATAGGGGAATGTCGCGCTCGGCCGCTTGAGCGTCAGCTTCACGGTCCGCGCGTCGACCTCGTCGATCCGCTCGATGACCGCGAACTCGGTGCGCAGGAACGCGGTCGAGCGCTCGCCGACGATCTGCTCGAAGGACGACTTGACGTCGGCGGCCGTCACCGGGTCGCCGTTGTGGAACTTGGCATTGGCGCGCAGCTTGAAGACATAGGCGCGATCGCCGTCGCGCCGCCATTCCTCCGCGACCTCGGGCCTCACCTCGCCCTGGGCGTCGAACGACAGCAGGCCGCGATAGAGCTGCATGCGCACCGAGGCGCTCGCCGCGCCCACGAACTCGAACGGCTTCACCGACGGCGGATAGGCCGAGAGACCGAAGGTGAGCACGCCCGGCGTCCGGGCGCGCGCGGCGGTACGCCAGTTGGGCGCGAGCGCGAGGCCCGCGGCGCCGGCGAGAAAGTGGCGCCGGCCAAGAGGACGGCGCATCGCGCTTCGATCAAGCTCGTTCCGCATCGTCAAGGCCCCTCCGCAAATCGAACGGCGGCGATCCCGGATTGCCGCGATCGCCGCCGATGCTCCGCAACGATCCGCTAGGCGATCACGACGTCTTCGATGGTCACGCCCGAGTAGAACGTCAGATACGCCGGCAGGTTCTTGAAGCCCTGCACGTAGCGCTGCATCGCGTAGCCCTGCGAGCGCCAGGCGATGCCGACCATCGCCGCCTCGTCGATCGCCGCGCGCTGCAGGTCGGTGTAGATGTCGCGGCGCTTGCCGGGATCGAGCTCGATGCGGCCCTGTTCGAGCAGCTGCGAGATGCGCGCATTCTCGAAGCCGAAGGAGCGCACGTAGGACGGCGTGCCGCCGCCGAGGAAGGCGGTGAGCGAGTCGGGATCGTTGAAATCCCCCGCCGAGCCCATCACCGCGAAGTCGTACTGGCCGCGATTGCCGAGCGTCACGCGGCTCGCCCAGTCGGGCATGTTGAGCGTCGCCTGGACGCCGATCTCGCGCAGGCTCTGCTGCACGACCTCGGCGGTATCCTTGTGCATGCCGTACTGCGCGGTCGACAGCAGCGTCGCCTGGAAGCCGTTGGGCTGCCCGCCCTCGCCGAGCAGCGCGCGCGCGCGCGCAAGGTCGCGCCGCCAGACCCGCGACAGTTCGGGATTGACGAAGGGCGAGCCGATCGGGATCGGGATGCCTTCGAGCACCGAGCCGCGGCCGGAGAAGGCGGCGCGCACGACGTCCTCGCGGTTGATCGCGTAGGCGACCGCCTGGCGCAGCTTGGCGTTGGTGAACGGTCCCTGGCGCACGTTGAACACCAGGTACATGAACGGGCCGTCGACGTTGTCCATGGCCAGGTTCTGGTTGCGGGAGATCGCCTCCATGTTCGGCCACGGCACGTATTCGATGAGGTCGACGTCGCCCGCCTCCAGCGCCGCGACGCGCAGGTTCTCGTCGGGATAGGCGATGAAGCGCACGGTCTTGGTGCGCGGCCGGCCGCTGCGATAGAAGTTGTCGAAGCGGGTCAGATCGATGCGCGTACCGCGCTCGAGCGACGCGACCGTGTATGGCCCGCAGCCGATCGGCGCCTGAGCGGTCGACTTGTGCGAAATGATCGGCGCGTGCCAGCTCGCCAGATGGAACGGGAACGTGGCGCTCGGCGCCTTGAGATGAAGCTTGACGGTGCGCGCGTCGACGACCTCGACGCGGGCGAGCTGGCGCTCGAAGTCGGACTTGAGATAGGCGGTCGAGCGCTCACCCATGATCTGCTCGAACGTGTACTTCACGTCCTCCGCGGTCACGGCGTCGCCGTTGTGGAACTTCGCGTTGGCGCGCAGCTTGAAGGTGTGGACCGTCGGGCTTTCGCGCGTCCACGTCTCCGCCACTTCCTCGCGGATGTTGCCCTGCGCGTCGTAGCCGAGCAGGCCGCGATAGAGCTGGACCTTCACGGTGCCTGCGGCGGTGCCGGCGTTGAGGAAGGGCGAGGTGTTGGGCGGGAAGGACGACAGGCCGAAGATCAGCGTGTCGGGCGTCTTGGCGCGCACGGTTCCCGGAAGCCCGGCACCGGCCAGCGCAAGCATGCCCGCGGCACCGCCGAGGAAGCGCCGCCGATCGACCCCAAGCGCCTGGCCACGAAGCTGTGTATCGTCCCGTCGCGTCATCTCCGCCTCCTGTTGCGATTCTCTGATCTGCCGGCGACAGCCTGCGCCACCCGCGCCCGTCGATGCAATCGCCGCGCCGCGAACCTGTTTTTCCGGCAAAAACCCTACCATTGCCGTGGGTTGCCCTCAATTGCGTAGGTTTACGTAGCGGCGCGCAAATCAAGCCGGGAAATGCACCGAGCCATGCCGGCGGGGCTGCGTACTTCTGCGCCAGCCGCAGACGTGATCGCCTTGCCAGCCGGCGCGCCGGGGACCAAAATCCGCCGGCCTTTCCCAAAACGATCGCGAGACGCCCCATGAAAGTCGCCCTCATCCAGATGAACTCGCAGGAGAACAAGGCCGCCAACCTCACCCAGGCCAAGCAGCTCGTCGAGCGCGCGGTCGCGGAGGAACGGCCGGATCTCGTCGTCCTGCCCGAACTGTTCACGATGCTGTCGGAGAGCGTCGACGCCAAGCGTTCGGCCGCCGAGGACCTGCCGGGCGGCGAGGCGTACGAGATGCTGCGCAACCTCGCGTCGACGCACAGGATCATCCTGCACGGCGGCAGCTTCCTCGAGCGCGCCGGCGACAAGTTCTACAACACCACCGTCGTCTTCGACCGCGCCGGCAAGGAGCTCGCGCGCTACCGCAAGATCCACCTGTTCGACGTCGACACGCCGGACGGCAAGTCCTATCGCGAATCCGCGACGATGGCGCGCGGCACCGAGGTCGTCGCCTATCAGGCGGGCGACCGCACGATCGGCTGCTCGATCTGCTACGACGTGCGCTTCCCCGAACTCTACCAGGCGCTCGCCAAGAAGGGCGCCGAGATCATCGCGGTGCCGGCGGCGTTCACCCTGCAGACCGGCCGCGACCACTGGGAGGTGCTGCTGCGCGCGCGCGCGATCGAGACCGA
>JAEUKZ010000308.1 GCA_016793045.1 Alphaproteobacteria bacterium
CGGGGCATGCGGCATGAGCGCCGGCGGCATCCAGGTCGCGGCGCTCGCCGACGGACGGCTGCACCTGCAGCACGGCCCGATCGACCTCGTCATCGGCGCCGACGGCGCGCCGGCCGAGATCGCGCGCGCACGCGAGGCCGCGATCGGCAGCTTCGGGACCGTGCTGTCGGACCTGGTGATGGAACTGCCGTTGCTGCGCGCGCCGCTCGGCCGGCTGCGGCCGTGGCTCGCCGGCCCGGTGGCGCGGCGGATGCTTGACGCGTGCTGGCCGCATCGCGCCGCGTTCATCACGCCGATGGCGGCGGTGGCCGGCGCGGTCGCCGATCACGTGCTCGCCGCGATGACGGCGACTTCGCGGCTCGACCGCGCCTTCGTCAACAACGGCGGCGACATCGCCTTCCACGTCGCGCCCGGCCAGGCGCTGCGCTGCGGCGTGGTCGCCGATCTCGCGGCGCCGGCGATCGTCGGCACGATGCGGCTCGACGCACGCCTCCCCGTGCGCGGCCTCGCGACCTCGGGCCGCGCCTGCAAGGGGCGCGGCGGGCGCAGCTTCTCCTTCGGCATCGCCGATGCGGTCACCGTGCTGGCGCGCGACGGCGCGGCGGCGGACGCGGCGGCATCGATGGTCGCCAACGCGGTCGACCTGCCCGGCCATCCGCGGATCGAACGCGTGCCGGCGGACATGATCGACCCGGACAGCGACCTCGGCAGCAGGCCGATCACGTGGGACGTCGGTCCTTTGTCGGCGGCGGAAGTCGATTCGGCGCTGGAAAGCGGCCGTGCGCGCGCGGAATCGCTGCGGCAGGCTGGACTCCTGTGGGGCGCGGTGTTGGTATTGCGCGGGCGCACGGCCGTCGTCGGGACGACGGACGAACGCATCGCGGCGTGAGAGGCTGACATGATCGAAGTTCGCAAGTTCGTGACGACCGTCGAGGAGATCTTCCACGAATTCGGTCCTCGGCCGGCGGTGCCGCTCAAGATGGGCGCCGTCGCGGCGGTCATCAAGAACCCCTATGCCGGCCGCTACGAGCCCAACATCATGCCGATGATGGATGCGCTGAAGCCGCTCGGCCTCGAGATGTCGAAGCGGCTCATCGTCGCGCTCGGCGGCGATGCCAAGGCGGTGCAGGGCTTCGGCAAGGGCGCCATCGTCGGGACGGCGGGCGAACTCGAGCACGGCGCGCTGTGGCACGCGCCGGGCGGCTACGCGATGCGCGAGCTGCTCGGCAACGCCAAGGCGATCGTGCCGTCGACCAAGAAGGTCGGCCCGGCCGGCACGCGGCTCGACATTCCGGTGACGCACATCAACGCGTCCTACGTGCGCGGCCATTTCACGGCGATGGAGGTTGGCATCGCCGACGCCCCGCGCGCCGACGAGATGGTGCTGATCCTGGTGATGACGACCGGCGGGCGCATCCACGAGCGCGCCGGCGGCCTCAAGGCGAGCGAGATCAAGGGCGAGGACGGCCTGCGATGAAGAGCAAGATCCGCAAGCTGGTGACCGTCGTCGAGGAGACCCGGCGCGAGATGGATCGCGCCGTCGACCCGCCGACACGCAAGGCCGCGGCGATCGCGGTCATCGCCAATCCCTTCGCCGGCCGCTACCAGGGCGACCTCGAGGAGCTGATGGCGATCGGCGAGGAACTCGGCGACCTGCTCGGGCGGCGCGCGGTCGCGGCGCTCGGCATCGCGCCGGGCGCGGCGGAAAGCTACGGCAAGGCGGCGATCGTCGGCGATGCGGGCGAACTCGAGCACGCGGCGGCGATCCTGCATCCGCGGCTCGGCAAGCCGCTGCGCGCGGCGGTGGAGAAGGGCGCCGCCCTGGTGCCGTCGGCCAAGAAGATGGGCGGCGCCGGCGCGCCGATCGACGTGCCGCTCGGCCACAAGGACGCGGCCTTCGTGCGCAGCCATTTCGACGGCATGGAGATCCGCGTCCCCGACGCGCCGCGCGCCGATGAAATCGTCGTCGCGGTGGTCGTGACCGACTCCGGCCGGCCGCTGCCGCGCGTCGGCGGCCTCACCGTCGCAGAGATCGAAGGCAAGGACGGGCTGCGCTGAGGCGCAGTCCCGCGCAACCAGGCAAAAGGGAGAGCAGCATGACCAGACCCAGTGTGATCGAGCGGCGTCGATTCCTCGCCGGTACCGGCGCCGCCGCCGCGGCGTTGGCGGCACCCGGGCTCGTCCGCGCCCAGGGCGCGCCGATCAAGGTCGGCGAGATCAACTCCTACTCGACGGCGCCGGCCTTCACGCTGCCGTATCGCAACGGCATCGCGCTCGCGGTCGAGCAGGTGAACGCCGGCGGCGGGCTGATCGGCCGGCCGCTCGAGTTCGTGCATCGCGACGATGCCGGCCGGCCCGAGGACGCCGTGCGCCATGCCGGCGAACTCATCAACAACGAGCGCGTCGACCTGCTGGCGGGCACGTATCTGTCGAACATCGGCCTCGCCGTCTCCGACTTCGCGCGCCAGAACCGCCGGCTCTTCGTCGCCTCCGAGCCGCTGACCGACGCGATCGTCTGGGCGCAGGGGCATCGCTACACCTACCGCCTGCGGCCGTCGACCTACATGCAGGCGGCGATGCTGGCGGAGGAGGCGGCGCGGCTGCCGGCCAAGCGCTGGGCGAGCGTGTCGCCGAACTACGAATACGGCCAGTCGGCGGTGCGCTGGTTCAAGGCGCTGCTGCAGGCGCGCAAGCCCGACGTGGAGTTCGTCGCCGAACAGTGGCCGGCGCTCGGCCGCATCGACGCCGGCGCCACGGTGCAGGCGCTGGCGGCGGCCAACCCGGAGGCGATCTTCAACGTCACCTTCGGCGCGGACCTGACCAACTTCGTGCGCCAGGGCAACACCCGCGGCCTGTTCGAGCGCCGCTCGGTGGTGAGCGTGCTGACCGGCGAGCCCGAGTATCTCGACCCGCTCGGCGAGGAGACGCCGGAGGGCTGGATCGTCACCGGCTATCCGTGGGACCAGGTGAACACGCCTGAGCACACGCGCTTCCGCGACGCCTACCGGCAGAAGTTCAACGACCATCCGCGGCTCGGCTCGGTCGTCGGCTACGACACGGTCAACGCGATTGCGGCGGCGATCCGCCGTGCCGGCGCGGTCGACAACGAGAAGCTCGTCGACGCCTTCGCCGGCCTCACGTTCCAGAGCCCGTTCGGCGGGGTCGAGTTCCGCGCAATCGACCACCAGGCGACACTCGGCTGCTATGTCGGCAAGCTCGCGGTGCGCAACCGCCGCGGCGTGATGACCGATTGGCGCTACGCCGACGGCAAGAACTACCTGCCGCCGGACGCCGAAGTCCGCCGCCTGCGCCCGCAGGGGTGAACGCGGCGGCATGCCGTTCCGGACCCTCGCCCGCAGCGGTGCGGACGGGGGTCCCGCTCCAGTCCCCCTCTCCCGCTGGGCGGGAGAGGGGAAACCGCGCGGACCCTGCCCGGAGAGCCGATGTGGGTGAGGGTCCGGCGCGCTGCGTCTCATCCGCCGGGTGGTCGTGAACTCCCTCGTCATCCAGCTTCTCAACGGCCTTGCCAGCGCGTCGGCGCTGTTCCTCGTCGCGTCCGGGCTGTCGATCATCTTCGGCGTGACGCGGATCGTGAACTTCGCGCACGGCTCGTTCTACATGCTCGGCGCCTATGTCGCGTTCTCGATCACGCGCGCGCTGCCCGTCGAGGCCTTCGACGTGCTCGGCGAGCTCGGCCCGCATGTGCGTTTCTGGGGCGGCATCGCGACCGCGGCGCTGGTCGTCGGCCTGGTCGGGATCGCGATCGAGATTGCCGTCCTGCGGCGCATCTACCACGCTCCTGAACTCTTCCAGCTGCTGGCGACATTCGGCATCGTGTTGATCGTCCAGGACGCGACGCTCGCGATCTGGGGCCCCGAAAATCTCGTCGGCCCGCGCGCGCCCGGCCTGCGCGGCGCGGTCTACATTCTCGACCAGCGCTTTCCGCAGTACGAGCTGCTCCTGATCGCCATCGGCCCGGCGATGCTCGGGCTGCTGTGGCTGCTCTTCCACCGCACGCGCTGGGGCACGCTGGTGCGCGCCGCGACGCTCGACCGCGAGATGGTGGCGGCGCTGGGCGTCGACCAGCGCAAGCTGTTCACCGGCGTCTTCCTGCTCGGCGCGGCACTCGCCGGCCTCGGCGGCGCGCTGCAATTGCCGCGCGAGACGCTCAACCTGCAGATGGACCTGTCGATCATCGCCGACGTGTTCGTCGTCACGGTCGTGGGCGGCATGGGCTCGGTGGTCGGCGCCTATCTCGCGGCGCTGCTGATCGCGGAGCTGCAGGCGCTGATGCTGCTGGCGCCGCCGTTCACGATCGCGGGCATCGAAATCGCCTTCGCCAAGCTGACGCTGATCCCGAGCTTCCTCGTCATGGCCGCGGTGCTGATCGTGCGGCCCTACGGGCTGCTCGGCCGGCCGCAGGCGGCTGCGCGCGTCGCCGGCGCTGCCGAGCCGGTGCTGCGCCTCGCGACCCCCGAACTCACGCGCATCGGCCTCGCCGCGCTCGCCGCGCTGGCGCTGCTGCCGCTCGCCTTCGGCGACTACACGGTGGCGGTGGCGACCGAGATCGCGATCTTCGTGCTGTTCACCGCGAGCCTGCATTTCATCATGGGCCCGGGCGGCATGGCGTCGTTCGGCCATGCGGCGTATTTCGGCCTCGGCGCCTATGCCTGCGGGCTCGCGGTCAAGTACTGGGCCGCGCCGATGGGTGTCGGCCTTGCCTTCGCGCCGGTGCTCGCAGGCCTCGGCGGCCTGCTGTTCGGCTGGTTCACGGTGCGGCTTTCCGGCGTCTATCTGGCAATGCTGACGCTCGCCTTCGCCCAGATCGTCTGGTCGATCGTGTTCCAGTCCGACGCGCTGACCGGCGGCGACAACGGCATCCGCGGCGTCTGGCCCGACGAATGGGCGCGCGACAAGGCGGTCTACTACGCGCTCGCGGTCGCGCTCTGCATCGCCGGCACGCTGCTGCTGCGCCGGATCATCTATGCGCCCTTCGGCTATGCGCTGCGCGCCGGCCGCGATTCGCCGCTGCGCGCCGAGGCAATCGGCATCGACGTGCGGCGCGTGCAGTGGATCGCGTTCGCGGTGTCGGCGCTGTTTGCCGGCATCGCCGGCGGGCTGTTCGCCTATCTCAAGGGCAGCGTCTTCCCGACCTACGTCTCGATCCCGAAATCGGTCGACGCGCTGGTGCGCGTACTCCTCGGCGGCGTTCAGACCGTCTCGGGGCCGATCGTCGGCGCGATCGTGTTCACCGGCCTCGAGGAACAGCTCGCGCGCGCCACGGAATACTGGCGCGCCGTGCTCGGCGTGGTCATCATCCTGCTCGTGCTCGCCTTTCCCGAAGGCCTCGCGGGCTTCGCGCAGCGGCGCTGGGAGCGGTGGCGGGGAGGGGGCGAATGAGCGTCCTGCTCGTCGAATCGCTGCGCAAGTCCTTCGGCGGGGTCGAGGCGGTTGCCGAGGTGAGCTTCGCCGTCGAGGCCGGCGAGATGCTGGCGCTGATCGGCCCGAACGGCGCGGGCAAGACGACCTGCTTCAACATGGTCGGCGGGCAGCTTCGCCCCGATGGCGGGCGCGTCCATTTCGCGGGGCGGGACATCACGTCGATGCCGCCGCGCGCGATCTGGCGGCTCGGCGTCGGCCGCACCTTCCAGATCACCGCCACCTTCGGGTCGATGACGGTCGCCGAGAACGTCCAGATGGCGCTGCTGTCGCATCGCGGCCGGCTGTGGAACTGGTGGCCGCGCGCGACGCGGCTCTATCGCGAGGAGGCGATCCGGCTGCTCGCGCAGGTCGGGATGGAAGACCAGGCGGACCGCGCCTGCAGCGTGCTCGCCTACGGTGACCTCAAGCGCGTCGAACTCGCGGTGGCGCTCGCGCACGATCCGAAGCTGCTGCTGATGGACGAGCCGACCGCGGGCATGGCGCCGGCGGAGCGCATCGGCCTCATGGATCTCACCGGCAGGATCGCGCGCGCGCGCGGCATTGCGGTGCTGTTCACCGAACACGACATGGACGTGGTTTTCGCCCAGGCGGACCGCATCATCGTGCTCAATCGCGGCCGCCTGATCGCCGAGGGCGCGCCCCCGCAGGTCCGCGCCGACCGCGCGGTGCAGGAGGTCTATCTCGGCAGCGGCAGCACGTTCGGGGGCCATTGATGGACGAAGCCGCCCTGCTCGACGTCGCCGGGCTCGACACCTACTACGGCCGCGCGCACATCCTCGCCGGGGTCGAGCTGGCGATCCGGCGCGGCGAGGTCGTCGTGCTGCTCGGCCGCAACGGGGCGGGCAAGTCGACGACGATGAAGAGCGTCATGGGCCTCGTGCGCCCTGCAGCGGGCCGCATCGAATTCGACGGCGCCGACATAACGGGGGCGCCGCCGCACCAGGTCGCGCGGCGCGGCCTCGGCTACGTGCCGGAGGACCGCCGCATCTTCAGCGATCTCTCGGTCATGGAGAATCTCGAGGTCGGCCGGCAGCGGCCGCGCGAGGGTGCGCCGTCGTGGTCGCCGGAAAAGCTGTTCGAGATCTTCCCCAATCTCGCGGCGATGCGCGCGCGCCCGGGCGGGCGCATGTCGGGCGGCGAGCAGCAGATGCTGACGATCGCGCGCACGCTGATGGGCAATCCGCGATTGATCCTTCTCGACGAACCTTCGGAGGGCCTGGCGCCGGTGATCGTCGAGCAGATGGCGAAGGCGATCATCCGCCTCAAGTCCGAAGGGCTGACGGTGCTGCTGTCGGAGCAGAACCTGCACTTCGCGCGCCTCGTCTCGGACCGCGCCTACATCATCGAGAAGGGCCGCATCCGCTACCAGGGGACCATCGCGGCGCTGATGGCCGACGAGGCGGTGCGCGCGCAGTATCTCAGCGTCTGACGGCCGCCTTCGGCGGCCTAATTGAGAATGACTTGCAATTGCATTTTATCCGTCCTATCGTTTTCGCCTCATCGACGAGGCGGCGCGGCGCCGCCGGAGGAGGCTTTGGATGGCGGATGGAACGGCTGCGGCGGCCGGGACCCATGGCGGCGAGCGCGCGGTCGAGGCGCTGCGCTTCGCCGAGCAGTTCGCGGTGTGGACGCTGCGCGTCTGGGCTGCGGGCCATCGCGGCTCGGAGGAGGCTTGGAGCCTGCTGCGCGACGGCTTCGCGAGGGCCGAAGCGGGGCCGGACGGCATGGCGGCGCTCGCCGACTTCATGGCGCTGGTCGTGCTTGGCCGCCAGCGTCCGCTCGACGTCCGCTGCGTGCACTGCCCGATGACCAGCCCGGACGAGGAGGCGATGCTCGCCGCCCTCGCTTCCGCGCAGGCACGCCGTCCCGATCTCGCGTTCTTTGCGCTGCGCGGCTGCCTCGTTCCGGCCGCGGCGCGGCTGGCGGTGCCGCATGCGGAACGCTACGCCGCGGCTCTCGGCGAGGCCGGCATGGCGCTGCCGGGCGAGGCGGCCAGCCGGCGTGCCCGGGCCGAGGCGGCGATGAGGAGCTCAGCGCTGCATTGAGCCGCGGCGCGGTGTCACAGCACCGGCGAGATCTGCGCGGCGCGGATCGCCCACTGGGCGCCCTCGCGCCCGACGACGAGCATGGCGAGGCTGTGCATCGCGGTGCCCGGCGCACGCTCCGTCACCGCGGTGCCGCTCATCACCCAGCGGACATGCATGATGACCGTGTCGTCGCGCAGTCGGCGCAGCGCCTCGACGCGGCCCTGCAGCTTCGTCCCGCGCAGGGGGCCGGCGAAGGCGCGCGTGTAGGCGGCCTGATGATTGGCGCGCGTCTTCGTCCACGCGCCGCTCACCCCGACGAAGTCGCTGTTGTCGGCGAACAGCGCGGCGAGGCCGGCGCCGTCGCCGCGATTCCAGGACTCGCACCAGCGCGTGACGATTGCGGCGAGAGGTGCAGGGACGTCCATCTTGGTCAACTCCGTGAATGATCAGGATCTCCCGCAACCCCGCCATATCACGTAATTCGTTAACAAGATCGCCACGCCGTTAAGACAGACGATGCGGCAAATATTCCTTGGATCGCCGTGCCCGGCGAGGCCGCTATCCGGCCGTGCCGCGGGCGTAGAGGTCCGGGCGCCTGTCCTGCCAGGTGCGCACCGAGCCGCCCGACTGGGCGCGGGCGATCGCCGCCATGTCGAGATCGGCGGCGACGAGCATGTCGAAATTGAACTCGCCTTCGGCGAGGATGCCGCCGGGCGGGAACGGATAGTCGCAGGGACCGATGATCGCGGCCTGGCCGACGCTCATGCGCAGGCCCTCGACCGCCGGCATGCCGCCGACTGTCATGGCGACGACCACGTAGACCTGGTCCTCGATCGCGCGCGCATGCGCGGTGTAGCGCACGCGGTGGAAGCCGTGGCGGTCCTCGGTCGAGGACGGGCAGAGGATGATCTCCGCCCCTTGCGCGCGCGCCATGCGCGCGAGTTCGGGGAACTCGATGTCGTAGCAGACGAGGATCGCCGCCTTGCGCCCGCCGACCTCGACGAGCTTCAACTGGTCGCCCGGCGCGAGGCCCCAGTCGCGCTCGGTCGGCGTGAGATGGAGCTTGGGCTGGACGTCGACCCGGCCATCGGGATGGAACAGATGCGCCGCATTGCGCAGCTGGTTGCCGTCGGCGACGATGGTGGTGCCGGCGAGGATCGCCATGGAGTGCGTGCGCGCGAGTCCGGCGAACAGCGCGCGATAGCGCTCGGCGGCGGCGGGCAGGTCGCGGATGTTCGGCGTGCCGCCGCCGGCGGAGAGCACCTGCGCGCCGAGATATTCCGGCAGCACCAGCAGTTCGGGCGACAGTTCCTTGGCCTGGAGGACGACGTCCTCGCAGCGCCGCGCGAAGGCGTCGACGCCGGCGACCGGCGTCAGCGCGTACTGGGCGGCAGCGACGCGCATCAGTGCGCGACCTCCGGAATCCTCTCGGCCGGCGGGGTGTTGCGCGAACGTCCGCAGCGCACCACGCCGTCGATCATCACCATGCCCACACCCGGCAGATCGCCGAGGCGGATCGAATCGAGCAGGGTTTTGCCCGACGAATGCTGCGCCTTGTCGAGGAAGACGAAATCGGCGGCGCGGCCGGGCTCGATCAGGCCGCAATCGAGCTTGCGCATGCGCGCGGTGTTGCCGGTGGCGAGGCAGATCGCCTGTTCGGCCGGCAGGTCGCCGAGCGACGACATCAGCGCGATCATGCGCAGGATGCCGAGCGGCTGGACGCCCGAGCCCGCCGGCCCGTCGGTGCCGAGGATCACGCGCTCGAGCTGCCCGAGCGCGCGCGCGGTGCGCAGCGCCAGCAGGCCCGCACGCTCGTTGCCGTTGTGGACGATCTCGATGCCGCGATGGCAGCGCTCGCACAGGCAGGTGATCTGGTCGTCGGAGAGCGCGGTGTGGCCCCCGTTGATGTGGCCGATGATGTCGGCGTCCGCTTCGAGCACCACGTCCTTGTCGATGTAGCCCGAGCCGGGCACCGAGGGGCCGCCGGTGTGGATCGTGGACTGGATGCCGTACTTGCGCGCCCAGGAGACCATCTGCCGGGCCTCGTCGCCGGCCTTGACGGAGCCGAGCCCGATTTCGCCCAGCAGGGTCACGCCGGCCTCGGCGAGATCCTGGAAGTCCTCCTCGGTCATGCCCTTTTCGATCACGGGCGCGCCGGCATGGACCTTGACGCCGCCGGGCCGCGCCGCAGCGAAGCTGCGCTGCGCGACGATGGCGAGCGCCTTGAGGCCGAGGATGTCCTTCGGGCGGCCGGGAAAGTGGACCTCGCCCGCGGAGATCATCGTGGTGACGCCGCCGTTCAGCGAGGATTCGACCCAGTTGAACTGGTTCTGCCGCGGCGTCCAGTCGCCGACGACCGGATGGACGTGGCTGTCGATCAGTCCCGGCGCAAGCGCGGTGCCCTTGGCGTCGATCGTCGTCTTCGCGTTGTCGGTGTCGAGGTCCTTCGCGTGGCCGATCGCGGTGATCCTTCCGTCCACCGCGACGACGCAATCGGCATCGAGGATCGGCCGCTCGAGCGCGCCGGAGAGCATCAGTCCGACATTGCGGATCACCAGCTTGCCGGATGCGCCCGAAGCGCCCTGAACTTCGGCCATGTTCGCCACCTTCCCAGTGATGTGCGCAGGCACATTGCCTGCGGAAGCAGGCCGCGATCAAGCGCGCCGTCGCGGGCTCAGGCGGCGTGGCCGTAGAGCCAGTCGACGGCGCTGAAATCGTCGTCCGCCCGGTCGGCGAGGAGCGTGTTGCGCAAGGTCGCGCCGACGTCGGCGAGGTGGCAGACGCCGCCGAAGAAATGGGCAGTGAGCTGGACCCGCGCCGTGCGCAGATAGCGGGCGTCCTGATAGGCGAGGAAGGCGGCGGCGACGTCGGAGCCGTGATCGGCGACCGCGCGGCCGAGGCAGACCGCGTCCTCGAGCGCCTGGCAGGCCCCCTGGGCGAGGTATTGCAGCATCGGATGCGCGGCATCGCCGAGCAGGGCGACGCGGTTGTGGGTCCATCGCGCGATCGGCGGGCGGTCGAACATCGGCCAGCGCCGGCCGCGGCCGATCTGCGTCAGCGCCGCGCGCACCGGTTCGCAAGTCGGCGCGAACGCTGCGTCGAGTTCCTCGACCGTGCCCCAGTCGTCGGACCCTTCGACGTAGCGATGGCTGCGGAACACGGCGACCTGGTTGAACAGCTCGGCGCGCCGCACCGGATACTGGACGAGATGGAGGTCCGGCCCCGCCCACATCACGACGTTGTCGAGGCCGGCATGCGACGACACCGCCGAGATCGGGATCGTGCCGCGATAGGCGACGAACTGGGCGCAGACCGGCCTGGCGTCGCCGGCGATGAAGCGCCGCGTCGGCGACCACAGCCCGTCGGCGCCGATGATGGCATCGGCTGCATAGCTCGATCCGTCGGCGCAGCGGGCCAGCGCGTGGTCGCCGCGATCGCCGACCTCCGCGACGTCCTTGCCGGTCTCGAGCGTGATCGCCTCGTTCGCCCGGCAGGCGGCGAGCAGAATCGCCAGCAGGTCGTGGCGGTGCATCACGACATAGGGGTAGCCGTAGCGCGCCTGGAACTTCGCGCCGACATCGAGCGCGGTGACGACGTCGCCGCTCACCGCGTCGAGCATCACCAGGCGCTTCGGGTATACGCCGACCTTGGCGATCTCGCCGACCACGCCGAGCAGGTCGAGCGCGCGCGACGCATTGGGCGCGAGCTGCAGCCCGGCGCCGATTTCGCCGAACTCCGGCGACTTTTCGACGACGTGCACGCGCCGCCCGGCGCGCGCGAGCGCGAGCGCCGCCGCGAGGCCGCCGATGCCGCCGCCGATGACGAGGAAGGAAACGCGCGTCGCGCTGGGCATGGGACGGCCTCCGCGCCGGCCGCACGGGGCCGGCAATTGATCAGTATTATGATCGTCATAATACTGATTGACGCCTCGCGGTCAATCCGATACTCGGCGTGACGGCCGGCGCGTCATTGCCGGCGGGGAGCACGCGGGATGACGGCCATCGACCTTGAAGCGGCCCTCTACGACAAGCCCGGGCACCTGATCCGGCGGCTGCAGCAGATCGCGGTCACGGTGTTCCTCGAGGAGACGGCGGGATTCGATGTGACGCCGGTCCAGTATGCCGCCCTGGTGGCGATCCGCGCGCATCCGGGAATCGATCAGCTGCGGCTCGCGCACGCGATCGGCTTCGACCGTACGACGATCGGCGGCGTCGTCGAGCGGCTGGAAGCGCGCGGCTATATCACGCGCAGGACGGGTGCCGCCGACCGGAGGACGAAGCGGCTGATGGCGACCGCATCGGGGATGCGAACCCTCGACGCGATGGCGTCGGGATCGGCACGCGCCCAGCGGCGCATGCTCGAAGGCCTCGACAAGCACGAGCGCGCGCTGTTCATGGACATGCTCGCGCGGCTGGTGCGGATCAACAACGACGTCAGCCGCGCGCCGGTCAACGCGCCGGCCTGACCGGTCCCGCGCGCTAGGACCCGACGCCGCGGCGCAGCAGCGATTCGAGCGCTGGCGACAGGCCGACGCTGTCGACGCCGGGAATCGGCCGGCAGCGCAGCGGGCCCGAACCGGTCGGCGCTTCCGCCATCGCGACCGATGCCGCGATGCTGTCGATCAGGCGCACACGCGCCTTGGCCTGGATGCGCGCGGTCAGCCCCGCGAGTCCGGCGCCGCCGAGGATGACGCTGGCGGCGCCGTCCTTGTCGGCGCAGGCCTGCGCCTGGGCGGCCAGGGCGTCGACCGCGCCGTCGGGATTGGCGGCGATCTCCGCACCCGTTTGCGGCACGGCGCGCACCGCGGCGCAGCGGTCGGCGAAGCCGAGCAGCTGGATCAGCTCTTCGAGCATCGGGACCCAGCGCGGGCCGCCGGTGAGCACCGCGAAGCGGCCGGGTTCCGATGCCGCGACGCGGAACGACGCTTCCGCCATGCCGACGACGGGGACGGGCGAGACTTCGCGCAGGGCGGCGAGACCGGGATCGCCGAAGCAGGCGAGGATCACGGCATCGAAATGCGCCCCGGGCGCCGCCATCGCGCCGGCATAGGCATCGAGCGCGGCATGGCCGGCGACCGCCACCTGGGCGCGGCTGCCGATGTAGCGCGGACCGAACGCGGCGGTGACCTCGGTGAAGCGCGTCCCGGGCGCGGCGGCCGCGCGCGCGGCCCGCGCGACCAGCGCCGTGATCTCCATCGACGTGTTCGGATTGAGCAGAAGGATGTCGGGCGCCATGGCGCGGTCAGCCCGGGTGCGGCATGCGTGAGGTCAGGATCATCGGACGAATTCCCCAGGCCGGCGTTGATCGGCGCACGCGCGCAACGTTCCACGACGATAGAACACCAAAGACGCGATGGCTTGGCGCCGCCGGATCGCATGGCAGGCCAGCGTCGAACTCATTCCTCGGCGGCCGAGCGGCTAGAGCTGTGCCCGCCGCCCGATCGCCGCGGCGCATGCTCCGGGCATCCGACGGGAGCGGCGTCGGCGCCGCCCGGTCAGTGCAGCGTCAGCAGGCTCGCGTTCAGGCGGAATTCGGCCGGCTTGATGAGGCCGGCGCAGGCGACTCGCACGCCGTGCAGCTTGCCTTCGAGGTTGCGTTCCCAATAGTCGAGGAAGCGGCGCAGTTCGGGGAAGCGCGGGGCGAGGTCGAGTTCCTGCCAGACATAACTCTGGAGCAGGCTCGGATGGTCGGGCAGGTGGTAGAGGATCTCCGCCGTGGTCAGTCGATAGTCGCGGAGTTGTCGTGCCAAGTCGGGCATTGCGTACTCCTGGTTTCGACGTCGGTCACCGTTCCCGGTGCCCGTGCATGTTCGGCACCACCGAAGGAACGACTTGGACCGCCGATAAGTGTCCTCATGCGGCGACCTTCCTTCAAGAAATTTTCGTAGTCATATCAATGTCTTAGCAGCATACATGCCGGAGTGCTGCCAGACCGTCCGACAAAAAATGATGGCCCGTTCTTGACAAGCCGGGGGGCAAGTCCCTATTTGCGTGGCACTCGTGGCGGGTGAGTGCTAACAGCCGTCGGCACCAGCCGTCGCACAAATCGAGGCAAGGAGGAATCTTCAATGAAATTCAGGCCGTTGCATGACCGCGTCGTGATCCGCCGCGTGGAAGAGGAAGCGCGTTCGGCTGGCGGAATCATCATTCCCGACACGGCGAAGGAAAAGCCGATGCAGGGTGAGGTCGTCGCGGTCGGCCCGGGCGCCCGGAACGAGAAGGGCGACCTGGTCGCTCTCGACGTCAAGGCCGGCGATCGCGTGCTGTTCGGCAAGTGGTCCGGCACCGAGGTGAAGCTCGATGGCGAGGAACTCCTGATCATGAAGGAGTCCGACATCATGGGCATCATCGAAGGCGCCGCTTCGTCCAAGAAGAAGGCCGCCTGAGCGCGGTCTAACGAATTCAGGAGACACGGAATATGGCAGCTAAGGAAGTACGCTTCAGCGGCGACGCGCGGGCCCGCATGCTCCGCGGCGTCGACATTCTGGCCGACGCGGTCAAGGTCACGCTCGGCCCCAAGGGCCGCAACGTCGTGATCGACAAGTCGTTCGGCGCGCCGCGCATCACCAAGGACGGCGTGACGGTCGCCAAGGAAGTCGAGCTC
>JAEUKZ010000312.1 GCA_016793045.1 Alphaproteobacteria bacterium
GGGTTCGTGGTCCACCGGGCGGTGTCGGGGCGGCTGATGTACATCCACCTCGACAGCGCGCGCGAGCGCACGCCGTTCGCGGCTGGGCTCGACGGCGCGCCGATCGCCAATCCGCTGCGCGACGTGCGCGTGCGTCGCGCACTGTCGCTCGCGATCGACCGTCACGCCATCGCGCAGCGCCTGTTCGGCGGTCTCGCGGTGCCGACGGCAGGCGTCGTGCCGCAGAGCTTCTTCGGTGCGATCGACGATCCGGCCCCGACCGTCGATACCGCCGAGGCGCGCCGGCTGCTCGCGGAGGCGGGCTTGCCCGATGGGTTTGCCCTCCAGCTCAACGGGCCCAACGACCGCTATCCGATGGACGAGCAGGTGATGCAAACCGTCGCGGCGATGTGGGCGCGCATCGGCGTGCGAACGCGCGTCGAGGCTCAGCCCGCCGCCGTCAGTCTCGCGCGCGCCTCGCGCCTTGAGCTCAGCGCCTATCTCTACGGCAACAGCTCGACCACCGGTGAGCCGATGAACACCCTGCGCGCGCTGCTCGGGACCTACGACCCGCAGCGCGGCACCGGCGCAGCCAATCGTGGACGCTATTCGAACCCGGAACTCGATGCGATGATTGCGCGCGCCGAGGTCACGCTCGACGACGAGGAGCGCGCGCGAATTCTGGCGGACGCGACGCGGCTGGCGATGCGCGATGTGGGGATGATCGTTCTCTATCATCTCACCAACACCTGGGCGAGCCGCCGCGGCATCGTCGCGGAGCCGCGTGCCGACGAGCAGTTCCGCGCCGCGGACATACGGCTCGCGCCTTAGCAGCGGCGGCGCAAACCCGTGACAAGTTTGTAACCCGCGGGAACCTTGCTCGCGGTATTCGCGTTCCGCATCTATGGACGCGATGAGCACGACCACGGACCTCACGGTGCCGGCGCACCGTGCCGCGCTTTTTCTCGACATCGACGGCACGCTGCTCGACATCGCGCCGCTGCCGGACGCGGTCGCGGTGCCGGCGACGCTGGTCGAAACCCTGACGCGGCTTCACCACGCGCTCGACGGCGCGATCGCGTTCGTGAGCGGACGGATGCTCGAGGAGATCGACCGGCTGTTCGTGCCGCTGCGCTTCGATGCCGCTGCGGAGCACGGCGCGGTGCTTCGACTCGCCGGCGTCGAGACGTCGCCCGCGGTGCCGGACGAGCGCGTGATGGCGATCCGCGAAGCGGCGGAGGCATTCGTCGCGCAGCGCCCGGGACTGCTGTTCGAGGCCAAGCGTCATTGCCTCGCGATCCACTATCGTCTCTGCCCCGAGCGCCAGCACGAGATCCGGCGCTTCTTCGCCGCCACGCTCGCCCGCTTCGACGGCGGCTTCGAGCTGCTGGCCGGCAAGATGGTCTGGGAAGTGCGGCCGCGCGGCGTCTCGAAGGGGACCGCGATCGCGACGATGCTCGAGCGCCCGCCCTTCCGCGGCCGCCATCCCATCTTCGCCGGCGACGACCGCACGGACGAGGACGGGTTCGCGGTCGTGGCGCGGATGGGCGGCACGGCACTGCGCGTCGGGCACGGCCTGCGCGGGTCGGGCGAGTACGTGCTGGCATCGCCGGGCGCGATGCGCGCATGGCTCGCCGAACTCGCCCGCGCGGCGGAGGTGAACGACGCCCGGGTCGCCGGATGACGGCCAGCCTCGATCTTGCGGTCGTCGGCAACTCGGTGCTGGCGGCCTTGCTCGATCGAACGGGCCGCTACGTCTGGTGCTGTTTCCCGCGCTTCGACGGCGATCCCGTGTTCTGCAGCCTGCTCGACGGCAGCAACGAGCCGCGCGGCGGCTTTTTCGACATCACGCTCGAACGCCTTGCCGGCAGCACGCAGCGCTATGTCGGCAACACCGCGATCGTCGAGACGGTGCTGACCGACGGCGATGGCGCCAGCGTCCGCATCACCGATTTCGCGCCGCGCTTCCGCCGCGCCGGCCGGATGTACCGGCCGATGATGCTGATGCGTCGCGTCGAGCCGCTGATGGGCCGGCCGCGCATCCGCGTGCGCCTGCGGCCGCGCTTCAACAACGGCGCGATAAAGCCGGCGATGACGGTGGGCAGCAACCATCTGCGCTATGTCGCGGGCGAACAGGTCGTCCGCCTGTCGACCGATGCCGCGGTGAGCTATGTCGCCGAGGAAGAACCCTTCGTGCTCGCCGGGCCCGTCCATTTCGTGCTGGGGCCGGACGAAGGGCCGACCCAGTCGATCGCAGCACTGGTGCGCGAGTTCCACGACGAGACCGCGGACTATTGGGTCGAGTGGGCCCGCTACCTCTCGGTGCCCTTCGAGTGGCAGGAAGCGGTGATCCGCGCGGCGATCACGCTCAAGCTGTGCAGCTTCGAGGAGACCGGCGCCATCGTCGCGGCGCTGACGACGTCGATTCCCGAGGCACCGCACAGCGGACGCAACTGGGACTACCGGTACTGCTGGCTGCGCGACGCCTATTTCGTCGTGCATGCGCTCAACCGCCTCGGCGCCACGCGGACGATGGAGGAGTTCATCATCTTCATCACCAATGTCGCGGCGCTCGATCCGGGAGGCAGGCTCAAGCCGGTCTACGGCATCCTGGCGAGCCGCGACCTCGCGGAGCGCGAGGTGACCACCCTCACGGGCTATCGCGGGATGGGGCCGGTGCGGGTCGGAAATCTCGCGCATGTCCAGGTGCAGAACGACAGCTACGGCAGCGTCGTGCTCGCCGCGGCGCAGATGTTCTTCGACCGCCGTCTCGCACGGCAGGGCGACCTCGAGCTGTTCCGCCAGCTCGAGGCGCTGGGCGCGAAGGCGGCCGAGCTCGGACTCACGCCCGATGCCGGACTGTGGGAATTCCGCGGGCGCGCGCGCGTGCACACGCATTCCGCCGTGATGTGCTGGGCCGCGTGCCGGCGCCTCGCCAAGATCGCGCAGCGGCTCGAGCTGCAGGACCGCGCGGCGCATTGGTACGCGGAGGCCGACCGGCTGCGCTCGGCCATCATCGAGCGGGCCTGGAACGCGCAACTCAACAGCTTCGTCGCGAGCTTCGGCGGCGAGGACATCGATGCGAGCCTGCTGCTGCTGCAGGAGGTCGGCTTCCTTTCGGCGTCCGACCCGCGCTTTCTCGGCACGCTGGCCCAGGTGGAGCAGCGCCTGCGTCGCGGCGACCATCTTCTGCGCTACGACACGCCCGACGATTTCGGACTGCCGCACACGTCGTTCACGGTCTGCACCTTCTGGTACATCGACGCGCTCGCCGTCGTCGGCCGTCGCGACGAAGCGCGGGCCCTGTTCGAGCGTGTGCTCGCGGCCCGCAACCATGTCGGGCTGCTGTCGGAGGATGTCGACCCCGCGACCGGGGAACTGTGGGGCAACTTCCCGCAGACCTACTCGCTGGTCGGGCTGATCATCTGCGCGATGCGGCTCAGCCGAACCTGGGAGGAAGCGTTTTGGCGCGACTCGTAGTCATTTCCAACCGGGTTACCTTGCCGTCCGACCGTTCGGGCAGCACTGGCGGCCTCGCCGTGGGCTTGCGCGACGCGCTGCGCCGCCATTCGGGCGTGTGGTTCGGCTGGAGCGGCAAGGTCGCGGATGCGACATCGACGTCCGCGCGGATCGAGAAGGCCGGGCGCGTCAGCTACGCCACGATCGACCTCGGAAGGGTCGATCTCGCGCAGTACTACAATGGCTACGCCAACAGCACGCTGTGGCCGCTGCTTCACTACCGGCTCGGACTCATCGAGTTCACCAGCGAAACCTATGACGGCTACAAGCGCGTCAATGCCGCGATGGCGCGCGCGCTCGTGCCGCTGCTGAAGCCCGATGACCTGGTCTGGGTCCACGACTATCACCTCATCCCGCTCGGCGCGGAGCTGCGCGGCTTCGGCGTCGCCAACCGGATCGGCTTCTTCCTCCACACGCCGTTCCCGGCGATGGAGGTGCTCGAGGCGCTGCCGCGCTACGAAGGCCTGCTGTCGGCGATGTCCGCCTACGACCAGGTCGGCTTCCAGACCGAGAACGACCTGCGCGCCTTTCGCGACTGCATCCTCCATCTGTGCAACGGCGATACAAGTGACGGCGAGGCGCTGACGGCGTTCGGCCGGACATTCCGCGCCGGCGTGTTCCCGATCGGCATCGACGCGGCGGAGTTTGCCGAAACCGCCGCAGCGGCGGTGGCGCTTCCCGACGCGAGCAGGCTCAAGGCGAGCCTGGTGGGACGATCGCTGATCATCGGCGTCGACCGCCTCGATTACAGCAAGGGCCTGCCCAACCGCTTCGCCGCCTTCGACCAGCTGCTGGCGCGTCGCGACGACCAGCGCGGGCGCGTCACCTTCATGCAGATCGCGCCGCGTTCGCGCAGCGACGTGCCTCAGTATCGCGAACTCCGCCGGCGGCTCGAGCAGGTCGCCGGCCGGATCAATGGCCGCTTCGCCGATCCCGACTGGACGCCGCTGCGCTATCTCAACAAGGGGTTTCCGCGGCGCACGCTGGCTGCCTTCTACCGCATCGCGCGGGTCGGGCTGGTGACGCCGCTGCGCGACGGCATGAACCTCGTCGCCAAGGAATACGTCGCCGCGCAGGACCCGGCCGATCCCGGCATCCTCGTGCTGTCGCGCTTCGCCGGTGCCGCGCGCGAACTCGATGCGGCCTTGCTGGTCAATCCCTTCGACATCGACGAGATCGCCGACGCGCTCGCCCGCGCGCTTGCCATGCCGATCGCCGAACGCCGCGAACGCTGGGCGGCGATGATGGAAGCGGTGCAGTCCAACTCGATCGGCAATTGGCGCGACCGCTTTCTCGATGCGCTGCAGGCGCAGGCCCGGGTGGCCGATCTTGCGCCGACGCTGTGAGGGCGGTGCGGCTCAGCGGGCGTTGATCACGCCGCAGGCGATGCGGCCGCCGGAGTTGCCGGTCGGCTGCGTCGTGTAGTCGTCGGGGTCCGCATGGATGATGACGGCACGGCCGACGATTCCGGTCTCGCTCTGATCGAGCCGCAGGCCGGTCAGGCGCGTCGACAGCCGCGCCGAGCCGTTGCGGTTTGCGGTCAGCATCGGCAGGTCGCCGGCGTGATGGTGCGGCTGTTGCGGGTTGCCGTGCGGCATCGCGGTCGGGTTGAAGTGGCCGCCCGCACTGGCGAAATCGGCCGCGCTGCAGTCTCCGCGCTCGTGGATGTGGAAGCCATGGCCGCCGGGCGTCAGGCCGCGCACGTTGACGCTGACGTCGATCCTGTTGCCGCGGCGCGTGAAGGTGACGGTGCCGGCGACGCTCGAACCCGGCGGGGCCTGTAGCGCCGCGACCGCCGAGCGGGCCTGGGCGGCTGGAGTCGGAGCGGGCTGCTGGGCGAGCGCCACGGCCGTGCATCCGATGAGCAGCGCCGCGCTGCAAGCGATGGTCCTCATGAAGCGGGATTCCTCGGGGCGGTTGTCTGCCCGCGCACAGTAGAGAGGGCGCGCTCGCGCGTCGAGCGGCGATGCCGCGCGATCAGCCCGGCGCCTCGATCTGGCGCAGGATCAGCGCCAGCGCAGCTTCGACCGTCGCCGCGCGCACGGCGGCGCGGTCGCCGGGGAAGACATGGCGTTCGTGCACGGTCCAGCTGTCGCGCCGGGCGCAGGCGATATGGACGAGGCCGACCGGCTTGGCCGGCGTGCCGCCGCCAGGGCCGGCGATGCCGGTCACGGCGATCGCGAAGTCGGCACGGCTGCGTGCGATGGCGCCCTCCGCCATCGCGCGCGCGACCTCCTCGCTGACCGCGCCCACACGCGCGAGGAGCGTCACGGGCACGCCGAGCATTTCCGTCTTCGCCTCATTCGAATAGGTGACGAAGCCGCGCTCGAACACGTCCGACGAGCCGGCGACGTCGGTCAGGCGCGCCGCGATCAGGCCGCCGGTGCAGGATTCGGCCGTGGCGAGCCGCTGGCCGTTCTGCCGGCACCGCGCCAGCAGGTCAGAGGGAGAAACTGGCAAGGATGCGCTCCACCGGAACGTAGGTCGCGATCAGCCACAACGCCGCCGCCGACCAGATGGCTGCGGTCACGTCGTCGAGCATCGCGCCGAGGCCGCCGTGCAGGTGCTTGTCGCACCATCCGGCGGGGAAGGGCTTCACGATGTCGACGGCGCGGAACAGCACGAAGGCCAATGCATAGGCCCACCATGTGCGCGGGGCGAAGATGAGGGTGAGGAACACGCCGGCCACCTCGTCGACGCAGACGAGTCCGGGATCCTCGCGTCCGAGATGGCGGATCATGACGTCGGACGCCCAGATGCCGGCGAGCGTGATCAGCACCGTCGCGACGGCAAGGCCGAGCGCGCCGAACCATGTCTGGACGATCCAGGCAAAGGGCAGGGCGGCGAGCGTGCCCCAGGTGCCCGGCGCGAAGGGCAGCAGTCCGGCGCCGAACCAGGTGGCGACGAGGGCCGCCGGATGCGCTAAGGCCATCCCCTGCAGGCTCGCGCCACGGGTGATCTGCAGCTTCATGCCGGCACGCGTGCGGTGCAGGCGGCCTGAGCGGCGATGCCTTCGCGCCGGCCGGTGAAGCCGAGGCCTTCGGTCGTCGTCGCCTTGACCGAGCAGCGCGAAACATCGAGGCCGAGGATCTCCGCCAGGCGCGCCGCCATCGCCGCGCGATGCGGGCCGACCTTCGGCCGCTCGCAGACGATCGTGACGTCGACATGGAGGATGCGGCCGCCGCGTGCGGCGATCAGCGACGCCGCATGGCGCAGGAACTGGTCGGACGCCGCCCCTTTCCAGCGCGCATCGCTGGGCGGGAAATGCTGGCCGATGTCGCCGGCGCTGATCGTGCCGAGCACCGCATCGGTGATCGCGTGGAGCGCGACGTCGGCATCCGAATGGCCGACCAGCCCGCGCTCGTGCGGGACCTTGATCCCGCACAGCCAGACATGGTCGCCCGGCCCGAAGGCGTGGACGTCGTAGCCGGTGGCCACGCGGGTTTCGCCCTGCGCGGCGATCAGCGCCTCGGCACGGCGGAAATCGTCTTCGGCAGTCAACTTGAAGTTCCCTTCGCTGCCGGCGACCACGGCGACCGGCAGGCCCATCGCCTCCGCCACCGCCGCGTCGTCCGTCAATTCACGCCCGGCGGTCGCGCGGTGCGCCGCCAGGATGTCGTCGTAGCGGAATCCCTGCGGCGTCTGCGCGCGCCACAGCCCCTCGCGCGAAACCGTCGTTTGGACAACTCCGTTGACGGCGCGCTTCAACGTGTCGGCGACGGCGACGGCCGGCACCGCGCCGGGCGCGTCCGCCAGCGCCTCGATGACCCGGCCGATCGTGCCGGCGTCGACGAAGGGGCGGGCGGCGTCGTGGATGAGCACGCGCCTGGGCGCGAGCGGCGCGAGGCTTTCGAGGCCCAGCCGCACCGAATCCTGCCGCGTGGCGCCGCCATGCGCCGGCTCGGGCAGATGGAAGCCTGCCGCGGCGTCGTCGTAAAGCGCGCGATCATCGGGGTGAATGACCACGCGGATCGTATCGATGCCGCGATGGGCGGCGAACACGGCCAAGCTGTGCGCCAGCACCGGACGGCCGGCGAGCAGGCGATACTGTTTGGGCATTCCGCCGCCCGCGCGGATTCCCCGCCCGGCCGCGACGACCAGGGCGACGCATTCGGCCATTGTGTCGGCTCTCAGGTTGGCTTATCTCGGCGCTCCATATAGCAGACCGGAGCGGAGGGCAGAATGGTCGCCTACGTCATCGCCGACATCCAGGTCACCGACCCGGTGAAGTACGAAGGCTACAAGCAGCTCACGCCCGCGGCAGCGGCCAAGTACGGCGGCCGCTTCATCGCGCGCGGCGGCCACATCGCGACGCTCGAGGGCGACTGGAAGCCGGAGCGCGTGATCATCCTCGAATTCCCGTCGCTCGACCAGGCCAAGGCGTTCTACGCCTCGGTCGAATACACCGCGGCGCGGCGTGCCCGCGCCGGCGCCGCCAACATGAACATCATCGTCGTGGAGGGCGTATGAGCATCGTGCGCATCGTCGCGTCGGCCGTCGTGCTCGGCGTCGTCGCCTTGGCCGCGGAGGCCCAGGAGCCGGAACGCATGCCCGACCCGCCCTATACGCCGGCGCTGCGCACCTGCCTGGAGAAGCCGGAGAACCAGGGTACGATGGGCATGGTCGACTGCATGGGGGCCGAGACGCAGATTTGGGACCGGCGGCTCAACCGCGAGTACCAGGCGACGCTCCGTTCCCTCGAGAGCGAGACGCAGGCGCGGCTGCGCGCGGCGCAGCGCCTGTGGGTGCAGTTCCGCGACGCCAACTGCCTGACCTATCGCACACTCACCGGCGGCTCGATGGATGCGCTGAGTGCAGCCGACTGCATGATGCGGATGACGGCGCTGCGCGCCCTTGAACTCGAGCGGATGCGCCAATAGGCGCGAATGGCGGGCGGCCGGATGCGCCGCTAGAATGCCGGCCATGTCGCATTCGCTGCTTTACGGCCTGACGGCGCTGCTCGCGCTTTTCCCGGCGTCGCTGCTGCCGCTCGGCCGCGGCGATCGCGCGGGCGGCGCGACGTTCTGGGTCGTGCTCGCGGTCGCCGTCGCCGGGCCGACCGCGTGGGCGGTCGCCCAGCAGGCCGATCAATGGCATACCGGCGTGTCCGCGGCGATCTGGTCGTCGATTGCGGTCACCACGATGCTCTACTGGATCGTGTGCGTGTTCGACCCGGCGGCGCGCCGTCTGGCGCCGCTGCTGCTCGGCTATCTGGCCCTGCTCGGGGTGCTGGCGCTGCTGTGGCAGAACGAGGCGGCGCGGCCGCTCGGGGCGGCGCGCGCGTCGGCCTGGTTCGCCGCACACATCCTGGTCGCGATCGTCGCATACGGGTTCTTGACGCTGGCCGCGATCGCCGGCGCGGCGGTGGCGCTGCGCCAGCGCGCGCTGAAGGCGAAGCGCAGCGGCGGCTTCGTCGGCGGGCTTCCCTCGATCGCCGAGGGCGAGGAGCTGCAGGGCCGGATGTTGCGGCTGAGCGCCCTGCTGCTCGGCGCCGCACTGATCAGCGGGATGACGGTCGAGTGGGTGCAGCGGCGTCTGCTGTTGCCGCTCGATCACAAGACGGTGCTCTCGGTCCTGACCTTCGTGCTGATCCTCGGGGTCCTCGCGCTGCGGAGGCGGGGCGGCTTGTCGGCGCGGCGAGCGGCGCACTACGTGCTCGTCGCCTATCTGCTGCTGACGCTTGCCTATCCGGGGGTCAAGTTCGTCACGGACGTGCTGCTCCGGCCAGCAGCAAGCTGATTCCAACTACCTTTTCTCCGCCATTGTGTCCGATCTTGCACTGCGGTATAGGTAGTTTTGACCGGAGTTGCCTAATTTATGAGCATTTCCATCGGTTCGATTAAACTTGGATCACCCGTCATCCTTGCACCGATGTCGGGCGTCACTGATCTGCCGTTTCGCCGTCTGGTGAAGCGCTTCGGGGCCGGGCTGGTCGTTTCCGAGATGATCGCCAGCGAAGCGATGATCCGTGAGACGCGCCAGTCGCTGCTGATGGCAACAAACCGGCCCGAGGAATTTCCGATGGCCGTGCAGCTTGCCGGCTGCGAGCCGGAGGTGATGGGCGTTGCCGCCAAGCTCAACGAGGATCGCGGTGCGGCGATCATCGATATCAATTTCGGTTGCCCGGTGAAGAAGGTCGTCAACGGCCATGCCGGTTCGTCGCTTATGCGTGACGAGGCGCTGGCCGGCCGCATCCTGTCGGCCGTCGTCAGGGCGGTGAAGCTTCCGGTCACGCTCAAGATGCGGATGGGCTGGGACCACGCGAGCCTCAATGCGCCGACGCTGGCGCGGATCGCGGAGGAGAGCGGCATCCGCATGGTCACGATCCACGGCCGCACGCGCTGCCAGTTCTACGACGGCACGGCGGACTGGGCGTTCGTGCGCCGGGTCAAGGCGGCGGTGCGCATTCCCGTGATCGTCAACGGCGACGTGACGACGCTCGACGGCGCCGCGACCGCGCTCGAGCAGTCCGGCGCGGACGGCGTGATGGTCGGCCGCGGCGCCTATGGCCGGCCGTGGTTTCCCGCGCAGGTCAGCCACTTCCTTGCCACCGGCGAGCGGCTGCCGGACCCGACATTCGACGAGCGCTTCGCGATCGCGCTCGAACACTATGAGGCGATGCTTGCGCACTACGGCGTCCAGCCCGGCCTGCGGATGGCACGCAAGCATCTCGGCTGGTACTGCAAGGGGTTTCCCGGCGCCGCAGAGTTCCGCGGCCGGCTGATGACACTCGACGATCCGGCGGCGGTGCGTGCCACCTTGGCCGAAGCGCGCTTGCGCGGCCCCGATCCGACGCTGGCGGCGGTGGCGGCATGAACGCCCAGGCCGAGACGCGCCGCGACTTCGATGCCGGCGGCATCCTCTCGGCTCTGCCCGATGCGGTGCTCGTCTTCGACGTCGACGAGTGCATCGTCTACGCCAACCAGGCTGCCGAGCAGATGCTGGAGACCAGCGCCGCGCATCTGATCGGCGTCAAGGCCGGCACGCTGCTTTCGGACGACAGCCCGATCCTCGCCGTCATCCGCCAGGTCCGGCGCGGCGGCGCCAGCGTGTCCGAGGACGGCGTGACGATCGATTCACCGCGCTTCGGCTCGCGCTTCGTCGCGTTGCGCGCGGCGCCGCTGGGCAATGGCGCCGACCCGATCGTGGTGTCGATGCACGAACGCTCGATCGCGCGCAAGATCGACCGCCAGCTCGTTCATCGCGGCGCGGCGCGTTCGGTCACCGCGATGGCGGCGATGCTGGCGCACGAGGTGAAGAATCCGCTCTCCGGCATTCGCGGCGCCGCGCAGCTTCTCGAGCAGTCGGCGCAACCCGACGACCGCGAGCTGACGCGGCTGATCTGCGACGAGGCCGACCGGATCGTCGCCCTGGTCAACCGCATGGACGTGTTCAGCGACGGCCAGCCGCTGGAGCGCGGGCCGGTCAACATCCACCAGGTCCTCGAACACGTGCGCAAGCTCGCGCACAACGGCTTCGCCCGTCATGTCCGCTTGACTGAGCGCTACGACCCCTCGTTGCCGCCGGTCTATGGCAACCGCGACCAGTTGATCCAGGTGTTCCTCAATCTGCTCAAAAATTCGGCAGAGGCGGTTCCCGAGGTCAACGGCGAGATCGCCATTTCGACCGCCTATCAGCAGGGCGTGCGGCTGGCCGTCCCCGGAACCGAGACGCGGATGAAGCTGCCGCTGGTCGTTACCATCGAGGACAACGGCCACGGCATCCCCGAAGACATCCGCCAGCACCTCTTCGATCCGTTCGTCACGACCAAGGTGAACGGGACCGGCCTGGGTCTTGCATTGGTGGCCAAAGTGATCGGCGATCACGGCGGCGTCATCGAGTTCGACAGTGAGCCGCGGCGGACCGTGTTCCGCGTGATGCTGCCGATTATCGGACACGACAGCGGCAAACGAGGCTGACGGCGAGATGAGCCAAGCAACGATTCTGATCGCCGACGACGACCGTGCGATCCGAACCGTGCTCAACCAGGCGTTGGGACGGCTGGGATACGACGTGCGCACCACCGGCCATGCGGCGACGCTGTGGAGCTGGGTGGCCGATGGACTGGGCGATCTGGTGATCACCGATGTGGTGATGCCCGACGAGAATGGCCTCGACCTGGTGCCGCGCATTCGCAAGCTGCGGCCCGAACTGCGCGTCATCGTGATGAGCGCGCAGAACACGCTGTTGACCGCGGTGAAGGCGACCGAGCGCGGCGCGTTCGAGTATCTGCCCAAGCCGTTCGATCTCAAGGAACTGGTCAACGTCGTCGAACGTGCGCTGCAGCAGCCGCTGACCGCGGCGACCGAAGAGATCGCGGCCGCGCCCGAGGAGAAGCTGCCGCTGATCGGCCGCTCGCCGGCGATGCAGGAGATCTACCGCGTGCTCGCGCGGCTGATGGGCACCGACCTGACGGTGATGATCACCGGCGAGTCCGGTACCGGCAAGGAGCTGGTCGCCAAGGCGCTGCACGACTACGGCAAACGCCGCACCGGGCCGTTCATCGCCATCAACATGGCGGCGATCCCGCGCGAGCTGATCGAATCGGAACTTTTCGGACATGAGAAAGGCGCCTTCACCGGCGCGACCAACCGCTATGCCGGCCGCTTCGAGCAGGCGCAAGGCGGCACGCTGTTCCTCGACGAGATCGGCGACATGCCGCTCGAGGCGCAGACGCGGCTCCTGCGGGTGCTGCAGGAAGGGGAATACACCACCGTCGGCGGCCGCCAGCGTCTGCGCGCCGATGTCCGCATCATTGCTGCGACCCATCGCGACCTGCGCCAGCTCGTGCGCCAGGGACTGTTCCGCGAGGATCTCTACTACCGCCTGAACGTCGTGCCGATCCGGCTGCCGCCGCTGCGCGAGCGCCGCGAGGACGTGCCCGAGCTGGTCCAGCACTTCCTGTCGCAGGGTTTCGCCGTCGGCCTGCCGCAGAAGTCGCTCGACGCGGCGGCGCTCGAACGGCTCAAGCGCCATCGCTGGCCCGGCAACGTGCGTGAACTGGAAAACGTGATCCGCCGGCTCTCGGCGCTCTATGCGCAGGAGGTCATCGGCGTCGACGTCATCGAGGCCGAGCTCGCCGAGGCGGCGCCCGGCGCAATCGTCGAGGAGGCGCCGGCGGCCGACGAATCCCTGGGCGCGGCGGTCGAGCGCCACCTCAGGACCTACTATTCGGCGCACAAGGACATCCTGCCGGCGGCCGGTCTCTACGACCGCATCCTGCGCGAGGTCGAGCGGCCGCTCATCGAGCTGACGCTCTCGGCCACCCGCGGCAACCAGATCAAGGCTGCCCACGTTCTCGGGCTCAATCGCAACACCTTGCGCAAGAAAATCCGGGTGTTGGACATCCCCGTCGTCCGCGGCCTAAAATAGAGACGAATCAGACAGCTAGCACGTGATGGCGGGGCCCGGGCCCGCCGTCGACGACAGCGTGTCGGGGCCGCGGCCAAGCAACGGGAGCTGACTCACGGACATGTCCGTCGAGGCGACGCATGGCGATACGGGTGTGCTCGGCCGCATCCGGCGGTGGATTGCGCGCGCCGGGATCGGTCGCGGCTTCGCCGTTGCATTTGGCGTGGCAGCGGTATCGCTGGCCGCAGCCACGTTCATCGTGCTGTCGGATGAGCGGCTGGGCTCCGAGGCCGATGTCATCTACTCGCTCGTCGCGCTCGACATGCTGTTCCTGCTGCCGCTCGGAGTGCTGGTCACGGTCCGCATCGCGCGGCTGTGGAGCGAGCGGCGCCGGGGCCTCGCTGGGTCGAAACTGCAGATCCGCCTTCTGTTCCTGTTCGGCGGGCTTGCGGCGGCGCCGGCGATCATCGTCGCCGCCTTCGCGGGCCTGTTTCTCTCGCTCGGGCTGGAGAAGTGGTTCAGCGAGCGCGTGCGCGCCGCGCTCGACGAATCGCAGGCCGTCGCGGAGGCCTATATCGACGAGCATCGCAACACGATCCGCTCGGACATCATCGCGATGGCGACCGACCTCAGTCGCGAGGGACCGAGCCTGCTTGCCGATCCGTTCATGTTCGAGAACTTCTTCACCGCCCAGACCTCGCTGCGCAATCTCAACGAGGCGGTGATGTTCACGATCCAGGGCCAGGTGGTCGCGCGCGCCGGCCTGACGCTGTCGCTCGAACTTCAGGGGCTGCCGCTGTGGGCGATGGAGCGGGCGCGCTATGGCGAGGTCGTTCCGATCGCGCGCGATCCCTTCGACACCAGCGGCGAGACCGACGATCGCGTGCGGGCGCTGATCTATCTCGAACGCTTCGACGCCTATCTCCTGGTCGGTCGCTTCGTCGACGAGCGCGTCGTCAATCACGTGCAGCGCCACCGTGCCGCGGTCGCATCCTACGCCAATCTCGGCCAGCGCCTGCTCGGCCTGCAGCTGACCTTCGCAATGATCTTCACGGTCGTGACGCTGCTGCTCGTGCTGGCGGCGGTGTGGGGCGGGCTGATGATCGGCAACCGCCTGCTGCAGCCGATCACCGGGCTGGTTGCGGCCGCGGAGCGGATCCGCTCGGGCGATCTCGGCGTCCGCGTGGCGGAGGAGGGCAGCGACGACGAGCTGTCGATCCTGTCGCGCGCCTTCAACCGCATGACGAGCCAGCTCGAGGCGCAGCGCGGCGCGCTGATTGCCGCCAACCGCGCGCTCGACGACCGCCGCCGTTTCACCGAGGCGGTGCTGTCCGGCGTATCGGCCGGGGTGATCGGCCTCGACGCCGCCGGGCGCATCAACCTGCCGAACCGCTCCGCGTCGACGCTGCTCGCCGACGACCTCGACAAGCGGGTCGGCGCACCGCTCGACGAGGCGGTGCCCGAACTCAAGAACATGCTCGACGCGGCGCGCGCTTCGCCCGACCGCGTCATCCGCGACCAGGTGGTGCTGCAGCGCGACGGCAAGCGCAGCCTGCTCACCGTTCGTATCGCACCGGAGCGGGTGCAGGAGGGCACGATCGGATTCGTCGTCACCTTCGACGACATCACCGAGCTCGAACAGGCGCAGCGGCAGGCGGCGTGGGCCGACGTGGCGCGGCGCATCGCCCATGAGATCAAGAACCCGCTGACGCCGATCCAGCTTTCGGCCGAGCGCCTGAAGCGCAAGTACCTCTCGGAGATCACCAGCGATCCGGACACGTTCCGCATCTGCACCGAGACGATCGTGCGCCAGGTCGGCGACATCGGCCGGATGGTCGACGAGTTCTCGTCCTTCGCGCGGATGCCGGCGCCGGTGATCCGCACCGAGAGCGTCAACGAACTCGTCCACCAGACCGTCTTCCTGCAGCGCAACGCGCGCACCGACATCGTGTTCACGGTCGAGCTTTCGTCCGAGCCGCTCAAGGTCATGATCGATGCGCGGCTGGTCGGGCAGGCGCTGACCAACCTGCTGCAGAACGCAGTCGACGCGATCGAGGGCCGCGATGCGCCCGCCGACGGCTCGGCGCTGCCTCCTGGACAGATCGACGTGCGCATCCAGCGCAACGACGCCACCGTCGCGATCGTCGTCAGCGACAACGGCCGCGGACTGCCGAAGGAGAACCGCGAGCGCCTGACTGAACCCTACGTCACGACTCGCGCCAAGGGCACCGGCCTCGGCCTCGCCATCGTCAAGAAGATCATGGAGGATCATCGTGGCTCGTTGCGGCTTGACGAGCGGCCTGAAGGCGGCGCATGCGTTTCGCTGATCCTGCCGATCGCAGGCGCGCATGGTGCGCTGCCCGAAAGCAAGGTCACGCCGATCATCGAACGGTCCCGCGTCCATGGCACATGACATCCTGATCGTCGACGACGAAGCCGACATCCGCATGCTGATCGGCGGCATCCTGGAGGACGACGGCCACCAGACCCGCGGCGCCGCCGAATCGGCTTCGGCGCTGCGCGCCATCCGTGCGCGGCGGCCGAGCCTCGTGATCCTCGACATCTGGCTGCAGGGCAGCGAGATGGACGGGCTCCAGCTGCTCGACGTCATCGTCAGCGAGCATCCCAACCTTCCCGTGGTCGTCATCAGCGGCCACGGCACCATCGAAACCGCGGTCTCGGCGATCAAACGCGGCGCCTACGACTTCGTCGAGAAGCCGTTCAAGGCGGACCGCCTGCTGCTGGTCGTCGAGCGCGCCCTCGAAGCGGCGCGGCTGCGGCGCGAGAACGAGGAGCTGCGCCAGCGCGCCGGCGACCCCACCGACCTGATCGGCGTGTCGTCGGCGATCACTGCGGTGCGCCAGGCGATCGATCGCGTGGCCCCGTCGGGGAGCCGCGTGCTGGTGACCGGGCCGGCAGGCACGGGCAAGGAAGTGGTGGCGCGCCTGATCCACGCGCGATCGAAGCGTGCAGGGGGGCCATTCGTCGTTCTGAGCTGCGCCAGCATGCGGCCCGATCGACTCGAGGTCGAGCTGTTCGGCGCGGAGCAGGGCAGCGAGGGGCCCGACAGCCCGCCCAAGATCGGAACGCTCGAACAGGCGCACAACGGCACGCTGTTCCTCGACGAAGTCGCCGACATGCCGATCGAAACCCAGGGCAAGATCGTGCGCGTGCTGCAGGAGCAGACGTTCGAGCGGGTGGGCGGGCGCGCGCGGGTGAGCGTCGACGTGCGCGTGATCGCTTCGACCAATCGCGACCTGCCGCAGGAGATCGCGGCGGCGCGGTTCCGCGAGGACCTGTATTACCGCCTCAATGTCGTCCCCATCCGGGTCCCGTCGCTGCGCGAACGCCGGGAGGACGTGCCGGAACTCGCGCGGCATTTCATGCTGCGCGCCGCTTCAGGGGCGGGCATGGCACCGCGCGAATTCGACGCCGACGCGACGGCGGCGCTGCAGGCGCATGACTGGCCGGGCAATGTTCGCCAGCTCCGCAACGTCATCGAGTGGCTGCTCATCATGGCGCCGGGCGAGCCCGGCGTGCCGATCCGCGTCGACATGCTGCCGCCCGAAATGACGACGATCATGCCGCCGGGCATGAAAGGCGACCAGTCGACCGAAATCATGGCACTGCCGCTGCGCGAGGCGCGCGAGCTGTTCGAGCGGCAGTACCTGCTCGCCCAGGTCACACGGTTCGGCGGCAACATCTCGCGCACCGCCGCCTTCGTCGGGATGGAGCGCAGCGCGCTCCACCGCAAGCTCAAGTCGCTCGGCGTCCAGGGCGCCGAGCGCAGCCCCGTCTACGACGCCTGAACGCCGCCGCCAACCCCCAATGCCGAGCCGAACATGAGCCGCATCGCCTACGTCAATGGCCGCTACGTCCCGCACCGCGCCGCACGGGTTCATATCGAAGACCGCGGCTATCAATTCGCCGACGCGGTCTATGAAGTGATCGCGATCGCCAACGGCAGGTTGGTCGACGGCGGCGGGCATCTCGATCGGCTCGAACGCTCGCTGCGTGAGCTGCGCATCGCCGAGCCGATGACGCGGCGCGCGCTGGAAGCGGTCATGGCGGAAGTCATCCGCCGCAACGGCATCCGCAACGGCAGCATCTACATGCAGCTCTCGCGCGGCGTGGCGCCGCGCGACCATCCGTTTCCGGCCAACCCAAGGACCCAGGTGGTGATGACCGCCAAGCACGGGGCGCCGCCGTCGCCGAAGATCGCCGAGGACGGCGTGAAGGTGATCACCCAGGCCGACATCCGCTGGTCGCGCTGCGACGTGAAGTCGGTGTCGCTGCTGCCCAATATCCTCGCCAAGCAGGCGGCACGCGAGGCCGGCGCCTACGAGACCTTCATGGTCGATCGCGACGGCATGGTCACCGAGGGCAGCTCGACCAATGCCTGGATCATCGACGGCGACGGCGCGCTGGTCACGCGGCCGGCCTCGAACGCGATTCTCGACGGCATCACCCGCCGTCGCGTCATCGACCTGGCCCGCCAGTCCGGCATCAAGGTCGTCGAGCGGCCGTTCTCGGTCGACGAAATGAAGCGGGCGCGCGAGGTTTTCCTGACCTCGACCTCGGCCTATGTAACGCCCGTGACCCAGGTCGACGATCGCACGATCGCCAATGGCAAGCCGGGCTCGACGACCCTGGCGCTCCGCGAGCGCTATCTCGCCTTCATGGCCCAGGTGGCTTGAAATCAAAGGGATTTTCCCGAAATCATTCGGCCGGGGGTGCAATTCGCGCTGCAGCGCACTATATGAATTGGCTGGACCCGCCCGGTACGCCGGACGGTGATCCATCGGTCGGCGGACCGCACCAAAAACGCGCCGTAAGAACTTTGAATAAGGAACGAGCGCATGACGTCGGAAAAATCCCAAAATGTGCAGGATGTGTTCCTCAACCACATCCGCAAGAACAAGACGCCGGTCACCATCTTCCTGGTGAATGGGGTGAAGCTGCAGGGCATCGTGACCTGGTTCGACAATTTTTCGGTGCTGCTGCGGCGCGACGGGCATTCCCAGCTTGTCTACAAGCACGCGATCTCCACCGTGATGCCGACCGCGCCGATCTCGCTCTTCGAAGGCGACAAAGAGGTGGTTGGCTGACGTGACGACGAACGGTTCGACGTCGACCTCCGACGGCCGGCCTTCCGGCCGCTGCATCGTTCTCCATCCCGCGCTGAAGACGGCGCGGGATGGGGCGCGCAGCCCGGAGGCTTTGCTCGCCGAGGCGTCGAGCCTTGCGGGGGCCGTGGATCTGCGCGTCGAGCACGCCGAGGTCATCCGGATCCAGCAGCCGCGGCCGGCGACGCTGATCGGGATCGGCGTCGTCGAGCGCCTGGCGGGCCTCATCGCTGAACGCGAGATCGAAGTCGTCGTGATGGACACGACGCTGTCGCCGGTCCAGCAGCGCAACCTCGAGAAGGCCTGGAAAACCAAGGTCATCGACCGTACCGGCTTGATCCTGGAGATCTTCGGCGCTCGCGCGCGCACGGCGGAAGGCCGGCTCCAGGTCGAACTGGCGTCGCTCACCTATCAGCGCAGCCGACTGGTGCGGACCTGGACGCACCTCGAACGCCAGCGCGGCGGCTTCGGCTTTCTGTCCGGCCCCGGCGAATCCCAGCTCGAGGCCGACAAGCGCATGCTCGGCGAGCGAATCGTGCGCCTGAAGGCGGATCTCGAGAACGTCCGGCGCACCCGCGGCCTGCAGCGCCGCGCACGCAAGCGCGTGCCCTATCCCGTCGTCGCCCTGGTCGGCTACACCAATGCCGGCAAGTCGACGCTGTTCAACCGTCTCGTCCACGCGCGTGTTCTTGCCGCCGACATGCTGTTCGCGACGCTCGATCCGACGATGCGTGCGCTCGAACTGCCTTCAGGGCGCAAGGTCATCCTGTCCGACACGGTCGGGTTCATCTCCGACCTGCCGACTCATCTCGTCGCCGCCTTCCGCGCCACGCTCGAAGAGGTGCAGGAGGCGGACATCGTCGTCCATGTCCGTGACATCGCACATCCGGAGACGGCCGCGCAGGCGCAGGACGTGTGCGGGGTTCTCGCCGATCTCGGCCTGCCGACGACGACCGAGGCGGGCCTGGTCGAGGTCCTCAACAAGATCGACCTGATCGACGACGAGCCGCGCGCGACGATCCTCAACCAGGCGGCGCGCGACCCCAACGTGGTGGCGCTGTCGGCGCTGAGCGGGGAAGGCTGCGACCGTCTGCTGGAGCGCATCGACGCCCGGCTGAAGGCGGCTCGCGAGGTGGTGGAGTTGACGCTGCCCCACAGCGACGGGGCAGGGCTGGCCTGGCTTTATCGCCATGGCGAAGTGCTGGCGCGGCGCGATGAGGAAGGCGGAATTCGCCTCACCGTCGGGCTCGACCCGGCCGACCGTGCCCGGTTCGACGCCAGCCATCGGATCAACTCGGCGAATTAACCATCTGATTCAAGACGATTTTGCGACGTCGGCTGTCGCCAGTTGACTTGTCGGCGGCTGCCCGGTAGTAGCTGGCAGCCGTTTCGCCTGAGTGCTAACAGGCGAGCCAGCCGAACAAGGAGAACGAGCAATGGCAATCAAGTTTCGTCCGCTGCAGGACCGCGTCGTCGTGAAGGCGCTGGACAGCGAGACCAAGACCAAGGGCGGCATCATCATTCCCGACACGGCAAAGGAAAAGCCGATGCAGGGCAAGATCGTCGCCGCCGGCCCGGGGACCCGCACCGAGGACGGCAAGCTGCAGCCGATGGGCGTCAAGGTTGGCGACGTCATCCTCTACGGCAAGTGGTCGGGCACCGAGGTCAAGATCGAGGGCGAAGACCTTCTGATCATGAAGGAGTCCGACATCATGGGCGTGGTCGAGTAAGGCATTCGTTCGCAGTTCAGATCGAAGGGAAATTGGAACATGGCAGCTAAAGACGTACGTTTCAGCGGCGACGCGCGCGCGCGGATGCTCCGCGGCGTCGACATTCTGGCCGACGCGGTCAAGGTCACGCTCGGCCCCAAGGGCCGCAACGTCGTGATCGACAAGTCGTTCGGCGCGCCGCGCATCACCAAGGACGGCGTGACGGTCGCCAAGGAAGTCGAGCTC
>JAEUKZ010000012.1 GCA_016793045.1 Alphaproteobacteria bacterium
TGGGTCACGCTGACCTGACGGCGCCCGCCCGCACGATGCCGCAGGAGGGGCGCCGCCATCGGCATTAGCCCTTCTTCTTCTTCGCCTGCCTTGCGACCGCGGCGAGGCGCAGGCGCAGCGCGTTGAGCTTGATGAAGCCCGCGGCGTCGCGCTGGTTGTAGGCGCCCTGGTCGTCCTCGAAGGTGACGTGCTTGAGCGAGTAGAGCGAGTTCGGCGACTTGCGGCCGATCACCGTCACGTTGCCCTTGTAGAGCTTGATGCGCACCGTGCCGGTGACGTTCTCCAGACTCTTGTCGATCAGCGCCTGGAGCATCTCACGCGCGGGCGAGAACCAGAAGCCGTAATAGATCAGCTCGGCGTAGCGCGGCATCAGGTCGTCCTTGAGATGCATGGCGCCGCGATCGAGCGTGATCGATTCGATGCCGCGATGCGCGGCGAGCAGGATCGTGCCGCCGGGGGTCTCGTAGACGCCGCGGCTCTTCATGCCGACGAAGCGGTTCTCGACCAGGTCGAGCCGGCCGATGCCGTTTGCCTTGCCGAACTCGTTGAGCTTCGTCAGCAGCGCCGCCGGCGACAGCGTCTTGCCGTTGATCGCCACCGCGTCGCCGCGCACGAACTCGACCTCGATCGTCGTCGCCTTGTCGGGCGCGGTCTCGGGCGCGATCGTGCGCTGATAGACGATCTCGTCGGCTTCGACCCAGGGGTCTTCGAGGATCTTCCCCTCGCTCGAGGAGTGCAGCAGGTTGGCATCGACCGAGAACGGCGCCTCGCCGCGCTTGTCCTTGGCGATCGGGATCTGGTGCTGCTCGGCGAACTCGATCAGCCGCGTGCGCGAGGTCAGGTCCCATTCGCGCCACGGCGCGATCACCTTGATGTCGGGTTTGAGCGCGTAATAGGTGAGCTCGAATCGCACCTGGTCGTTGCCCTTGCCGGTGGCGCCGTGGCAGACCGCGTCGGCGCCGACCTTCTCGGCGATCGCGATCTGCTTCTGCGCGATCAGCGGCCGCGCGATCGAAGTGCCGAGCAGGTACTGGCCTTCGTAGAGCGCATTGGCGCGGAACATCGGAAAGACGAAGTCGCGCACGAACTCCTCGCGCAGGTCCTCGATGAAGATCTGCTTCACACCGAGCATCTGCGCCTTCTTGCGCGCAGGCTCGAGCTCCTCGCCCTGGCCGAGATCGGCGGTGAAGGTCACCACCTCGCAGCCATAGGTGGTCTGCAGCCATTTCAGGATGACCGAGGTGTCGAGCCCGCCCGAATAGGCAAGCACCACCTTCTTGATCTTTGCGTCGCGCGCCATGCCAGACCTCGCCGGGAAAATGCGGCCGCCGGAACCCCCGGCGGCGAAGACGGCGCGAGTATAGGCATCGCGCCCCGCCCCGCAAGTCCACGCCATCAGGCGAAAATGCCGCACGGCGAGGCTGGCAGCACCCGGCGCCGCATGTTACGGTCCGATTCGTGTTCGGACAGGGAAGTCCGGTGCAGAACCGGCGCTGCCCCCGCAACTGTGACGGCGAGATCCACGCCCAATCCTGCCACTGGCCGCGAGGCCGGGAAGGCGGGCGGGATCGACGACCCGAAGCCAGGAGACCTCCCGGACACGCGGCGCAATCCTGCGTCGCCCTTGGTGCCTCGGCGGGAGGAGTACCGGGTTGGACGACCTTCGGACGGCGTTGCCGTCTTCATCCGATTTGCTTCGCGCGCCCCGCGCGACGCTCGTGCTTGGCGGCGCACGCTCGGGCAAGAGCGCGCATGCCGAAGCGCTGATTGCGACGGCCGCCGCGCGCGAAGCCGTCTACGTCGCGACCGGCGCCGCCGGCGACGCGGAGATGGCGGCGCGCATCGCAGCCCATCGGACGCGGCGCGGCGCCCTGTGGACGACGATCGAGGCGCCGATCGATCTCGCCGGCGCGCTCGCCGAAGCCGGCGCGCGGCCGGCGCTGGTCGATTGCCTCACCCTGTGGGTGTCCAACCTGATGCACGAAGGCCGCGACGTCGCCGCCGCCGGCGAAGCGCTGTGCTCGGCGCTGGCGCAGGCGCGCGCGCCGGTCGTGCTGGTGTCCAACGAGGTCGGGCTCGGCATCGTGCCGGACAATGCGCTCGCGCGCGCCTTCCGCGACGAGGCCGGCCGGCTCAACCAGCGCGTCGCCGCGTGCTGCGCCCGCGTCGTCTTCGTCGCCGCCGGCCTGCCCCTCACCCTGAAGAACGAGATCGAGGTTCCGCGATGACCGCCCGCATTCCCGCCACCATCGTCACCGGCTTCCTCGGCGCGGGAAAGACCAGCCTGTTGCGCCATCTCGTGCGCAATGCCGGCGGGCGGCGCCTCGCCTTCGTGATCAACGAGTTCGGCGAGCTCGGCATCGACCGCGAGCTGCTGCTCGGCTGCGCGGACTGCGCGCCCGGCGACGTCGTCGAGCTCGCCAATGGCTGCATCTGCTGCGCCGTCGCCGACGACTTCCTGCCGGCGATCGAGAAGCTGCTCGCCGCCGAGCCCCGCCCCGACCACATCATCGTCGAGACCTCGGGCCTGGCGCTGCCCAAGCCGCTGATCAAGGCCTTCGCCTGGCCGACGATCCGCAGCCGCGTGACGGTCGACGGCGTCATCGCGATGATCGATGCCGGCCGCCTCGCTGCCGGCGACTTCGCGGCCGACCGCGTGCGCGCGGGCGACCACGACAATCCGCTCGAAGAGGTGTTCAGCGATCAGCTCGCCGCGGCCGATCTCGTCGTGCTCAACAAGACCGACCTGCTGAGCGAGGTCGCGTTCGCCATCCTGCGCGACACGCTGCGGCCGAAACTGCGGCGCGGCGCCAAGCTGCTGAGCGCGCGCGACGGCGCCCTGCCCGTCGCGGTGGCGCTCGGCCTCGGCGCCGCCGCCGAAGACGACCTGGCATCGCGGCCTTCGCACGCCGACGCGCTCGGCGAGCACGACCACGACGACTTCGAAAGCTTCGCGATCGATCTGCCGGCGCTGGCGCGGCCTGACGATCTCCTCCGCCCGCTGGCGGAAGCCATCGCCGCGCACGAGGTGCTGCGCGCCAAGGGCTTCGCCGAGGTCGCCGGCAAGCCGCTGCGCCTCGCCATCCAGGCCGTCGGCGCGCGCGTCGAGAGCTATTTCGACCGGCCCTGGCATGCTGGCGAGGCGCGCCGCGGCCGCCTCGTCGTCATCGGCCGAAAGGGCCTCGATCGCGGCGCGATCGCCGCCGCACTCGGCGCGCCGGGCGCCGCCGCGGCGGCGGACTGACATGCATCTGCTGGCGACGATCCAGGGCAGCATCGACGACGGCGCGGCGGCGGTCGATCTCGGCCAGACGCCGGGCGATATCGTCGTGTTCTCCGCCGCCGACACCGAGATCGCGGCGCTGAGCGACGCGCGACGTGCGCTCGCGGACGATGGCCTTGCCCTGCCGCGCCTGCGCCTCGCCGACCTCAAGCTGCTCGGCCACCCGCTGTCGGTCGATCTCTATCTCGACACGGTCGTGACGGGGGCGAGGCTCGTCATCGCGCGGCTGCTCGGTGGCCGCGGCTACTGGACCTACGGCGTCGACCAGCTCGCCCGCCTGTGCCGCGAACGCGGCATCGCGCTCGCCCTGCTGCCCGGCGACGATCAGCCCGACGCCGAACTCGCCGCGCTGGCGACCGTCGACGCCACGGCCGCGCACCGGCTCTGGCAGTACCTCGTGCACGGCGGCCGCGCCAACGCCGTGCAGTTCCTGCGCTTCGCCGCGTCGCTGCTCGGCCGCGAAACGGCGTGGCGCGAACCTGCGCCGCTGCTGCGCGCCGGCACGATGCGCGAGGCGTCCGCGCCGGCCACCCGTCCGGTCGCCGGGATCGTCGTCTACCGCGCCCTCGTCCACGCCGCCGACACCGAGCCGGTGGACGCGCTGATCGCCGCCCTCGACGCCGAAGGGCTCGACGCCGTGCCGGTCTACGTCTCGAGCCTCAAGGACAAGGTGGCGGCCGAGACCCTGCGGGCCGTGTTCGCGCGCACCTCGCCCGACGTGATCCTCAACGCCACCGGCTTCGCCGTCGGCGACGACGACCCGCTGGCCGGCTTCGACTGCCCGGTGCTGCAGGTCGTCTTCGCCGGCGCGCGCAGCGACGCCTGGGCAGCGAGCACGCGCGGCCTCGCCGCCAGCGACATCGCGATGAACGTTGCGCTGACGGAGATCGACGGCCGCGTCCTCACCCGCGCGGTCGCCTTCAAGGACCCGGCCGGGCGCGACCCCGACAGCGAAGCGCAGATCGTGCGCCTGCGCGCCCAGCCGGACCGCATCGCCTTCGTTGCCGCGCTCGCCGCCGCCTGGGTGAAGCTGCGCCGCACTGCACCGGCCGAGCGGCGCGTCGCACTGCTCCTCGCCAACTACCCCAACCGCGACGGCCGCATCGGCAACGGCGTCGGTCTCGACACGCCGGCTTCGACCGCGGCGATCCTCGCGGCGCTGGGCGCGGAGGGCTACGACATCGCCGGCGCGCCGACCGAAGGCGCCGCGCTGATGGCCCGCCTGCTCGCCGGTCCGACCAATGCGGCGTGCGGCCAGGCGCGCGGCGGCGGGACGGTGCTGACCCTCGACGAATACCGGCAGCATTTCGCGACGCTGCCGCAGGCGCTGCGCGATGCGCTCGCCGCGCGCTGGGGCACGCCCGAAAACGATCCCTTTTTCGATCGCGCCACGGCGCGCTTCGTCCTGCCGCTGCATGTCTTCGGCCATGTCGTCGTCGGCGTGCAGCCGGCGCGCGGCTACAACATCGACCCGACGGCGACGTACCACGACCCTGCGCTGGTGCCGCCGCATGGCTATCTCGCGACGTATGCCTGGCTGCGCCGGAGCTTCGGCGCACACGCCATCGTCCATGTCGGCAAGCATGGCAATCTCGAATGGCTGCCGGGCAAGGCGATCGCGCTGTCGGCGGAATGCTGGCCCGAAGCGGCGCTGGGCCCGGTGCCGCACGTCTATCCCTTCATCGTCAACGACCCCGGCGAAGGCACGCAGGCCAAGCGCCGCGCCGCCGCGGTGATCGTCGACCACCTGACGCCGCCGATGGCGCGCGCCGGCGCCCACGGCAAGCAGGCCGCGCTCGAACGGCTGATCGACGAATACCACGAGGCCGCGACGCAGGACCCGCGCCGCGCGCCCGGCGTCGCGCGCGAAATCCGCGACCTCGCGGCCGCATCGGGCATCGCGTCCGATTGCGGGATAGCCGACGGCGACGCCACGCCGGCGGCGCTCGCCAAGCTCGACTCGTTCCTGTGCGAACTGAAGGATCTGCAGATCCGCGACGGCCTCCATGTCTTCGGATCGGCCCCGCTCGACGCGCAGCGCGCCGGGCTCACCGTCGCGATCGCGCGCGCGCCACGCGGCAGCGCGCCGGCCGAGGCGTCGCTCACCCGCGCGCTGGCGGGCGATCTCGGTCTCGGCTGCGACCCGTTGTTCGACGATCTCGGCGCGCCGTGGGCCGGCCCCTGCCCTTCCGTCCTCGGCACGGCACCGCGAACGACCGGCGATCTCGTCGACGCGCTGGAGACGCTGGCGCTCGATCTCGTGGCCGGCGCCCGCGCCTGCGATCCCGCCTGGTCGCGGACGCGCGCGGTGCTCGACTGGATCGCGCGCGACCTTCTCCCCAAGCTCGACGCCTGCGGTCCGGCCGAACGCGCGGCATTGCTCGCGGCACTCGACGGACGGCGCGTGGCGCCCGGCCCCTCGGGGGCGCCGACGCGCGGCCGGGCCGACGTGCTGCCGACCGGACGCAATTTCTATTCGGTCGATCTGCGCGCCGTACCGACCCCGGCGGCGTGGCAGCTCGGCTGGGCCTCGGCGCAGATGCTGGTCGACCGCCATGCGCAGGAGCATGGCGACTATCCTGCCGCGGTCGCGCTGTCGGCCTGGGGCACGAGCAACATGCGCACCGGCGGTGACGACATCGCCCAGGGCCTCGCGCTGATGGGCGTGCGGCCGACCTGGGACGGCGCCTCGCGGCGCGTCACCGGCTTCGAGATCATTCCCGCCTCGCTGCTCGACCGCCCGCGCGTCGACGTCACCCTGCGAGTGTCGGGGTTCTTCCGCGACGCCTTCCCCAACCTGATCGACCTGTTCGATTCCGCCGCGCGCGCGGTCGCGGCGCTCGACGAGCCGCCCGCGGTCAACCCGCTGGCGGCGCGCGTGCGACGCGACACGGCGGCGCTCGCCGCCAAGGGCGCCGACAACGCCGCGCGGTTCGCCGGCGCGCGCGTCTTCGGATCGAAGCCCGGCGCCTATGGCGCGGGGCTGCAGGCGCTGATCGACGAGCGCGGCTGGGAGAGTCAGGACGATCTCGCGCGCGCCTATGTCGCCTGGGGTGGGCATGCGTATGGCGGCGGCCTCGACGGCGTCGCGGCGCATGGCGTGTTCGAGAGCCGGCTCGCGCGCGTGCAGGCGGTGATCCAGAACCAGGACAACCGCGAGCACGACATCCTCGACAGCGACGACTACTACCAGTTCGAAGGCGGGCTCGCCGCCGCGGTCCGCGCCGCCTCCGGCCAGGCTCCCGTCGTCTACCACGGCGACCATTCGCGGCCCGAAAGGCCGCGCATCCGCACGCTCGACGAGGAGATCGCGCGCGTCGTGCGCGGCCGCGCCGTCAATCCGAAATGGATCGCCGGCGTGATGCGCCACGGCTACAAGGGCGCCTTCGAGATGGCGGCGACGGTCGACTACCTGTTCGCTTTCGCCGCGACCACCGGCGCCGTCGCCGACCACCACTTCGACGCGGTGCACGAAGCCTATCTCGACGACGAACGCGTGCGCGCCTTCATCGCCGGAGCCAATCCCGCCGCGCTCGCGGAGATGGAGGCGCGCTTCGCCGAAGCCATCGCGCGCGGCCTGTGGCGGCCGCGCTCCAACCGCGTGCGCGCCGCGCTCGCCAAACAGGGGGCCGCATGACCGGAACCGATCCGACCGACGCCGAGCATGCGGAGAAGAAGGCCCGCATCAAGGCGGCGCGCGACCGCATGATGGCCGACAAGACGCAGACCAAGGGGCTGCTGATCGTCCACACCGGCAAAGGCAAGGGGAAGTCGTCCTCGGCCTTCGGCATGGTGATGCGCTGCCTCGGCCACGGCATGCGCGTCGGCATCGTGCAGTTCATCAAGGGCGCATGGGAGACCGGCGAGGCGCGATTCCTCGCGCGCTTTCCCGACGAGGTCACGATCAAGACGATGGGCGAAGGCTTCACCTGGGAAACCCAGGATCGCGCGCGCGACGTCGCGGCGGCGGAGCGCGCCTGGACGGCAGCCAGCGCCATGCTCGCCGATCACAATTTTGCCATGGTCGTCCTCGATGAACTCAACGTGGTGCTGCGTTATGATTATCTGCCGCTGGCGACGATTCTCGCCGGCCTCGCCGGGCGTCCGGCGGGCCAGCACGTCGTCGTCACCGGCCGAAACGCGCCCGCCGCGCTGATCGATGCCGCCGACCTCGTCACCGAGATGACGCTGGTCAAGCATCCGTTTCGCGACGGGATCAAGGCCCAGCCTGGCGTCGAGTTCTGATCGTCGGCGCCTCGCCAACCATCATCCCGGGAGACAACGACATGACCACCACGCGCCGTCAGATGCTGCAAGCCCTCGCTGCCCTTTCGCTCGGCGGGGCCGGCGCGGCTGTCGCGACGCGTCCGGGCGCCGCGCAGGCGCCGGACCAGACCGAGCTCGTCGACCGATCGCGTGCGACGCTCGAGCGCATGATGGCCGACCCGAACTACGCGACCTTCCGCCGCATGCTGCCGAACGCGAAGGCCGTGCTGATCGTGCCGTCGCTGTTCCGCGCCGGATTCGTGATCGGCGGCGAAGGCGGCTCGGGCGTGCTGATGGCGAAGAGCGTCCAGAACGAATGGAGCTACCCGGCGTTCATGTACGTCGCCGCCGGATCGGTCGGCCTTCAGATCGGCGTGCAGGAAGCCGAAGTCGTGCTGCTGATCATGACCGACAACGGCCTGTTCCAGGTGACGACGAACGAGTTCCGCATGGGCGCCGACGCGAGCGTCGCCACCGGACCCACGGGCGCCGGCCGTCAGGCCTCGACGACGTTCAATTTCGGCGCGGACATCTACTCGTTCTCGCGGACGCGCGGGCTCTACGGCGGCGTGTCGGTCGACGGGTCGATCCTGCGGCCGCGGCTCGAATGGAACCGCGCCTACTACGGCCAGTCGCTGTCGACGCGCGCGATCATCATCGAGCGCCGCGGCAGCAACCCCAGCGCCGATTCGCTCAGGGCGATCCTTGCCCGCGCCTAGCCCCGCGTCCGCCGGCCGCGTTGCGGCCGTCATGATCCAGGGCACCGGCTCCGACGTCGGCAAGTCGCTGCTGGTCGCCGGGATCGCGCGCGCGTTCACGCGCCGCGGCCTGGCGGTGCGGCCGTTCAAGCCGCAGAACATGTCGACCAACGCCGCCGTCACCGCCGACGGCGGCGAGATCGGACGCGCCCAGGCGCTGCAGGCGCAGGCCTGCGGCATCGACACGACCGTCGACATGAACCCGGTCCTGCTCAAGCCGCAGTCCGATCGCACGAGCCAGGTCGTCGTCCAGGGCCGCGTCGCGGCGAGTGTCGACGCGCGCGGCTATCTCGCCCTCAAGAAGCGTCTGCTGCCCGCGGTGCTCGACAGTTTCGCGCGCGTCGCCGACGGCGCGGATCTCGTGCTCATCGAAGGTGCCGGCAGCCCGGCCGAGGTCAACCTGCGCGACGGTGACATCGCCAATATGGGCTTCGCCGCCGCGGCCGACATACCGGTGATCCTCGTCGGCGACATCGACCGTGGCGGCGTGATCGCAAGCCTCGTCGGCACGATGGCGGTGCTGACCGCGGACGAACGGCAGCGCGTCGCGGGCTTCATCGTCAACAAGCTGCGCGGCGACCCGTCCCTGTTCGCGGACGGAATGACGGCGATCGCACAGCACACCGGCCTTCCCGCGCTCGGACTGGTGCCTTGGTTCGGCGAGGCCGCGCGGCTGCCGGCGGAGGACTCGCTCGACCTCGCGCAGCGCCACCGCGACGGCGGTCGGCGCGGCGACGGCCGGGTCGTCGTCGCGGTGCCGCGCCTGCCGCACATCGCGAATTTCGACGACCTCGACCCGCTCGCCGCCGAACCCGGCCTGGCGCTCGTCCTGGTCGAACCCGGCCGGCCGCTGCCTGTCGACGCGGCGCTCGTTCTCCTGCCCGGCTCGAAATCGACACGCGCCGATCTCGCGTTCCTGCGCGCCGAAGGCTGGGACGTCGACGTTGCCGCGCATGTGCGGCAGGGCGGCCGCGTGCTCGGCCTGTGTGGCGGCTACCAGATGCTCGGCCGCGCCGTGATCGACCGCGACGGGCTCGAGGGCCCGCCCGGCGAGACCCCCGGCCTCGGCCTGCTCGACGTCGTGACGACGCTGGCGCCGGCCAAGACGTTGGCGCGGCGCGATGGCCGCGAACTGTCGACCGGCGAAGCGGTCGCGGGCTACGAGATCCATCTCGGCCAGACGAGCGGCCCGGACTGCTCGCGGCCGATGCTCGATCTCGCGGGCCGGCCTGATGGCGCGGTCAGCGCCGACGGCCGGATCGCCGGCTGCTATCTCCATGGGCTGTTCGCCACCGATCGCTTCCGCGCCGCCTATCTGGCCGGGCTGGGAGCGACTGCCGGCGGGACCGCCTATGGGGCCGGCGTCGAGCGCGCGCTCGATGCGCTCGCCGATCACCTCGAGCGGGCGATCGATCTCGACGCGGTGCTGGCGATCGCGCGGCGCCGCGGTCAGCGCATCGAGGCGACTGCAAGCGCGGCAAGCAGTGCTGCATGAACCAGGCACGCCACCACGAAGAGATACAGGGCGCGGTTGATGTCGACAGTGGTCGCGCGCGCGCGGCCCTCGCCGATCCACGGGTCTTCGACGACGCGGCCGCCGTAGCGGCGCGGGCCGGCGAGCGCGAGACCGAGCGCGCCGGCGGCGGCGCCTTCCGGCCAGCCGGCATTCACCGAACGATGCTTGCGCGCGTCGCGCAGCATCGTGCGCAGGGCGGCCTGCGGCTGGGTGCCGGGACCGAAGATCGCGGCGAGCGCGATGATCGCGCCGGCAAGCCGCGCGGGGACGAAGTTGGCAGCGGTGTCGAGCCGCGCCGCGGCAAAGCCGAAATCGGCGTAACGCTCGTTGCGATGGCCGATCATGCTGTCGAGCGTGTTGAGAGCCTTGTACGCGAACAGGCCGGGCAGGCCGGCGATCACGTACCAGAAGACGGGCGCCACGACGCCGTCGCTGAAATTCTCGAACAGCGATTCGATCGCGGCGCGCGCGACGCCGTGCTCGTCCAGGCTCTCGGGATCGCGGCCGACGATGTGGCGCACCGCCTCGCGTCCGCCCGGCAGCCCGCCATCGCGCAGGCCTCGCGATACGGCGAGGACATGGTCGTAGAGCGAGCGCTGCGCGAGCAGAACCGCGGCCACGAAAATCTCGACCGCCCAGCCCCAGCGCGCTGGCCGGGTGAGCAACAGGATGATCCAGCCGACCGCCGCAGCGAGCGCCATCGCGAAGACCACCAGCACGATGCCGCGGCCGCGCCGGTCGGCGGCGCTGCGCTGCGGCCGGTTGAGCCGCCGCTCGAGCTTCGCGACGAGACGGCCAAACGCCGCGACCGGGTGGGTCACGATGGAGAAGAGCGGCCGCATGTCGCCGAGCAGGGCATCGACGAAAAGCGCCAGCAGAAGGATCAGGAGCGGGTCGAGGGCGGCGGGACGGACCAACATCGCCGCGACCTTGGCCGGACCGCGTGCGTCCGTCAATCGCCCGCCAACGCAGCTTGAACGATGAAAGATCGGGACACACGATGAATGATACCGCCGTGATGGTATGCGGCCATGGCAGCCGCGACGACGACGCGATCCGCGAATTCCAGGCCATGGTCGGGCAACTCGCCGGACGCCTTCCGGACATGCCGGTCGGCTCCGGCTTCCTCGAATTCGCCCGGCCGACGATCCGCGAAAGCCTCGACGGGCTGGTCGCGCGCGGCGCGCGGAAGATCCTGGCGGTCCCCGGCATGCTGTTCGCGGCCGGCCACGTGAAGAACGACCTGCCGTGGGAACTCAACAGCTTCGCGGCCGACAATCCCGACGTCACGGTCGAGTACGGCCGCGATCTTGCGATCGATCCGAAGCTGCTCGAAGCGGCACGCGACCGGCTGATCGCAGCGGAGACGTCGGCGCGCACCACGGTCGCGCGAAACGACACGCTGCTGCTCGTCGTCGGACGCGGCACCAATGATCCCGACGCCAATTCCAACGTATCCAAGGTCACACGCATGCTGTGGGAAGGCCTCGGCTACGGCTGGGCCGAGACGGCCTATAGCGGCGTCGCGCATCCGCGCACCGACGCAGCGCTCGCGCGCAGCGTGCGGCTCGGCTTCAAGCGCGTCGTCGTCTTTCCCTATTTCCTGTTCACGGGCGTGCTGGTGAAGCGGATCTACGCGGCGGCCGATGCGATGGCGGCGGTGCAGCCGGACGTCGAGATCGTCAAGGCGCCCTATCTCAACGACCATCCGCGCGTGCTCGACGCGTTCGTCGACCGCGTCGGCGAATGCCGGACCGGCGACAACGTGATGAACTGCCGGGTCTGCAAGTACCGGGTGCAGATGGTCGGATATGAAGGCGACGTCGGCACGCCGCAGGCCGGCCACCACCTGCATGTCCGCGGCATCGGCACCGACGGCGACCACGGACACGGACACGACCACAGTCACGGTCATGGTCACGCGCACGATCATCACCATGGTCACGACCACGACCACGCGCACGACCATCACCACGCGCACGGCGACAAGCCGCGCTGAGTCATGGCGCTGTTCGATGCCTACGTGATGGTCGACTGGAGCGCCGCCGCGGTGCCGACGACCGGCCGCGACAGCATCTGGATCGCGATCGCCGCCGCGCGCAGCGAACGGGCGGAGAACCCGCCGACCCGCGGTGCCGCCATGGCCTCGCTGCGCGCGACGCTGCTGCGCCTGCGCGGGCAGGGCAAGCGCGTGCTGGTCGGCTTCGATTTTCCGTTCGGCTATCCGGCGGGCTTCGCAGCCGCTCTCGGTCTGGAACAGGGCAATTGGCGCGCGTTGTGGCGCTTCTTCGCCGACGCCTTCGCCGACGGGGCGGACAATGCCAACGACCGGTTTCGCGTCGCCGGACGGATCAATCGCGAGCGCTTCGGCGGGCTGTTCCCGTTCTGGGGCCATCCGCCGGGGCGGCGCATCGCCGGCCTGTCGAAAGGCAAGCGCCACGGCTTCGCGCAACGGCCGTTCGCCGAACGCCGGGCCTGCGAGCTGCGTCCGGGCGCGCGCAGCGCCAAGACGGTCTGGCAGCTCGCCTATACGGGCAGCGTCGGCAGCCAGGTTCTGCTCGGCTTGCCGCGTGTCCTGGCGCTGCGCGAGGACGAAGCGCTCCGCGACGACACGCGGGTGTGGCCGTTCGAGACGCGTTGCCGCGGCGACGACCGTCCGCCGGTCGTGATCGCCGAGATCTGGCCGTCGCTGTGGCCGGAGGCTTGGCGCGAACTGGAGGGGCGCGCGGCCTGCAAGGACGAGGCACAGGTTCGCGGACTCGCCCGCCATCTCGCGCGGCTCGACCGCGCGGATCTGCTCGCGGCGATGCTCGATCCGCCCCTGCCGCCCGAGACCTCCGCGCGCATGGCCGCCGAGGAAGCCTGGATCCTGGGCGTCGCATGATCGACTATCTGCGCGACCCGCGGGAGATCTACCGCCGGTCCTTCGCCGCAATCAGGGCCGAAGCGCATCTCGACCGGCTGCCGGCCGACATCGCGCCGCTGGCTCTGCGCGTCGTCCATGCCTGCGGCATGCCCGAGATCGTCGACGACCTCGCCTTCAGCGCGGGCGCCGGGGATGCCGGCCGCGCGGCGCTGGCGCGGGGTGCGACGATCCTCTGCGACGCCCGCATGGTCGCCGAGGGCATCATCGCCTCGCGGCTGCCCGCCGGCGTACGCGTGCTGTGCACGCTCGACGCCGCGGACACGGCCGCGCGGGCGCAGCGCGAAGCAACCACGCGGTCCGCCGCCGCAGTCGCCGCATGGCGCCCCCATCTCGCCGGCGCGATCGCGGCCATCGGCAACGCGCCGACCGCGCTGTTCCGCCTGCTCGAAGAACTCGATGGCGGCGCACCGAAGCCGGCGCTGATACTCGGCTTCCCGGTCGGCTTCGTCGGCGCGGCGGAGTCGAAAGCCGCGCTCGCGCGCGATCCGCGCGGCTGCGCCTTCGTGACCGTGCACGGGCGGCGCGGCGGCAGCGCGATGGCGGCCGCGGCCGTCAACGCCCTGCTCGGCAATGCCGAGGAGGCACCATGAGCGCCTGGCTGTCGATCATCGGGCTGGGCGAGGACGGGCTGAGCGGCCTGTCGCCGGTCGCGCGCGCGCTGATCGACGGCGCCGAGCTGATCGTCGGCGGCGAGCGCCATTTGGCCCTGATCGGGACGACGCGGGCCGAGCGCAGGACATGGGAGACACCGCTGTCGGCGACCGTCGCGGCGATCGCCGCGTGGCGCGGCCGCGCCGTCGTCGTGCTCGCGACCGGCGACCCGATGTGGTACGGCGTCGGCGTCACCCTCGCACGGCGGTTTCCACCCCCGGAATCGCTGATCCTGCCGCAGGCCGGCGCGTTCTCGCTGGCCGCCGCGCGGCTCGGCTGGCCGCTCGCGGAGGTCGAAACCTTGACCGTCCATGGCCGTTCGCTCGATCTCCTCGCCCTGCACTTCCATCCCGGCGCGCGGCTCATCATCCTCAGCGAGGATGGCACGACGCCGGCGAAGGTCGCGGCGCTGCTCGCCGCCCGCGGCTGGGGCCGCTCGCACATGACCGTGTTCGCGCATATGGGCGGGCCGACCGAGACGCGGCAGGATGGCGTCGCGGCGCAATGGGGCGATCGCGCCGCCGCCGACCTCAACACCATCGCAGTCGTCTGCGAGGCCGAGTCTGGTGCCACGATCATCGCCCGCACCGGCCTGCCGGACGATGTCTTCGAGCACGACGGCCAGATCACCAAGCGCGAAGTCCGAGCGGTGACGCTGGCCGCGCTCGTGCCGCTGCCCGGCCAGCGACTGTGGGATGTCGGCGCCGGCAGTGGCGCCGTCGCGATCGAATGGATGCGCGCCGCACGCGGCACGCACGCGATCGCGATCGAGCGCGACGGCAGCCGCGCGCAGCGGATCGCGCGCAATGCCGCGGCGCTCGGCGTGCCGGCCTTGCGCATCGTCGCCGGCGCCGCGCCCGCCGCGCTGGATGACCTCGCAACGCCCGACGCGGTGTTCATCGGCGGCGGCGTGGCCGACCCGGCAATCATTGCGCGATGCTGGTCGGTTCTGCACGCCGGCGGCCGGCTGGTCGCCAATGCGGTGACGATCGAAGGCGAAGCAGCCCTGATCGCCGCCCATCGCCAATTTGGCGGCGTGCTCGTCCGGCTGCAGGTCGCGCGCGCCGAGCCGGTCGGCGGCCTGCTGGGCTGGCGCCCGCTGATGCCGGTCACGCAGTGGCAGGCGACCAGGCCATGACCGGCACGCTCTACGGCCTTGGCGTCGGCCCGGGCGATCCCGAACTGGTGACCGTCAAGGCGGTCCGCCTCGTGCGCGCCTGCCCGGTGCTCGCCTATCCCGCGCCCGAGCACGGCGACAGCCTCGCGCGCGCAATCATGGCGCCGCATCTGCCCGGCGGGCAGGTCGAGATCGCGATTCGCATGCCGCTCTCCGCCGCGCGCTTCCCGGCGGCGGAGGTCTACGACGCGGCGGCGGCGGCGATCGGCGAGCACCTGCGCGCCGGCCGCGACGTCGCCGTGCTGTGCCTTGGCGACCCGCTGCTGTGGGGCTCGTTCATCTACCTGCTCGGCCGGCTCGCTGGACGGTCCCGCGTCGAGATCGTCCCCGGCGTCGCCTCGCCGATGGCCGCTGCTTCGGCGCTGCACCTGCCGCTTGCCGCGCGCGACGATGCGCTGACGATCCTGCCGGCGACGCTTCCCGATGCGCGGCTCGAACAGGCCCTACGCGACGCCGAGTCCGTCGCGATCATCAAGCTCGGGCGGCATTTTGGCCGCGTCCGCGCGCTGCTCGACCGTCTCGGCCTTGGCGTCGATGCCCGCTACATCGAGCACGCGACGATGGACTCGCAGCGCGTGCTGCCGGTTCGCGACGTCGATCCGGACCGCGTGCCGTACTTCTCGCTGATCATCGTCCGGCGCGGCGCCGCCGTTGCGGCGGGTTTGCGATGAAGCCGGTCCTGATCGCCCTCACCGCGTCGGGCGGGGCACTCGCGCGCCGGCTCGCCGTGCCGCTCGGCGCGACGGTGTATGGACTGCGCGGCCGCGTCGCCGAGGCCGACAGGCACTTCGACGAGGCAATTTCGGCGATCCGCGCCCTGCACGAGGCCGGCCATCCGGTCATCGGAGTCTGCGCCGCCGGCATTCTCATCCGCGCCGTCGCGCCGGCCATCGCCGGCAAGCACCGCGATGCGGCCGTGGTCGCCGTCGCGGAGGACGGATCGGTCGCGGTGCCGCTGATCGGCGGACACCATGGGGCAAATGACCTTGCGCGCCGCATCGCCGCGCTGACCGGCGGCGCCGCCGCGATCACCACCGCCGGCGACATCGCCCTCGGCATCGCGCTCGACGCGCCCCCGCCCGGTTGGCGCATTGCCGACGACGACGCCGTCAAGCCGGCCGCCGCGGCGCTGCTCGCCGGCACCAAGGCGACGCTGACGGTCGACGCCGATCTCGGCGAGGTCGCGCGCTGGCTGGCCCCGCTGCCGAAAGCCGACGCGGGCGGCCATCCCATCGCAGTGACGGCGCGGGTTCCGGCCGCGGGGGGTGCGCTGGTCTATCACCCGCCCGTGCTGGCGCTCGGCGCCGGCGGCGAACGCGGCGTCGATGCCGACGAGATGATCGCGCTCGCCGAGCGGACGCTGGCGGCGGAGGGCTTGTCGCCCCGAGCGATCGCCTGCGTCGCCAGCATCGACCTCAAGGCCGACGAGCCGGCGATCCACGCACTCGGCGCCCATTTCGGCGTGCCGGTCCGGTTCTTCGACGCCGCCGCGCTCGCCGCCGAAGCCCCGCGTCTCGCCAATCCCTCGGACGTCGTGTTGCGCGCGACCGGCTGTCCCGGCGTCGCCGAAGGCGCCGCGCTCGCCGCCGCAGGCGGTCAAGCGACGCTGATCGTGCCGAAGCTGAAATCCGCGCGCGGCACCTGCGCGGTCGCACTGTCGCCGACGACGATCGATCCGCTCGCGGTCGGACGCGCGTGCGGCACGCTCGCAATTGTCGGCATCGGTCCCGGCGCCTCCGCCTGGCGGACGCCGGAGGTCACCGAGGCGCTGGCGCAGGCCGACGAGATCGTCGGCTACACGCTCTATCTCGATCTCGTTGCCGATGCGATCGCCGGCAAGCCCCGCCACGACGGCACGCTCGGCGCAGAGGAGGAGCGCGTGCGCCTCGCGCTCGACCGCGCCGCCGCGGGCCGCAATGTCGCCCTCGTGTCGTCCGGCGATGCCGGCATCTACGGCCTCGCGACCCTCGCCTTCGAGCTGATCGACCGCGGCGGCCGCGACGACTGGCGGCGGATCGCGGTGCGGGTCTGCCCGGGCATCTCAGCACTCCAGGCCGCCGCGTCGCGGGCCGGCGCGCCGCTCGGACACGACTTCTGCGCCATCTCGCTGTCCGACCTCCTCACTCCGTGGCCGACGATCGAGCGCCGGCTTGCCGCCGCCGCCGCCGCCGATTTCGTGATTGCGCTCTACAACCCCGCGTCGCAGCGCCGGATCACCCAGTTCCGCCGCGCCATTGCGATCATCGGCGCAACGCGCCCCGCCGACACGCCGGTGGCGATCGCGCGCAATCTCGGCCGGCCCGGCGAGACGCTGGCGATGACGACGCTCGCCGCGGCGGCGGACGCGGAGATCGACATGCTGACCATCGTCGTCATCGGCAGCAGCCAGACGCGTCGCGCGCGCGCCGGGGGGACGCCGCGCATGTACACGCCGCGCGGCTATGCGGCGGGGCACGCGCGGGAATGACCGTCCATTTCATCGGCGCCGGGCCCGGCGCGCCCGACCTGATCACCGTGCGCGGCCAGGCGATCATCCGCCGTGCGCCGGTCGTGCTCTATGCCGGATCGCTGGTGCCGCGGGAAGTCCTCGCCGAAGCGCCCGCCAATGCGCGCATCCTCGATACCGCGCCTCTCAACCTCGACCAGATCGCCGCCGAGATCGAATCGGCGCATCGCGCCGGCATGGACGTGGCGCGCGTGCATTCCGGCGATCCCTCGCTCTACGGCGCGATCGCCGAACAGATGCGCCGGCTCGATGCGCTCGGCATTCCCTACGAGGTCGTGCCCGGTGTGCCCGCCTTCGCGGCCGCCGCGGCGGCTCTCGCCTGCGAACTTACCCTGCCCGACATCAGCCAGACCGTGATCCTGACGCGCACCTCGGTGCGCTCGTCGGACATGCCGCCGCGCGAGGATCTGCCGACGGTCGCGGCGAGCGGCGCAACGCTCGCCGTGCACCTGTCGATCAACAACCTCGCGAAGGTGGTGCGCGAGCTCGTGCCGATCTACGGCTCCGACTGCCCGGTGGTCGTCGCCTACCGAGTCGGCTGGCCCGACCAGCGCTTCATCGGCGGGACCCTCGCCGACATCCGCGGCAAGGTGAAGTCATCGGGCATCACGCGCACCGCGCTGATTCTGGTCGGCCGCGTATTCGGCACGGGCGGCGGCTTCGCCGACAGCCGCCTCTACGCTGCCGACCACCATCACGTGCTGCGCCCCGCGAAGGCCCCTCGCTAGCCGCGCGCGCCGCCGCGCCGCAGGACTTCGATCACGGAACGCTTGTTGGGACTGTTCGACCGCTCGGCCGCGGCGAGCGGCGTTCGTCCGGTGAAGTCCGCCTGATTGACGTCGGCGCCGCCGCGCAGCAGCGTCTCGACGACGCGTGTGTGCCCGTTGCGCGCGGCGATGAACAGCGGCGTCTCGCCCACGCCGTTGGCGGCGTTGACGTTGGCGCGGCCGCGGATGAGCGCCTCGACGATTTCGACGAAGCCGCGCCCGGCCGCCATCGTCAGCGCCGTATTGCGCTGCGCGTCGGTCAGGTTGACCTGGGCGTGATACTGCAGAAGAATCTCGACCACGGCGCCATGCCCGTTCATCGCTGCGAGCAGCAGCGCAGGGCGCTGTTCGGCATCCCGGGCATTGGGCGACACGCCGGCGATCAGCGAGTTCCGCACGAACCAGTAGTTGCCGTCGCGCGACGCATTCGCCAGTGCGAACGGCGCACGAACGGCCTGGTCGACCGCGTACTGCGCGCGCGCCGGCGTTGCGGCAGCGGGCGCGCCCAATCCCGCCAGCAGAAGCAGCCAGGATCGTCTGGTCATGGTCATCATGGTCCGCCCCGCATTCTCGGTATTTTGCGCAATTTATCGCGGAATCGTCACGTCGTGTTCAAGCCCCAACTGGGCGGCGATCCAGGCCAGCGCCGCCTCCACGTCGTAGACGGTGGGCCCTGTGTCGATGGCGGGCCGGCGGATCATCACCACCGGCAGCCCGGCCTCGCGCGCGGCGTCGAGCTTGGCGCGCGTCGCGGTGCCGCCGCTCGCCTTGCTGACCAGGACGTCGATGCGGTGATCTCTGATCAATGCGCGCTCGCCTGCAAGTGTGAAGGGTCCGCGCCCAAGCACGACGGTCGCAGCGGACAACGGTACGGGGCCGGGATCGACGCGGCGGACCAGGAACCAGACGTCGCGCAGCGTCGCGAACGCCGCCAGGTCCTTGACCCCGAGCGTGAGCCAGACGCGCTGTCCCAGGCCCCTTACCGCCGTCGCCGCTTCCTGCGCGTCGGAGACTTCGATCCAGCGGTCGCCCGGGCCCGGAATCCACGGCCGCCGGCCCAGAGTGACGCGTGCGATTCCTGCCTGCTCGGCTGCGGTTCGGGCCGCGCTTCGCATCGT
>JAEUKZ010000015.1 GCA_016793045.1 Alphaproteobacteria bacterium
TGCCGCGTCGAGCCGGCGGCCGCGTTGCGCGGGTTGGCGAACTTCTCTTCGCCGGCCGCCTCGCGCGCCGCATTGAGCTTCAGGAAGTCGGCGCGCTTCATGTAGATCTCGCCGCGAACCTCGAGCACGGCGGGATGACCGCGGCCTTTGAGTCGCGCCGGGATGTCGGCGATCGTGCGCAGGTTGGCTGTGACGTCCTCGCCGGTCTCGCCGTCGCCGCGCGTCGCCCCCTGCACGAACGCGCCGTCCTCGTAGCGCAGCGCGATCGACAGGCCGTCGATCTTCGGCTCGGCGGTGAACGCGAGGGCGGCGTCCGTCTCGAGCTTCAGGAAGCGCCTGATGCGCTCGGCAAACTCGTGCACGTCGGCATCGGCGAAAGCGTTGTCGAGCGACAGCATCGGCTTGCGGTGGCGGACCTTGGCGAATCCGGTCGCGGGTGCCGCGCCGACGCGCTTGCTCGGGCTGTCGGCGCGCACGAGCTGAGGGAAGCGTTTCTCGATCGCCTCGTTGCGCTGCTTGAGCGCGTCGTAATCGGCGTCGGAGATTTCGGGCTTGTCGTGCTGGTAGTAGGCGCGGTCGTGGCGCGCGATCTCCTTGGCGAGATGGGCGAGTTCCGCCGCCGCCTCAATCGGGTTGAGGTCGCCGACGGCTGGCGCGCTGCGCGGCGCCGAAGGCTTCTTCCTGCTCACGACGCCGCCCCGGCGAGCAGGCTCGCGGCGGCGGCGCGTGCGGCGTCGGTGATCGCGCTGCCCGAGAGCATGCGCGCGATTTCCTCGCGGCGGTCGGCGGCGGCGAGCGGTTCAACCGCGGTGGCGAGACCGCCGCCGGCGCGCTTCCTGGCGACGCGCCAATGGCTGCGGCCGCGCGCCGCGACCTGCGGGCTGTGCGTCACCACGAGCACCTGGACATCGCGTGCGAGGCGCGCAAGCCGTTCGCCCACCGCGTCGGCGGTGGCGCCGCCGACGCCCGAATCGACCTCGTCGAACACCAGCGTCGCGGTCGCGCGCGTGCGGGCGAGCACGACGCGCAGTGCCAGCATGAAGCGCGCCAGCTCGCCGCCCGAGGCGATCTTGTGCAGCGGTCCCGGCTCGACGCCGGGGATCGTCGCAACCTCGAAGGCGACGCGCTCGGTGCCCTCCGGACCCCACGCCTCCTCGTCGAGCGGCGTCAGGCTGGTGCGGAAGCGCGCCTTTTCGAGCTTGAGCGGAGCGAGTTCGCGCGCGACGGCGCGGTCGAGCTTCTTCGCGGCCTCGGCGCGCGCGTCCGCGATCTTCGCGGCGGCGTCGGCATAGGCCTTGCGCGCGCCGGCGGTGGCAGCGGCGAGGCGCTTGCGGGTGCCCGACGCGTCGCCGAGCGCGTCGAGCCGGGCCTGCAGCGTGTCGCGCAGGCCGGCCAGCGCATCCGGCTCGACATGGTGCTTGCGTGCGAGCGCGCGCAGTGCAAAGAGGCGCTCCTCGGTCCGCTCCAGCGCCTGGGGATCGAGGTCGAGCGACTGGCCGAGCGTCTCGACCTCGGCGAGCGCATCGGCGGCGCTGCTGGCGGCGTTGTCGAGCGCTGTCACGGCGCGATCGAGTGCGCCGCGGGCGAGCGGCGCCACACGCTCCAGCGCCCGCCCGGCGGCCCGCAGTGCGCCTTCGACGCCCTTGCCGGCATTGAGATCGGCCAGGGCGGCGGTGATTGCCTCGCCGAGCTTCTGACCCTGGCCGAGCAGCGCCCGCTTGGTCGCCAGCTCCTCCGCCTCGCCGGGCTTGGGCGATAGCGCGTCGAGTTCCTGCAGCGCGTGGGTGAGGAACGCCTCTTCTTCCGTCGCTCGCGCGAAGGCCGCCTCGGCTTCCGCCTCCGCCGCCAGCGTGGCGCGCCAGCCGGCGTGCAGCTTCGACAGCGCGGCAACCGCGGGGCCGAGTGCCGCATAGGCGTCGAGTGCCGCGCGGTGCGCTGCCGGATCGAGCAGGCCGTGGGTGTCGAATTGGCCGTGGATCTCGACCAGCATGCCGCCGAGTTCGCGCAGCAGGCCGACCGACGCCGGTTCGTCGTTGACGAAGGCGCGGCTGCGGCCGTCGGTGCCGACGACGCGGCGCAGCAGCAGCTCGCCGTCGGCGACGCCGATGCCCTGAGCGGCGGCGCGCGCGAGCGCCGGATGGCCGGCCGGAAGCTCGAAGGCGGCGGTGACCGAGGCGGTATCGGCGCCCTTGCGCACCAAGCCGGCATCGGCGCGAGCGCCGATCGCGAGCCCGAGCGCGTCGAGCAGGATCGATTTGCCGGCGCCGGTTTCGCCGGTCAGCACCGAGAGCCCCCCGTCGCAGTCGAGGTCGAGCCGGTCGATCAGGACGACGTCTCGGATTGCCAGCCGGCGGAGCATCACGCCCTCTGCGGCGGCACGCGCCGCTTGGTCAGTTGAACAGCCGGCGAATGAAACCCGGTTGATCGCGGTTCGGCAACCGTCCGGTTTCGATCAGCGAGAACGAATCCTCGTACCAGTCGCTGCCCGGATAGTTGTGACCGAGAACCGAGGCCGTTCGCCGCGCCTCGTCGACGAGGCCGAGCGCCAGATAACACTCGACGAGGCGGTGGAGTGCTTCTGGCACGTGGCTGGTCGTCTGGTACCGGTCGATGACGATGCGGTAGCGGTTGATCGCGCCGAGGAACTGGCGCTGGCGCTGGTAGAAGCGCGCGACTTCCATTTCCTTGCCCGCGAGATGGTCGTGCGCCAGCTCGATCTTGAGCCGCGCGTCGCGCGCAAAGACCGAGTTGGGGAAGCGGTTGACGACCTCGGTCAGCGAGGCGAGGGCGAGTTCGGTCATCCGCGCGTCGCGCTGCACGTCGGAGATCTGCTCGTAGTAGCAGAGCGCCTTCAGATAATACGCATAGGCGACGTCGCGGTTGGCGGGGTTCAGCTGGATGAAGCGATCCAGCGCGCTGATCGCCTCGTCGTACTTGCTGTCCATGTAGAACGCATAGGCGGCCATCAGCTGCGAGCGCGTCGCCCACACGGAGTAGGGGTGCTGGCGTTCGACCTCGTCGAACTGCCGCGCGGCGGCGGCGTAGTTCTCCGTCATCAGCGAATTGACCGCGATGTTGTAGAGGTCGTCGACCGGCCGTTCGACCTGCGGTTCTTCCTGCGAGCGGCAGGCGCCCAGCGCGATCGCAGCGGCGAAGATGATAACGGTCAGGCGATTCGTGCGACGTTTCATGGGCGCGACTTATAGCCCAGCCGCCCGTGCGGTTTCCAGGACGTGCTGAATGCGGAAGCCGGCGGGGTCAGTCGCCCGCGGCGCGCAGCCCTTCGCGACGGCCGGCGACGCCATACGTCGTCGTCATCTCGACCATCCGCCAGGCGCCCGGCTGCTCGAACAGTGCGCGCAGCAGGCGGTAATTGAGCGCGTGGCCGACGCGGACCGCTTCGACATGGCCGAGAATCGGCGCCCCTGCGAGGTAGAGGTCGCCCACGCAGTCGAGCACCTTGTGACGGACGAATTCGTCGGCGAAGCGAAGGCCCTCGGCGTTGAGGATGCGGTCCTTGCCGATCACCACCGCGTTGTCGAGCGAGCCGCCGCGGGCAAGCCCCGCCGCGCGCAGCCGGTCGATCTCGGCGGCGAAGCCGAAGGTGCGCGCGCGGCTGATCTCGGTGCGGAACGTCGCCGGCTCGAGATCGAGGGCGAAGTGCTGGCGAGCGACGATCGCGCTTTCGAAGTCGATCTCGCAAGTGATGGTCAGCCCGACGCCAGGCCGCAGCACCGCGCGGCGCGAACCGTCCTCGACGGCGATCGGCCGCAGCACTTGAATGGCGCGACGCGGCTCGTCGAGTTCGCGCACGCCCGCGCATTCGATGAGGAAGACGAACGGTGCCGCGGATCCGTCCATGATCGGCAGCTCGGGGCCGCTGACCTCGACCAGGGCGTTGTCGATCTCGCAGCCGTAGAAGGCGGCCATCAGATGCTCGACGGTCGACACCGTGGTGCGCGCGGCATTGCCCAGCGTGGTGCAGAGGCGCGAATCGACGACGCTGCGCCAATCGGCCTGGATCAGCGCGTCGGCAGGCTGGGCCGCGCTGCGCGCCACATCGCTGCGACGAAAGACGATGCCGTGATTGGCCGGTGCGGGGTGCAGCACCATCTGCACCCGCTGGCCGCTATGGACCCCGATGCCGCTACAGCTGATCGCACTCTTAAGCGTCTTTTGCGGAACGATGGCCACGGGCATCTGTGCCGGACTCCCCCAAACCGCTCACTTCAACGCACGGCGCATCTCGGTCGTTCGGCGGCGGGCGTGATCACGCAATCCTGCAGCAACTGCCCTGGGGCCGATCGATTCCGAAATCCCTTTGTAGTGCAATCTGTTAGCAGTCAGGCTCGCGATCGCTCAAATCACTTATTGTTTCGATTTGTTACCGCAGCGGCGCCCGCCGGCCTCCGGCGGTCCGAAAATCATCAAGAGAAATCAGTGACTTGCGAAAACCAAACCGGGGGATGGCGAGGTCATGGTTAACCCCGCCACCCCCCGGTCGGGAGCATCTGCGCCTCAGTTGGCTTGGCGGCGCAGGAAGGCCGGGATGTCCAGCAGGTCGTCCTCCGGCCGCGAGGTCGGAATCCGGTCGGTCGGGTCGAGACCGCCCAGCCGCGTCTGCTGCGGCGCCGGAGCCGGAGCAGGCGCCGGCGCCGGCATCGGGGCGCTGGCAGCCGGCTGTTCCGGACGCGGAGCGACCAGCGGCGCCGCCTGGGCCGGGGCCGGACGCTGCTCGCGCGCCCGCCCGGTGCCGGTCACGCGTTCGAACAGGCTGGGGCCACGGCGGCGCTCGTCGCGCTTCTCTTCCGGCTGCGCGGCACGCGGTGCAGGCTCGGCCGCCGGGGCGGCGTAGGCCTCCGCCTGCGGCCGCAGATCCGCGCGCACCATCGCCGGTTCGCGCGCCGCCTCGATCGGACGCGGCGCGATGAACGACGTCGCCTGCGCCGGCTGCTGCGGAGGCGCCGCCTGCTGAACCGGCTGCGGCGCCGGCGCGACCGACATGTAGCTCTGCGGTGCCGGCGCCGGGCGGTACTGCGGCTGCGGTGCTGCCGGCGCGGTCCGGGCGACGGCCGGTTGCGGTTGCGGCTGGACCACGGGGGCGGCCGGCTGCGGCGCCGGCGCCTGGGCATAGGCCTGCGCTGGCGCGTGCATCGTCACCGACTGCGGCTGGCGGGCGACCACGGGCTCGGCCGTCATCGGGATCGCCTGGTTGGCGTCGATCTTCAGCGCCGCGGAGCCTTCCGCGCGCGCCGCCTGCTGCTGCGGGCGCTGGGAAGCGGCCTGGCGCGACTGCGCGAGGCTGATCACCGTCGGCTTCGGCTCGACCATCGCCTGCGCGTCGATCCCGGTCGCGACGACCGAGATGCGGACCTTGCCGGCGAGGGTTTCGTCGAAGGTCGAGCCGAAGATGATGTTCGCCTCGGGGTCGACCTCGTCGCGGATGCGGTTGGCGGCCTCGTCGACCTCGAACAGCGTCATGTCGGGGCCGCCGGTGATGTTGATCAGCACGCCGCGCGCACCCTTCATCGACACGTCGTCGAGCAGCGGGTTCGAGATCGCCTTCTGCGCCGCGTCGATCGCGCGATTGTCGCCCTCGGCCTCGCCGGTGCCCATCATCGCCTTGCCCATCTCGCTCATCACCGTGCGGATGTCGGCGAAGTCGAGATTGATCAGGCCGGGCATCACCATCAGGTCGGTGACGCCGCGCACGCCAGAGTAGAGCACATCGTCCGCCATCTTGAAGGCGTCGGCGAACGTCGTGCGCTCGTTGGCGACGCGGAACAGGTTCTGGTTCGGGATGATGATCAGCGTATCGACGTGGCGCTGGAGCTCTTCGATGCCCTGCTCGGCGATCTTCATGCGGTGCGCGCCCTCGAAGTGGAAGGGCTTGGTGACGACGCCGACGGTGAGGATGCCCTGTTCACGCGCCGCCCGCGCGATCACGGGAGCCGCCCCGGTGCCGGTGCCGCCGCCCATGCCGGCGGCGATGAAAGCCATGTGCGAGCCCGCGAGATGCTCGAGGATCTCGTGCAGCGTCTCCTCGGCGGAGGCGCGGCCGACGTCGGGCCGCGCGCCGGCGCCGAGGCCCTGGGTGATGCCGACGCCGAGTTGTACGCGCCGCTCGGCGAGCGACAGCTGGAGCGCCTGCGCGTCGGTGTTGGCGACGACGAAGTCGACCCCCTGGAGCTGCGCGCGGATCATGTTGTTGACCGCGTTGCCACCGGCGCCGCCGCAGCCGATGACCGTGATACGCGGCTTGAGCTCGTGCTCTCCGCGCGGCATCGAGATGTTTATCGTCATCTTCTGGTTCCTCCTCTTTCCGATCAGCGATCCACCCGGCGATCCCTCCGGGCGAAACGGGTTGGTGGTCAGGTAAGAAAGTGCTCTTTGACCCAGCGCAGCATGCCGAACGGTCCCGCGCCGGGCTTGGCCGCGGCGGCTGCGGGAAGCAGCGCCTCGACGTTCCGGTTGAGCGCGTAGCCGATCAGGCCCGCGCAGGTCGAGAAAGCGGGTCCGCCCGTCTGGTCGGACAGCCCTGCGATACGCAGCGGCTTGCCCATGCGGACCTGCTTGTCGAGGATGAGCGCCGCCAGGTCGCGCACGCCCTGGAGCTGGCTCGCGCCGCCGGTCAGCACGACGCGGCGGCCGGCAACCTTGTCGAAGCCGCTCGCCTCGAGGCGCGCGCGCACCAGTTCGAACGTCTCTTCGAGTCGCGGCCGGATGATCCCGGTCAGTATCGACTTCGGCACGTGGTTCGGCTGCGCCTGGTCTTCCTCGCCGACCAGCGGCACGTCGATCACCTCGCGCTCGTCGGCCGACGAGACGGTCGCGGTGCCGTAGAGCGTCTTCATCCGCTCGGCATGTGCGACCGGCGTCGACAGTCCGCGCGCAATGTCGTTGGTGACGTGCGCGCCGCCGACCGCGACCGAATCGGTGTGGACGAGATGCCCGTCCGCGAACACCGCGAAGGTCGTCGTGCCGCCGCCCATGTCGATCACGGTGACGCCGAGGTCCATTTCGTCGTCGACCAGGCAGGCGAGGCCGGACGCGTACGGCGCCACGACCATGCCGTCGACGTTGAGGTGGCAGCGGCCGATCACCGTCTCGAGATTGCGGATGGCGCCGGTATGGCCGGTCACGACGTGCATGAGGCCGCCGAGGCGCTGGCCGCACATGCCGCGCGGGTCGCGGATGCCGCGGCTGCCGTCGATCGAATAGCCGGTCGGGATGGCGTGGAGCAGGCGCCGTTCGGGCGTGGTGTCGGCGTTGCGGCCGAGTTCGGTCACGCGGCGAATGTCGTGGTCGCCGATCTCGTGGCCGTTGATCGCGACTTCGACGCTGACCGTCCGCGACACCGGCTGGGCGCCGGAAATGTTGACGATGACGTCGCGCAGCGCCTCGCCCGCCATCCGTTCGGCGGCGGTGACGGCGGTGAGGATCGCCGCCTCCGCCGCGTCCATGTCGACGAGGCTGCCGTTGCGCACGCCGCGTGAAACCTGATGCCCAATCCCCACGACGTGCGCCGCCGTGCCGTCGGCCTTGGCGACGAAGCAGGCGATCTTGGTCGATCCGACGTCGAGGGCGGCGATCAGGTCGCTGCGGGGCTTCTTCTTCAACATGATCCTGACGGACTCCTGCCGCTCACGTTTGCCGGTTGGCCGTCGCCGGCCGGACCGGGCGCGCTGGCCCCGCCGGCGTCGGCGCCGGCGGCGCATCGCGTACCACCCGAAGGATCATCCGGTCGGGCAACCGCATGTCGATCGTCTGGACGTTGCGCTGGAAGAGACCGCCCGCACGCTCGGCATCGGCGAGCCGCAGCCACGCCGCAGCGGGATTTTCCTCCGGCAGCTGCACCTCGACCGCCGCGCCGGGCTGCGGCTCGAGCCGAAGATTCCAGCGCCGGCTGCCGACACGGACCGCGTGGGTGATCTTCTGGGCGAGCGCCGGTTCGCTGGCGAGGATCGTCAGCAGGTCGGCGGTGTGGCGCGGCGCGCCTTCGCCGACGACGATCTTCAGCGCCGGCCAGCGGCCGGGATCGGCGCCTTCGATGACGGCGCCGCTGCGGTCGATCACGACCATGCGCCCGGCGTGCTGCCACAGCGCCAGCGGCTCGCGTTCCTCGATGCGCACGAAGATCGTCTCCGGCATGCGGCGCTCGACCGTCGCGCTGCGGATCCAGGGCAGGCGCAGCAGCGCGGCTCGCGCGGCGGCGGGATTGAAGGCGAGAATCGGTTCGCCGCGGCGGACGCCGAGCGCGCTCATCAGTTCGTCGACGCGCGTCTCCGTGCGGCCCTCGACGAGAACCTCGCCGACGGCGAAACCGAGATTCGAGGTGCCGGCGAGTGCCAGCTGGCCGATGCCGGAGGCGGCATTGCCGATGAGCGAAGGCGGTCCCTCGCGCCACAGCTTCAGCGAGCCCCAGGCAAGCGTGCCGGCGAGCAGCGCACCGCCGCCCCACAGCAGCGCGGGACGCAGCGAGCCGCGCGGCACGAAGCGCTGCAGGCGCGCGCGCAGCACGCGGCGCTGCGGCTTCGGCGGCTTGCGGCGCCACCACATCATGACGGCCTCCGTTCACAGGCGGCGTTTTCGACCATCCAGCTCACCAGATCCTGGAAGGAGATGCCGCAGGCCTTGGCGATCTCGGGCACCAGCGACAGCGGCGTCATCCCGGGCTGGGTGTTGATTTCGAGCAGGTAGAGCCGCCCGGGTTCGTTCGCCGGCACGGCGGTGTCGTCGTAGCGGAAATCCGCGCGCGTGACCCCGCGGCAGCCGAGCGTGCGGTGGGCGAGCAGGGCGTAGCGCTTGGCATCCGCCTCCGCCGCCGGGGGAATCGGCGCCGGCATCAGATGCTGCGTGCGGCCGTCGGTGTACTTGTGCTCGTAGTCGTAGAACCCGTCGAGAGGGCGCAGCTCGACCACGCCGAGCGCGCGATCGCCCATCACCGCGACCGACAACTCGCGGCCGGGGATGTAGCGCTCGACCAGCACGTCGGGCTCGAACGGCCAGGGCTGGCGCTTGAAGTCTTCGAGGTCGGCGTCGCTCAGCACGATCTTGACGCCGACCGACGAGCCTTCGCGCGTCGGCTTGACGACGTAGGGCGGGTCCATGACGCGGCGGCGGAACAGCTCGTCGCGCTGCACGACTTGGCCTTCGACCACCGGGATGCCCGCGGCGGCGAAGAGGCGCTTGGCCATTGGCTTGTCCATCGCGAGCGCCGAGGCGAGCAGGCCGGAATGCGTGTAGGGGATGCCCTGCAGGTCGAGCAGGCCCTGGATCGCGCCGTCCTCGCCGAAACGGCCGTGCAGCGCGTTGAACACCACCTCGGGCTTCGCCTCGCCGAGTGCCGCCAGCAGCTTGGCGAGATCGGGGCCGACGTCGATCGTCGCGGTCTGGTAGCCGGCATCGCCGAGCGCGCGCGCGCAGGCCGCGCCGGAGGCGAGCGACACCTCGCGCTCAGCCGAGATGCCGCCGACCAGCACCGCGACGCGCTTGCGGGTGTTGCGCAGCATTGTCATGCGCGCGCCCCCGAAGGACCCGCCACGCCGATGCGGCGGATCTCCCATTCGAGCGTCACGCCGAAGCGTTCGCGCACGCGCCGGCGGAGTTCCTCGCCCAGCGCCTCGATGTCGGCTGCGGTCGCGCTGCCGGTGTTGATCAGGAAGTTGCAGTGCTTCTCCGACACCGCTGCGCCGCCGATCGTCAGGCCGCGACCGCCGACGGCGTCGATGAGCTGCCACGCCTTGCGGCCCTCGGCGCGGGGATCGGACGGGTTGGCGAAGGTCGAGCCGCCGGTACGCGTGCGCAAAGGCTGGCTCGCCTCGCGCGCGGCATCGATCTCCGACATGCGGCGCTGGATCGACAGCGTGTCGTCGCGCGTGCCGGCCATCTCGGCCGACGTGAAGATGACGTCCTCGGCCGCGGCCGAGTGGCGATAGCCGAACCCGAGTTCCGCCGGGCCGAGCGCGAGTCGGCGGCCCTTGCCGTCGACCGCGCGGGCGGAGACGACGACGTCCTTGAATTCGCGGCCGTAGGCGCCTGCGTTCATGCGCAGGCCGCCGCCGATCGTGCCCGGCACGCCGACGAGGAACTCGAGACCGGCGATGCCGGCGTCGCGCGCGGTCATCGCGACGTTGAGGTCGAGCGCTCCGGCGCCGCAGACGACGCGCGTGCCTTCGGCCGCGATCTCGACGAAGCCGCGGCCGAGGCGGATGACCACGCCGGGCACGCCGCCGTCGCGCACGAGCAGGTTGGAGCCGACGCCGATCACCGTAACCGGCACGTCGTCGGGCTTGCCGGCGAGAAACTGCGCGAGATCATCTTCGTCGGCCGGGCGGAACATGATCTCGGCGGCGCCGCCGACACGGAACCAGGTGATGCCGGCGAGCGGCGCGTTCTCGCTGATGCGGCCGCGCACCGCGGGCAGACGGTCGATCAGGCGCGGAGCGCGCGAGGCGGCGGCCATCATCGCTGGCCTCCCGAGCCGAGTGCCACCGTGTTGCCGGCGAGCTGTGCGATCTCCTGCGGCAGGGCATAGGCCCAGGCGGTGATGTTGCCGGCGCCGAGGCAGACCACGAGGTCGCCGGCGCGCGCGGTCTCGAGCACGAGGCCCGCAAGCTGCTTGGGATCCTCGAGCGACAGCACGCGGCGATGGCCGTGCGCGCGCAGGCCGGCGACCAGCGCCTCGCGGTCGACGCCTTCGATCGGCGTCTCGCCGGCCGAGTAGACGTCGGCCACGATCACCGCATCGGCGTCGTTGAAGCAGGTGCAGAAGTCCTCGAACAGGTTGTGCAGGCGGGTGTAGCGGTGCGGCTGGACGACTGCGACGACGCCGCGCTTGGTGGCGCTGCGCGCGGCCTTGAGCACCGCGGCGATCTCCACCGGGTGGTGGCCGTAGTCGTCGATGACGGTGAGGCCGGCGGCCTCGCCGGTCTTGGTGAAGCGGCGCTTTACGCCCTTGATCGAGCCAAGCGCCTTGGCGATCTGCGCGTCGGCGATGCCCATCTCCGCCGCCACCGCGATTGCGGCGAGCGAATTCTGGACGTTGTGGATACCGACCAGAGGCAGGCGCAGGCCGGCGATGCGCCGCTCCGGCCCGAGGCGGCCGCCGAGCACGGCGTCGAACTGGCCGCCGTCGGCCGACAGCTTCACGTTGACGGCGCGCACGTCGGCCTGCGGCGACAGCCCGTAGGTGACAAGCTTGCGGTCCGCCACCAGCGGGATCATCGCCTGCACTTCGGGATGGTCGATGCACAGGGTCGCGAAGCCGTAGAACGGGATGTTGGCGACGAAGGCCTGGAACGCCTTCTTGAGCGCGTCGAAATTGCCCCAATAGTCGAGGTGCTCGGGGTCGATGTTGGTGACGACCGCGATCGTCGCGGGCAGACGGTTGAAGCTGCCGTCGCTCTCGTCGGCCTCGACGACGATCCAGTCGCCGGCGCCGAGCCGCGCGTTGGTGCCGTAGGCATTGATGATGCCACCGTTGATGACGGTCGGGTCGAGGCCGGCGGAATCGAGCATCGCGGCGACGAGCGAGGTCGTCGTCGTCTTGCCGTGCGTGCCGGCGACCGCGACCGCCCATTTGAGCCGCATCAGCTCGGCCAGCATCTCGGCGCGGCGGACGACGGGGATCATGCGCTCGCGCGCGGCGCGGACTTCGGGATTGTCGGCCTTGACCGCCGTCGACACCACGACGACCTCGGCCTTGCCGAGATTCTCGGCGCGATGGCCGATCATGACGGGGATGCCGACGCCGGTCAGGCGCTTGACGTTGGCGCCGTCGGCGACGTCGGAACCCTGCACCTTGTAGCCGAGGTTGTGCAGGATTTCGGCGATGCCGGACATGCCGATGCCGCCGATGCCGACGAAGTGCATCACGCCGATGGTGAGGGGCATCTCTCTCATGCGGCGCGCTCCGTGTGGCCGTTGGCGCCGGCGAGGGACGCGACGAGGTCGGCAAGGCGTGCGGCCGCATCGGGGCGGCCGAACGAACGGGCGGCGGACGCGGCCGTCGCGAGATCGCGCGGGGCGTCGGCGAGGCGCGCGAGTCGTTGCGCGAGCTCGGCCGGCGTGAAGGCGTCGTTGGCGACCTGCCAGCCGCCGCCGGCCGCGGCAAAGGCGCGGGCGTTGTCGGTCTGGTGATCGTCGGCGGCGAACGGGTACGGCACGAGGATTGCCGGCCGGCCGACGACCGCGAGTTCGGCGACCGTCGAGGCGCCCGAGCGGCAGATCACGAGATGCGCGGCGCCGAGCCGTTCGGGCAGGTCGGCGAAGAACGGCGCCAGCGTGGCGCTGACGCCGGACTGCGCACAGGCTGCGCGCACGGCGTGGATATCCTCGGCGCGGGTCTGCTGGACGAGTTCGACGCGCGCACGCACCGCATCGGGCAGCGCCGCGAGCGCCGCCGGCACGACCTTGGCGAAAACCGATGCGCCCTGGCTGCCGCCGGTGACGAGGATCGACAGGCGCTCCGCCGGCGCCTGATAGATCCGGTCGCGCAGCGCGATCACCGCGTCGCGCACCGGATTGCCGGTCAGCCTCGCGCCCACGCCGCTCGGCATCAGCCGCACCTCCGGGAACGACGTCGCGACCGTGGCGACGCTGCGCGCGACCATGCGGTTGGCGCGGCCGAGCGCGGCGTTCTGCTCGTGGATCAGCGTCGGCAGGCCGAGGCGCGTCGCGGCGATCATCGGCGCCAGCGACGGATAGCCGCCGAAGCCGACGACGACCTGCGGCGCGAGCCGTCGCAGCAGCCGGCGCGCCGCGAACACGCCGGCGACCAGCGACACGCCGCTGGCGATCTTGCGGCCGAAGCCGCCCACCGGCGCCAGCACGCCGAGACGATGCGTCTCGATGTCGCCGAGCGCGCCGCGATAGGCCGTGCCGCGCCGGTCGGTGATGAGGGCGAGGCGGAAGCCGCGGCGCAGCAATTCGGTCGCCAGCGCCTCGGCGGGGAAGACATGGCCGCCGGTGCCGCCGGCGGCCAGGATGGCGAGGGGCTGGGTCATGCGGCCTCGCCCGCGCCGAAGCGCTTGCGGCCGAGCGCCAGCATCATGCCCATGGCGAGCGACACCGCGAGCAGCGACGAGCCGCCATACGAGATGAACGGCAGCGTCATGCCCTTGGTCGGCATGAGATGCAGCGTCGAGCCCATGTTGATCAGCGCCTGCAGGCCGAACTGGGTGAGCAGGCCGGACACCGCCAGCATCACGAACAGGTCGTTCTCCTGCAGCATGCGCGCGAAGCCGCGCAGCACGACGAAGGTGAACAGCCCGACGATGATCAGGCACAGGATCAGCCCGAACTCCTCGCCCGCGACGGCGAACACGAAGTCGCTGTGCGCGTCGGGCAGCACCGACTTGACCGTGCCTTCGCCCGGGCCGCGGCCGAACAGCCCGCCGTTCGAGAACGCGTCCTGCGCGCGGTTGACCTGATAGGTGTCGCCGGAATTCGGATCGAGGAACCGGTTGATGCGGCTGGCGACATGCGGGAACACGTAGTACGCGCCGACCCCGCCGGCGATGCCGACGGCCGCCAGCAGCGTGACCCAGAACATGCGCAAGCCGGCGAGAAAGTATTGCGCCATGAAGACAACGGTGATCACCAGCGCCATCCCGACATCGGGCTGGCGCAGCACCAGCGCGATCACGCCGGCGAATAGCGCGAGCGCGATCGCGTCGCCGTGGAATCCCGGGTGGCGGCGCTGGCGCGCGAACAGCCATGCCGCGAGCACGGCGAATGTCGGCTTGACGAATTCGGAGGGCTGCAGCGAGAAGCCGCCGAGATTGATCCAGCGCCGCGCGCCCTTGATCTCGACACCGATGAAGAAGGTCAGCGCCAGCATCGCGACGGCGGCGAGGAAACCGAACAGGGCCAGCACGCGGACCTGCTTGGGCGTCAGCATCGATACCGCGATCAGGCTCAGGGCCGCTACCGGCAGCAGTGCGAACTGGCGGCGCACGAAGTAGAACGGGTCGAGCCCCAGCCGTTCGGCGATCGCCGGGGTCGACGCGAGGGCGAGCACGGCGCCGCAGGCGATCAGCAGGAACAGCGCGCTCAGGCTCCAGCGGTCGACGGTGAACCACCAGCGGCCAAGGACCGACGTCTCGCTGCGCAGGGAGATCATCATGCGCGACCTCCTGGGCCGGCGGCGGCGGCTTCGGGCGCGCGCGCTGCGAGGTCGAGCACCAGGCGGCGGAAGGCGTCGCCGCGCGCTTCGAAGTTCTCGAACTGGTCGAACGAGGCGCAGGCCGGCGACAGCAGCACGACGGCGCTCTCGTTCGCGGCGGCTGCATCGGCGGCGGCGCCGGCGACGGCGGCCGCAAGCGTGCCCGCCGCGACGGTGTCGACCCGGCCGGCGAGGGTCGCGGCGAACTGCGGCGCGGCTTCGCCGATCAGGTAGGCACGTCGGATGCGCCCGAACCACGGCGCCAGCGATGCGATGCCGCCTTCCTTGGCCTTGCCGCCGGCGATCCAGTAGATCCGCTCATAGCTCGCCAGCGCCTTGGCGGCGGCGTCGGCGTTGGTCGCCTTGCTGTCGTTGACGAAGGCGACCTTGCCGATGCGCGCGATCAGCTCCTGCCGGTGGGCAAGGCCGGGGAAGGTCGACAACGCGCGCGCGGCCGCGTCGGCGTCGACGCCGACGGCACGCGCCGCGGCGAAGGCGGCGGCTGCGTTCTGCCAGTTGTGCGCTCCGGGCAGGGTCTGGATGCGGCGAAGATCGGCGACCGCGCGCGGGCCGGCGTCGATCGCGTCGTAGAGGATGCCGTCCGCCGCGAACACGCCGCGCGCCAGTGTCTGCGCAGCCGAAATCGCGACGACCCGGTGCCGCGCGTCGGCGGCGAGTTCATCGTGGATGGCACGGCAGATCTCGTCGTCGATGCCGATTACGGCCGTCTGCGGCGCCTTCTGACCCCGGAAGATCAGGCGCTTCGCGGCAACGTAACCGTCCATTCCGCCATGACGATCGAGATGGTCAGGCGTGACGTTGAGAAGGATGGCGACGTCGAACGTGATCGTGAACGTGATCTCCAGCTGGTAGGAGGACATTTCCAGCACGTAGCAGCCACCACGCCCGAGCGGAGCCAGGGCGAGGGCCGGCGTGCCGATATTTCCCCCGATCTCCACGCTCCGGCCGCACGCGGCCATGATGTGGCCGATCAATGCTGTCGTGGTGGACTTGCCGTTAGTGCCCGTTATTCCGATATACGTCGATTCGCGCTCGCTGCGTGCAAGTAATTCGATATCCCCGATGATTTCCCGCCCATGGAATCGCGCCCGGGCCGCGACCGGGTGGGGGGCGGGGTGGGTGTGGGGGATGCCGGGGCTGATCACCAGCGAATCGATCCCGGACCAGTCGGCCTGGGTTAAATCAACGATCGGCACCCCGGCCGCCGCCGCCGACTCGCGCCGCCTCGCGTCGTCGTCCCAGGCGGCGACCCGGGCGCCGCCTTTTGCCAGCGCCTGCGCGGCCGCCAGCCCGGACCTGGCGAGGCCGAGCACCGCGAAACTGCGACCGGACTGGCTGCGGAGGTCGATCATCGGGCCGTCACCGCAGTTTCAACGTCGAGAGGCCGGCGAGGCCCAGGATCATCGCGATGATCCAGAAGCGGATGACGATGGTCGGCTCCTGCCAGCCCTTCTTCTCGAAGTGGTGGTGCAGTGGGGCCATCATGAACACGCGCTTGCCGGTGAGCTTGAACGAGATCACCTGGACGATCACCGACACCGCTTCGAGGACGAATAGCCCCCCGGTGAGTGCCAGGACGAGTTCGTTCTTGGTCACGACCGCGATCGTGCCGAGCGCGCCGCCGCAGGACAGCGAGCCGGTGTCGCCCATGAAGACCATCGCGGGCGGCGCGTTGAACCACAGGAAGCCGAGGCTCGCCCCCATCAGCGCGCCGCAGAACACGGCAAGCTCGCCCGATCCGGGCACATGCTGGATCAGCAGGTAGTTGGAGAAGAAGGCGTTGCCCACGAAGTAGGCAATGAAGGCGAATACGGCGGCGACGATCATGACCGGCACGATGGCGAGGCCGTCGAGCCCGTCCGTCAGGTTGACCGCGTTCGACGAGCCGACGATGACGAAGACGGCGAACGGGAAGAAGAACCAGCCGAGATCGGGCAGCAGCGACTTGAAGAACGGCACGGCGAGCGACGTCGACAGCGGTTCGCGCGTCAGCCACACGATCCACAGCACCGCGGCAAGCGCCAGCGCGCTTTCCAGGCCGAGGCGCAGCCGGCCGGACAGGCCCTTGCTGTTGCGCTTGGTGAGCTTCATGTAGTCGTCCCAGAAGCCGATCGCGCCGAAGCCGAGCGTGACCACCAGCACCGCCCAGACGTAGCCGTTGCGCAGATCGGCCCACAGCAGGGTCGAGATGCCGAGCGCCATCAGGATGAGGACGCCGCCCATCGTCGGCGTGCCCTTCTTGAGCAGGTGGCGCTCGGGCGTGTCGGCGCGCAGCGGCGGCTCCTTCTGCTGGCTCTTGAGCCAGAGGATCAGCCGGTTGCCGAAGGCGAGGCTGATGATCAGCGCCGTCAGCATCGCGAACCCGGTCCGCGCCGTGATGTAGCGGAACAGATTGAGCGGCCCGAACTCGCCGGCGAGGGGGACAAGGAGGTGGTAGAGCATCGGGACCCTTTACGAACCGGCCGGCGCTTCGGCGAGCGCCTTGAGCGCGGCAACGACCGGCGCCATGCGGCTGCCGAGCGAACCCTTGACCAGCACCACGTCGCCGGCGCGGATGGCGCCGCGGAGCAGCGGCGGAAGGCCGTCCGACGCCGGCGCGTGGCCGGCGCGGTGCTTCGCCGGCAGCGCCTCCGCGAGGCGGGCCATGTGCGGCCCGCAGGTGAAGACGAGGTCGACTCCCGCCGCGGCGATGTCGGGCGCCAGGCCGGCGTGGAGCGCATCGGCGTCGGGGCCGAGTTCGCGCATGTCGCCGAGCACCGCGATCCGCCGGCCGTTCGGCCCGGGGGCGGCGCCCGCGAGCACCGCAAGCGCCGCGCGCACCGAGGTCGGGTTGGCGTTGTAGCTGTCGTCGATCAGTTCGAAGCTGCCGCGGTCGAGGCGGACGGCATGGCGTTCGCCGCGACCCTTGGGCGGCGTCATCGCGGCGAGCGCCGCCGCGGCGCGGTGGACGTCGGCGCCGACCGCCTTGGCGGCGGCGAGCACGGCGAGCGAGTTCATCGCCCAGTGCCGCCCGGCCGTGCCGAGCCGGTATTGGATCCGCGCACCGTCGATCGACGCGACGATGTCGCTGTGCGCCGGCGCGAGACGCAGCTCGATCAGCCGCGCATCCGCGCGCTCATGCGCGCCGAAGCCGATGACCTGGCCGAAGCCCCTGGCGCGGGCCTTGGAGGCGAGCAGTTCGAAGAACGTGTTGTCGCGGTTGACGACCGCGACCTCGCCGCCGGCGGCGAAGATCTCGGCCTTCTCCTCGGCGACGCCGAGGATGCCCTTGCCGGGGAAGAACTCGGTGTGCGCGGCCTCGACCGTGGTGATCACCGCCACCGCCGGCGCCACCTGCCGGACCAGCGGCGCGATCTCGCCGGGATGGTTCATGCCGATCTCGAACACGCCGTAGACCGTGTCTTTTGGCATCCGCGCGAGCGACAGCGGGACGCCGACATGGTTGTTGTAGCTGGCGACGCTGGCATGGGTCGGGGCTTGCGCCGAAAGCACGAGACGCAGCGCCTCCTTGGTGCCGGTCTTGCCGACGCTGCCGGTGATGGCGATGCGGCGGGCCGGGCTGCGCCGGCGCGCGGCGGCGCCGAGCGCTTCGAGCCCGGCGAGCGTGTCGGCGACGGTGAGCAGCTTGTCGGCGGCCACGCCGGCGATGCCGCGCGCGACCATCGCCGCGACGGCGCCGTTCGCGAGCGCGCCGGCGACGTATTCGTGCCCGTCGGCCTGTTCGCCCTTGAGCGCGACAAAGAGATCGCCGTGCTCGACGGCGCGGCTGTCGGTCTGCACGCCCGACGCGATCCACGCGGCGGTGGCGATGCCGCCTGTCGCGGCGGCGGCCTCGGCGGCGCTCCACAGCGCGGTCATCGCGCGCGCTCCGCGCCGTCGGCCGCGTCGACGGCGTTGCGGGCGACCGTCGCGTCGTCGAACGGGTGGACGGTGGCGCCGACGATCTGGCCCTGCTCGTGGCCCTTGCCGGCGATCACCAGCACGTCGCCGTCGCACAGTTCGGCGACCGCCGCGGCGATCGCCTGGCCACGGCCGCCGATCTCGCGCGCGCCCGGCGCCGCGGCCAGGATCGCGCGGCGGATCGCCGCCGGCTCCTCGCTGCGCGGGTTGTCGTCGGTGACGATGACGCGGTCGGCAAGCTTCGCCGCGATGGCCCCCATCATCGGGCGCTTGGCGGTGTCGCGGTCGCCGCCGCAGCCGAAGACGACGACGAGGCGGCCGCGCGCATGCGGGCGCAGCGCGGCGAGCACGGTCTCGAGCGCCAGCGGCTTGTGGGCGTAGTCGACATAGACGGCCGCACCGTTGCGCCGGCTGGCAACCAGCTCGATACGACCGCGCACGCCCCGCAGGCGCGGCACCATCGCGAGCGCGTCGTCCCAGGCCGCACCGCAGCCGACGACGAGCCCGAGGGCCGCGAGGACGTTCATCGCCTGGAAGTCGGCCACGAGGTTCAGCTCGACCGTCACGCTGCGCCCTTCGATCGACAGCGACAGCGTCTGGCCGTGGCCGTGCGGGGCGACGGCGGCGAGGCGGAGGACCCGGGCCGTGCGGCCGAAGTCGATCACGCGCTGGTCGCGCGCGCGGGCGATCGCGGCGAAATGTGCGAACTCGGGCGAGTCGGCGTTGAGCACGGCGGCGGCCCCGGCGGGCAGGAGCTCCGCAAAGAGCCGCGCCTTCGCGGCCCGGTACGCGCCCATCGTCGCGTGATAGTCGAGATGCTCGTGCGACAGGTTGGTGAAGGCGGCGGCGCGCAGCGCGATCCCGTCGAGCCGGTACTGGTCGAGGCCGTGGCTCGACGCTTCGATCGCCAGATGTTCGATGCCGTCGCGCGCGAGTTGGGCAAGATCGTCGTGCAGCGCGATCGGGTCCGGGGTCGTCAGCGATCCCGGCCGCTCGCGCCCGGGCGCCACCAGGCCCAGCGTGCCGAGGCTCGCGGCCGGTCTGCCGAGCAGGGTCCAGATCTGGCGCGTGAAGCTCGCGACCGAGGTCTTGCCGTTGGTGCCGGTGATCGCGGCCACGACTTCCGGCTGGCGGCCGAAGAAGCGCGACGCCGCGAGCGCGAGCGCGCGGCGCGGATTGTCGGCCTCGATACGGGCGACGTGGCCGGGCACGGATAGGCCGGGCGGACCGAGCACGGCGCTCGCGCCGGCGGCGACGGCCTCGTCGACGAACTGCCTTCCGTCGACCCTGGTGCCGGGCAGGGCGGCGAAGAGATAGCCCGGCCGCACCGCCCGCGAATCCGCGGTCATGCCGACGATCTCGGCATCGGGACCGGAGAGCGTCGCGTCGCGGATCACGGACGACACGCGCATGGCCCCCTGTCGGCCCGGTCGCGGGCGCTGCGATTGGGAAGGGTCGAGGCGCGGCGCGTCATCGGCTGAGCGCCGCGTTGACGAAGAGCTGCTGACGCACCTGCGGCTGGGTTTCGTCCATCGGCGGCAGGCCCCACAGCGCCGCGAGCCGAGGCACCAGACGCGCGACCATCGGCGCCGCGACCCAGCCGCCGGTGGCGAACCCCTGGGTGCGTGCGGTCGCCTGCGGCTCGTCGAGGATGATCAGCATGCTGTAGCGCGGGGCGGTGATCGGGAAGGCGCCGGCGAACAGCGACATGCGCGCATTCTGGCGATAGCGGCCGCGCACGTTCTTCTCGGCGGTACCGGTCTTGCCGCCGACGAGATAGCCGGGCGCCGCGGCGGAACGGGCGGAGCCGCGCTCGACCACGAGCCGCAGCAGGCGGCGCATCTGCTCGGATGTCTGCGCGGTCATCACGCGCTCGCGCGGGAACTCGGCGCCCTCGGGGCGGCGCAACAGCGTCGGCCGTACCATCAGCCCGCCATTGACCGATGCGTTCACTGCGGCGATGAGCTGCAGTGGGCTCACCGCCATGCCGTGGCCGAAGGCGACCGTCATCATGTTGATGTCGCGCCACGGGTTCGGGACGATCGGCGGCCCGATCTCCGGCAGCTCGAACTGCGCGGCGCGCGTCAGGCCGAGCCGCGACAGGAATTCGCGCTGGCGCTCGCGGCCGAACTGCATCGCCATGCGCACGGTGCCGATGTTCGACGAGTACATGAACACTTCCGGCATGGTCAGCCGGCGGTTCTGGCCGCGGAAATCGTGGATCGTGAAGCGGCCGATCTCGATCGGTCGGCTGGCGTCGTAGACCGCGTTGAAATTGGTCGTTCCGTACTCGAGCGCGGCGGCGAAGGTGAAGACCTTGAAGGTCGACCCCATCTCGTACACGCCGAGCGTGTTGCGGTTGAAGCGCGCCTCCGGGCTCGCCAGCGCCGGCGTGTTGGAATCGAAGTCGGGAAGCGAGACCATCGCCAGGATCTCGCCGTTGTTCGAATCCATCACCATCGCCGACCCCCCGATGGCGCGGAACTCCGCGACCTGGTGGGCCAGCTCCTCGCGCAGGATGTGCTGGGCGCGGATGTCGATCGCGAGCTGGACGGGTTCGTTGGAGCGGCGCAGGCGCTCGTCGAAATACTGCTCGGCGCCGGCGATGCCGCGGTTGTCGATATCGGTGAAGCCGGTGATGTGGCCGGCGATCTGGCCGTGCGGATAGATCCGCCGTTCCTCGCGCTGGAAGAACAGACCGGGGATGCCGAGGCGGTTGACCGCGGCCTGCTGGCGCGGGGTGAGGCTGCGCTTCACCCAAACGAAGGTGCGCTCCGAGCGGAAGCGCGCGAGCAACTCCGCCTCGTTGACGCCGGGCAGCGCGCGCGCGAGCCGGCGCGCCGCGTCCTCGGGATCGAGAAGCTGGCGCGGATTGGCGTAGAGCGAGCCAGTGCGCAGCGACGTCGCGAGCAGCACATCGTTGCGGTCGACGATGTCGGCGCGATCCATCTCGAGCGTCGTCAGGCGATGGGCGTTGGCGAGGCGCGGCTCGCGGCCCTCGTTGATCACCGTCAGGTCGACGACGCGGAAGCCGACGACCAGGAAGGCGAGCGCGAACATGATCCCGCCGACGAGCAAGCGGTTGCGCGCGACGTCGATCGTCTGCTTGGCACTGCCTTCGATCTTCAGGCGCGCAGGCAGGAAGCTGAGGACGTCGCTGAGGCGCGTCGCCATCATTCGCTCCGCGACGCAGGCGCGCCGGTGAGCGCGACGTCGCCGCGTGCCGGTGCTTGCGCAGCGGGCATCCGTCTTGCGCCGGAGGCCGGCCCGCCGCCGGCATAGGGGTCGCCGGTCCTGTCGGCCGGCGGCGGGCGCATCGCGGCGAGGAGATCGGCGATCGACGGCTCACTGTTTGGACGCGGGGCGGGGCGGGCCGGCGCTGCGGCCGGGCGGCGCTCGCTCGCGGCGCGCGGCTCGGCAGGCGGGGCCGGATCGGCCGCGGGCGCCGTCTGCGGGGCTGGCCGCGGTTCGGCGGCGGGACGCACCAAGGCGGCGCGTGCCGGCGGTACGGGCGGCGGCGACGCGATCGGCGCAGCAGGCACCGGCACGGCAGCCATGACGGGGGCCGGCGGAGCGGCCGGCGGCGGCGGCCGGCGCGGCAGGTCGGCCACCTGGCCCATCTGCGTGGGCACCATCGCCTGCATGGCAAGATGGCGCTGCGCCAGCGCTTCAAGCCGCTGCGGCTGGTTTATGTAGGCCCATTCGGCCCGCAGCACGTGGATCGCGTCCTGCTCTGCGACGATCTGGCGATTGAGCCGGAAGAGATCGTCCTCGAGCGCCTGCACGCGGTGCTTGAGCTGGTAGGTACCGACGCCGACCGCGCCGGCGAGACCGATCCACAGAAAGGTCGAGGCGCGGATCATTGCACGCTCTCCGTCGCCACGGCATCGGTGCGGATCGCCCAGCGCAGCTTGGCCGAGCGGGCGCGCGGGTTGGCGGCGCATTCCTGGGCCGACGGGCGGATCGCCTTTCGGCTGCCGTCGGTGAAGGTCGGGCGCGCCGCGCGCGTGGCCGGCAGATGACGCGACACGCCGGCATGGCCGCTGCGCCGCGCGAGGAACGTCTTCACCACGCGGTCTTCGAGCGAGTGGAAGGAGACGACGGCGAGGCGTCCGCCGGGCGCCAGCAGCCGCTCGGCCGCGGCGAGGCCGCGATCGAGCTCGTCGAGTTCGTCGTTGATGAACACGCGCAGCGCCTGGAAGGTCCGCGTCGCGGGATCGATCCCGTCGTTCGAGCGCGGCACGGCGCGGCGCACGACGTCGGCCAGCTGGAAGGTTCGCTGGAAGGGCCGGGCCCGGACGATTGCGCGCGCGACGGCGCGGGCGCGGCGTTCCTCGCCGAAGCGGAAGATGATGTCGGCGAGCTCGCCCTCGTCAGCGCCGTTGACGATGTCGGCAGCGGTCGGCCCGCGGCCTTCCATCCGCATGTCGAGCGGACCGTCCTGGCGGAACGAGAAGCCGCGATTGGGGTTGTCGATCTGCGGCGAGGAGACGCCGAGATCGAGCGCGATGCCGTCGACGCGGGTGATGCCGCGCTCCGCCATCAGCTGGTCCATCGCCCCGAAACGGCCTTCGATCACGGTCAGGCGGCCGGGGAAGTGCTTGGCGAGCGTGGCGCCCGCGGCGATCGCCTCGGGATCGCGGTCGATCCCCCAGACGCGGCATTCGGCTTTCTTCAAGATCGCCTCGGCATAGCCGCCGCGCCCGAACGTGCCGTCGACGTAGTCGGCGCCGTCGCGCGGCGCCAGAGCCGCCAGCACCTCATCGAGCAGCACCGGCGTGTGGCCGCGCTCGACGACCGGGGCGATGACGACGAGTTCAGCCGCCATGGTCGCTCTCCGGCGCGCCGGCGCGCGCCGGCGGGCGCACGAGCGGATGCGCCGCGCGGAACGCGCCGAGTTCCCAGATCTCGAAGTAGCTGATGCGGCCGACCACCATCGCCTGGTCGACGATGCCCGCATAGTCGATCAGGTCCTTGGGCAATACGACGCGGCCCTCGCCGTCGAAGGGCAGGCGGACCATGTCGGCGACAGAGGCGAGGGTCGCGTCGGCCGGCTGCGTCGAAAATGCGGACATCGGATCGTTGTTGCGCGCGATCGCTTCCATCAGGTCGACGCTGACGCAGCGGATCGCATTGGCAGCGGGCGACGGAAACGCGAGAATCCCGGCGAAGTTCGGCAGAGTCAGCGCCGCGCGGAATTCGGCGGGGACCGAGATGCGGCCCTTCCGATCCACCTTGAACGCATGCTTGCCGAAAAACTGGGCCATGGCGTCCCCGCGCGGGGCCTCTTCCGCGCCCAGGCCTTTGTGACGATCGAAGAGTTGAGCCGAACCCCGATAACCCGCAGCGGCCCGGGCGGTCGTCGCTGTGGGATGTCATGGGATAACATGGGACTATATGGGCGTCAAATGGATTCCCTTGGGAAATCACGTCAAGACAGGTATTTAGCAAATATTAACGACTTCACTTCTTGTGTTCTCTTTCTGTTCGGCGCGCACTTGTAGCGTGAGTTCAGCTGCACCACTGAGGAATGTGTTCGATTTTTGTTCCGGGTGCCGCAACCCGCCCGGGGCAGCGGCGGTGGAAATGCCAGACGGCCTGTAAGCCGGGTTCTGTCCCCGCCCGCGAAGGCGGGGGATGACCATTCATCTGGGACGCCTGTCGCCAGGCGCCTCGCGCGACCGACCCGGGCAGCAACGCGGGAACGCGTCCGTCGGCCGAAGCCGACCTGCTGCCCCTATTTGGTCTTGCTCCGGGTGGGGTTTGCCGTGCCACTTCCGTTGCCGGAAGCGCGGTGGTCTCTTACACCGCCGTTTCACCCTTGCCACGCGCCCGCGGCCTCATCGGCCGCACGCCGTTCGGCGGTATGCTCTCTGTTGCACTGTCCCTGGGGTCGCCCCCGCCGGGCGTTACCCGGCACCCTTTTCCCGTGGAGCCCGGACTTTCCTCGCCCGCCCCGTAGGACGTGCGCGGCCATCCGGCCGTCTGGCAGAGGAACAGGTAGGCATCGCCGGGACGCCGGTCAACCGCGGCGTCACGACGGCGCTCAGTTCGCCGGCGGCCCACCCGAGGGCGGGACGGTTTCGGCCGGGACCGGCGGACTGCGGACGAGGATGATCGCGACGCCGGCGATGATCAGCAGGCCGCCGACGACGCGCTGCCAGGTGATCGGCTCGTCAAGGAAGAAGTGCCCGCCGAGCACGCCGAACAGCGGCACCAGCAGGGTATAGGGCATGGTCTGGCTGACCGAGTAGCGCGTCAACATGCGGAACCACACGACGTAGCCGATGATCACGACGCCGACCGCCTGATAGACGATCGACGCCCACAGCCGCCAGTCGGCGCTGCGGATCGCTTCCACCTGGCCGTCCTCGATGAAAGCCGAGACGAGGATCAGCTGCGGAACCGCCAGCAGCGCGATCCAGGCATTGAGCGCCGTGCCGTTGACCGGGCCGAGCTTCTTGAGCTGGATCGTCGAGACCGCCCACATCAGCGAACCGGCGATGCACAGCATCACCGCACCGATGTTCGACGCCGTGCCGGGCTCGCCTGCCAGAACGAAGATGCCTGCGAAGGCGACGACCTGCCCGAGCACGCCGCGCCAGCCGGGCCTGTCGCCGAATGCGGCCCAGGCGAGCAGGGCCGCGAACGGCACCTGGGTCTGCGACAGGATCGCCGCCAGCGCCGCGTCGGTGCCGTTGATCCCCGAGAACATCAGGCTGAAATGCACCGTGCCGAGCGTGAAGGAGAGCAGCGCGATCGACCCCATGCGTCCGCGCGGAAATTTCGCAAAGGGCAGCAGCAGCGCGGCCGTGAGCGCGAAGCGCAGCGCGATCATCATGATCGGCGACATCTGCGCCATCGCGTATTTCGCGAAGGGCATGTTGAAGCCCCAAATGATCATGACGCCGAGCGCGACGAGGGCGTCGCGGACGTTCATGACGCCGATCCGCGAGCGCGGCGGGCCTGGTCGAGTTCCTCGCGCCGCGCTTCGAGTTCGAGCCAGCGCTCCTCGGCGGCGGCGAGCGCGGCTTCGTCCGCCTTGAGCCGCGCGGTCGTCGCGGCGAGGCCGCCCGGGTCGCGGGTATAGAACGCCGGATCGGCGAGGGCCGCATGCGCCGCCGCGATGGCAGCAGTCAGCCGGTCGATCTCCGCCGGCAGGGCTTCGAGTTCGCGGGATTCCTTGTAGGTCAGTCGCAGCCGCTCCCCCGCCGGGCCCGCCGCCGTCGCGTCCGTGGCGCGGCGACGCTCGCGCGGACGCGCCTCGTCCGCCGCGGCCTCGCTGCGGCGTGCGTGCCAGTCGCTGTAGCCGCCGGGAAACTCCTCGATGCGGCCGCCGCCGCTGACGACGACGAGGCCATTGACCAGCCGGTCGAGGAAGTCGCGGTCGTGGCTCACGACAAGCAGTGTGCCGTCGTACTGGTCGAGCACGTCGATCAGCGTGTCGAGCGTGTCCATGTCGAGATCGTTGGTCGGCTCGTCGAGCACCAGCAGGTTGGTCGGATGGGCGAGCGTCAGCGCGAGCATCAGGCGATTGCGCTCGCCACCCGACAGGCTGCCGACCAGCGTCGTCGCCTGGCGGTCGTCGAACAGGAAGTCGCGCAGATACGACACGACGTGGCGCGGCTTGCCGCGCACGGAAACGTAGTCGCTGCCGTCCGGCGCCAGCGTGCGCCACACGGTGCGGTTCGGGTCGAGCGCCGCGCGGCGCTGGTCGAAATAGGTGGGCTCGATCGTCTTGGCGATCCGCACTTCGCCGGACTGGGGAGCGAGTTCGCCCGTGAGGATGCGGATCAGCGTCGTCTTGCCGGCGCCGTTCGGTCCGATGATGCCGATGCGGTCGCCGCGGGTGATCCGCATCGAGAAATCGTCGATGAGCACGCGGCCCGGGGTACCGTCGGACGGCGGCAGGGCGTAGCTGATCCCGTCCGCCTCGATCACAAGGCGCGAGCGGCCTTCGTCGGTGTCGACGGCGAGCCGCGCGCGGCCTTGCGGGCCGGTCCAGCTGGCGCGCTGGGCGCGCAACTCGAGCAGCCGGCGCTTGCGGCCCTCGTTGCGCTTGCGCCGCGCGGTGATCGAGCGGCCGAGCCACTGGGTCTCTGCCTCGATCCTGCGGTCGAGCTTGTGCTGGGCCTGGCTTTCCTCGGCGACGATCGCCTCCGCCCACGCGTCGAACTGCGCGTAGCCCGCATCGAGGGTGCGCAGCCGGCCGCGGTCGAGCCAGATGACGCGGCGCGACACCCGTTCCAGGAACGCGCGGTCGTGGCTGATCAGCAGCACGCCACCGGCAAAGTCGAGCAACGTGCGCTCGAGCCATTCGATCGTCGGCAGGTCGAGATGGTTGGTCGGCTCGTCGAGCAGCAGCATGTCGGGATCGCCGACCAGGGCGCGGGCGAGCGCGGCGCGCCGCGCCTCGCCGCCCGACAGCGTATCAAGGCGGCGCGTTCCGTCGAGCGACAGCCGGTCGAGGATCGCGTCGACGCGGTGCTGGTGATCGCCGCCGGGCTTGACAGCCGCGGCGACGTGCTCGGCGATCGTGGCGCTGGTGCGGAATTCGGCTTCCTGCGGCAGATAGGCCACGGTGGCGCCGGGCTGCACGAAGCGCTCGCCGCCGTCGAGGTCGACGAGGCCAGCGAGGACCTTGAGCAGCGTCGACTTGCCGCAGCCGTTGCGCCCGACCAGGCAGACGCGCTCGCCGCGCTCGATCCCGAGATCGAGGCCGTCGAAGAGGGGCGGGCCGCCAAAATGCACCGTGGCGGATTTGAGTGCGAGGATGGGTGGCATGCTGGGGCGGACCTTATGGAAATGTGCGGGCGCAGCAAAGCGCGGTCTGGCCCGTCACGCGCAACCCATGCATGCGCCCGGCGCGGGCGCCGAAAATAAGTGCAACCTCAACGGCGGCGCCCAATTTCGGGTTCCTATGCCCGCGGCATTCGGTCTAGAGTTTCGGCCATTCGAACGGGCGCCACACAAGAGCCCGATCGAGCAGGCGAGGAAATGGCGTGCAGCCGCAAACCGCAGAAGCTGCCGCACCGCGAGTCGACGGTGCCGGCGATGACTTGCTCAGGGTCGAGGACCTCCACGTCCATTTCGTAACCTCGCGCGGTGTCGTGCGCGCGGTCGAAGGCATCAGCTACAGCGTGCGGCGCGGCGAGATCGTCGCACTGGTCGGCGAGTCCGGGTGCGGCAAATCGGTGTCGTCGCTCGCCATCATGCGACTGCTCGCCAAGCCGGCCGGCAGGGTCGTCGGCGGCCGGATCATGTTCGAAGGCCGCGACCTCCTGACGCTCGATGAAGACGAGATGCGGGAGATCCGCGGCCGCGACATCTCGATCATCTTCCAGGAGCCCATGACCTCGCTCAACCCGGTCCTGACGATCGGGCTGCAGATCATGGAGCCGCTGACCATACACCTGGGGATGACCGCGAGCGAGGCGCGCGCGCGCGCGACCGAGCTGCTCAGGCTCGTCGGCATCACCGACCCCGAGCGCCGGCTCGACCAGTACCCGCACCAGTTCTCCGGCGGCATGCGCCAGCGCGTGATGATCGCGATCGGCCTCGCCTGCAACCCCAAGCTGATCATCGCCGACGAGCCGACGACGGCGCTCGACGTGACGATCCAGGCGCAGATCCTCGAGCTGATGAAGGATCTCGCGCGTCGGCTCAACATCGCGCTGGTGATCATCACGCACAATCTCGGCATCGTCGCGCGCTATGCCGACCGTGTGAACGTGATGTACGCAGCGCGCGTGGTCGAGCAGGGTACCGCCGACGACGTCTTCCTGCGGCCGCGCCATCCGTATGCGATCGGCCTCATGCGCTCAGTGCCGCGGCTCGACCGGCCGCGCGGTCTGCGGCTCGAGACGATCGAGGGCCTGCCGCCCAACCTGCTCGATCCGCCGACCGGATGCCGCTTCGCCGCGCGCTGCGCATTCCGGATCGACGCCTGCGCGCAGGACCCGGCCCTGCGCGAGATCGAGCCCGCGCATCGCTCCGCCTGCTTCCGCGCGGAGGAGTTCAGTTCGGGCGCGCTCGCCGAGGCGACGACGGAACGCGCGCGCGGCCGGCCTGACGCGGCCGTGTCGGATGCGGCCCCGATCCTCGGCGTGCGCGACCTCGCCAAGCACTTCACCGTGTCGTCGCGCAGCGTCATCTTCGGCGGCGAGACGCGGGTGGTGAAGGCGGTCAACGGCGTGTCGTTCGACATCCGGCCGGGCGAGACTCTCGGACTGGTCGGCGAGTCGGGCTGCGGCAAGACCACGGTCGGGCGGCTCGTCCTCAAGCTCGAACAGCCGACCTCCGGCGCGATCGAGTTCGAGGGGCGGGACATCGCCGGACTCGCAGGGCCGGAGCTGCAGCGGACGCGCCAGCGAATCCAGGTGATCTTCCAGGACCCGTATTCCTCGCTCAACCCGCGGATGACGATCGGCCAGATCATCGCCGAGCCGATGCTCGTCCATCGCATCGTGCCCAACGCCAAGGCGGCGCGCGAACGCGCGGCCGAGCTGCTCGAGAAGGTCGGCCTGTTCGCGTACATGGCCGAGCGCTATCCGCACGAAATGTCCGGCGGGCAGCGCCAGCGCGTCGGCATCGCGCGCGCGCTGGCGATGCGGCCGTCCTTCATCGTCTGCGACGAGCCGGTGTCGGCGCTCGACGTCTCGATCCAGGGCCAGGTCATCAATCTGCTCGAGGACCTGCAGCGCGAGTTCGGCCTCACGTATCTCTTCATCGCCCACGACCTCGCGGTGGTTCGCCACATCTCCACGCGGGTCGCGGTGATGTATCTCGGCCGGGTGATGGAGATCGCCGACCGCGACGCCATCTATGCCCAGCCGCTTCATCCCTATACGAAGGCCCTGCTGGACGCGGCGCCGGTGCCCGACCCGCTCGTCGAGCGCGCGCGCGCGCCGCGCGCGCTGGGCGGCGAGATCCCGTCGCCGCTGCGTCCGCCGGGCGGCTGCGTGTTCCACACGCGCTGCCCGATCGCGAGCGAGGAGTGCAAGCGCGCCGTGCCCGAGCTGCGCGAGGCCGCCCCTGGCCATTTCGTCGCCTGCATCAAGGTCTAGCGCCGATGCTCACCTACGTCGTCAACCGCGTGCTGCTGATGATCCCGACGCTGATCGGGGTCGCGGTGCTCACCTTCTTCATGCTGCGGGTGATTCCCGGCGACATCGTCGAGGTCAAGCTGCGCGCCGACGGCGGCTCGGTCACTCAGGCGCAGATCGAGACCGAGCGCGAGCGCCTCGGTCTCAACCGGCCGCTCGCGACCCAGTTCGCGGACTGGATGGTCGGCCTGGTGACGTTCGACTTCGGGCTGTCAATGTGGACCGGGCGGCCGGTCGCGGAGGAGATCGCGATCCGCCTTGAGCTGTCGATGCAGGTCGCGGTGATGGCGTCGATCATCGCGGTGATCCTCGCCATACCGCTGGGCACGCTCTCGGCGCTGTTCAAGGATACGATCGTCGACTACGCGATCCGCCTGTTCACGATCGCGGGGCTGGCCGTTCCGTCGTTCTGGCTCGGCATGATCATCATCCTGTCGCTGCTGCTCTTCTTCAACTGGCTGCCGCCGATCACCTTCACGCCCTTCTACGTCGATCCGTGGGCGAATTTCACCCAGCTCATCTGGCCGTCGCTCGCCGTAGGCTGGCGCTATTCGGCCGTCGTCGCGCGCATGGTCCGTTCTTCGATCATCGAGGTGATGAAGGAGGACTACATCCGCACGGCGCGCGCGAAGGGGGTCTACGAGCGGCTGGTGGTCATGCGCCACGCGATGCGCAACGCCCTGCTGCCGGCGATCACCGTGATCGGGCTCGAATTCGCGTTCCTGATCGGCGGTCTCGTCGTCACCGAGCAGGTGTTCAACCTCAACGGCATCGGCCGGCTCTTCGTCCAGGCGGTCGGCCGCAACGACTTCACGCTGATCCAGACGATGGTGATGCTTGTCGCCAGCGTCTTCATCATCGTCAACCTCGCGGTCGACCTGCTCTACGCGGTGTTCGATCCGCGCATCCGCTACGGTTGAGGGGAGCGGAGATCATGGCCACCACCCCGACCGCCCTGCGTCCCTACAAGCTGCCGAAACGCCGCCATTGGGCGGTCAGCTTTGCCCTGCGGCAGCCGCTCGGCGCCGCCGGGCTGCTGGTCATTCTCGTAATGGCCTTCGGCGGCATTTTCGCCGAGTTCGTCGCCCCCTACGACCCGCTCGACATCGATTTCGGCGCGATGCTGGCGGCCCCCTCGATCGAGCATCCATTCGGCACCGACGCCTTCGGGCGCGACATCCTTTCGCGCGTCATCTACGGCGCGCGCACCGCGCTGACGATCGGCTTCCTGTCGTCGTTCATCGGCTGCACGCTCGGCGCCGCGATCGGCATCGCCTCGGCCTTCTTCGGCGGGCGGACCGACATGATCGTCCAGCGGTTCATCGATGTGCTGCTGTCGTTCCCGATCATCGTGCTGGCGCTCGTCGTCGTCGCGATGATCGGGCGCGCGCCGCTGTTCGGGATCGACCTCAACCTGATCCTGGCGATCGCCATCCCCATCATGCCCAAGGTCGAGCGCGTGGTGCGCGCGGCGGCGCTGTCGATCCGCGAGATGGCCTACATCGACGCGGCGCGCGCCGCGGGGTTCTCGAATGCGCGCATCATCTTCCGCCACATGGCGCCCAACGTCGCGGCGCCGTACCTCATCATGCTCACGGCATACATCGCGCAGGCGATCCTGCTCGAGGCGAGCCTGTCGTTCCTCGGCCTCGGCGTGACCGAGCCGACCGCGGCCTGGGGCCTGATGCTGTCGGGCAACGCGTCGGATTTCTACCGCGAGGCGCCGTGGATGATCCTCTTCCCCGGCCTCGCGATCAGCGCCGCGGTGTTCGCCTTCAACCTGTTCGGCGACAGCCTGCGCGACTGGCTCGATCCCAAGCTGAAGGCGTGACGCTGCTCAGCGCAGCGTCTGCAGATAGGCGACGACGTTCGCTCGCTCCTGGTCGTCGCGGATGCCGGCGAAGGACATCGTCGTGCCGACGATGAAAGCGCGCGGGTTCCGGAGGTATTCGTACAGGACCTCGGGCGTCCAGGTGACGTCGGCATTGCGGTTCGCCTGCGAATAGGTGAAGCCGCGGATCGTGCCGGAGTGGCGCCCGACGATGCCGAAGAGCGGCGGCCCGAGCCGGCGGGGACCTTCGGCGGTCGGGATGTGGCAGGCGGTGCACAGACGGCGGAAGACCTGCTCGCCGGCCGCAGCGTCGCCGGCGGGCATCGGTGCCGGCGTCTGGGCCGCGGCGCGCCCAGGGGCGACGGTGACGAGCGCGCACGCGCCGCTCAGGGCGATCGCAAATAGACGTGCCGTGACAGACATTTAGATCTCCGCTGGCGACAGGATTGGCGGCCGGAGATACGGCAATTCGCGCTCCAGCGCAAGCGGGCCCGTCCCTTAAGCGTTTCTTAATCGGGCGGCCTTAGCCTAACAGAATAGGCACAAAATCTTCTTGGCGAGCGCCCGTGGGAACCGTGACCAAACTCACCGTAGACGACGTCAGACGTTTGCTCGATGGCGCTTCCGCGGACAACCGCGCAGCGACCGCGCAGCGAGTGGCCCAGCAGATCGAAGACGAAAGTCTCTCCGATTCGGAACGGCGGATGGCCGAGGATATCGTGCGCCAGTTCGCGCACGACGCCGAGGTCAAGGTGCGCCGAGCCCTCGCGGAGCAGGTCAAGGCATCCCACCGCCTGCCGCACGACGTGGCGCTCGACCTCGCGCGCGACGTCGAGCAGGTGGCGCTGCCGGTCGTGCGCTATTCGTCGGTCCTCAACGACAACGACCTGATCGAGATCGTGCGCGGCGGCGACGCCGCCCGCCAGGGCGCGGTGGCGAGCCGTCCGACCGTTTCCGCAGCGGTCGCCGCGGAGATCGTCGAGATCGGCCAGGAATCCGCAGTCGCCCAGCTCGCGGCGAACGAGGGCGCCGACATTGCCGACAGCTCATTCGACCGGATGCTGAAGCGCTTTCCCGGCGCCACGCCGGTTGCGCAGGCGCTGGTCGGGCGGGGCAGCCTTCCCGTGCGCATCGTCGAGCAGCTTTTCACGGCCGTCTCGGATTCGCTGCGCGAAGTCCTGCTCGCGCGCCGCGACGTGCCCGCCGAGACCCTCGACGAGATCATCCTTCACGGCCGCGAACGCGCGACGATCGGCTATATCGCGCTCGGCGCCGAAGCCGAGCAGGTCGAAGCGCTGGTCCGCCACCTGCACGAGCGCAAGCGGCTGACGCCGTCGATCGTCGTGCGCGCGATCATGATGGGCGACTATACGTTCTTCGCCGCCGCGATGGCGGTCCGCGCCGGCATTTCCGTGACCGCGGCGCAGATCCTGCTGAGCGATCCCGGCCCGCTCGGGCTGAGAGCTCTCTACGGCCGGGCCGGCATGCCCGACCGCTTCTACGAAGCGATCCGCGCCGCCGTCGCGGTGCTCGGCGAAGCGTCCTATGACGGCGAGGCGCATGATCGCGAGCGCTTCTGCCGGCGGATCGTCGAGCGCGTGCTGACCCAGGTCGACGATCTCGGCGACGACACGCTCGAGTTCCTCATGAACCGGCTGACGCGGCTGCAGTCGGAAATCAACGCACCCGCCCACGCCTGACCTGCGTGCCCCGGCGCAGGGCGCTTCAGCGCAGATTCATCAGCAGCAGGCCGGCGACGACGACGAGCGCTGCCGCGAGGCGCCGCGCGCCGAAGGATTCGCCGAGCAGCCGCGTGCCGATCAGCGTCGCGAACAGGACCGAGGTCTCGCGCAGCGCCGCGACGTGCGCCATCGCGCCGAGGCTGAGCGCCCAGATCGCGATGCCGTAGCCGAAGGTCGCGATCGTGCCCCCGATCGCGGCGCGCCCGGCGACCTTGCGCAGCGCCGGCATGATCCGCCAGCCGCGCTGCGCCAGGACGTAGATCAGGATCCCGGGCGATTCGAGCAGGTTCAACCAGACGATGTACGACAGCGGATTGCCGGCCGCGCGCGCGCCGAGTCCGTCGACCACGCTGTAGGCTGCGATGAGCGCACCGGTGATCAGCGCGAAGATCGTCGCCTTCAGGGGATCGCCGCCGCCGCTCGCCGACCGCCCGATGGCGAGGCTGCCGATCCCGAGCGAGACCAGGCCGACGCCGGCGACCTCGCGCAGCGTCAGGAACTCACCCGCGACCACCGCCGAGATCACCGCGACGAGCGCAGGTGCGCTGCCGCGGGCAATCGGGTAGACGTGGCTGAGATCGCCGTGCGCGTAGGCGTTCAGCAGCGTGAAGTAATAGACGTAGTGGATGAGCGCCGAGGCGAGGAGGAAGGGCAGCGCGGCCGCGGCCGGGATCTCGACGAAGGGCAGGAAGAACAGCGCGAACACGCCGCCCGAGACCATGACGACCATGAAGGAGACGAGCCTGTCGGTCGTCTCCGCCTTGACGAGTCCGTTCCAGCTCGCGTGCAGCAGAGCCGAAATGAGCATCAGCGCGACGATATGGAGTTCGAGCTTCATGGAACCGCCGACGCAACGGTGCTCGCCCGCGGAACCGCGGGCAGGGCGCGTTCTGTAACATATCGGTCACATTCGGACAGCGTCATTCGAGCGCGAAGGCTCGCAATGCCGCGGGGGCGAAGCGGATCGCGCCTGGGAGACGCATCGCAGGCGCCGCGCTTGCGCATGACGGAGAGGCGGCCCTATATGGCGCGGCCTGCGCCCGCCGCGGTGCGGTCCCGGCCGGCCGGCGGCCGATCGGCCGCATTGAATCCGCTGCGGCGGACGCTAGGGTAGGACAGGAATAGCCTGGAGGGCGAAGGCGTTATGTCGATCATGACAGGGTCGTTCGTTCGACTGCGCGGCGCCGGGGCGGCGCTTGCGGCCATCATCATCGCCTCGGGCATGGCATGGGCGGCGCCCGTCGCCGTGGTCGAGGACATCGCCGGGCCGCCTGCGGGCGTTCAATCGTTCGATTTTCTCGATGAAGGCCAGGTCATCCAGCTTCAGCCCGGCAACACCCTGGTTCTCGGCTATCTCGGCTCGTGCTGGCGCGAATCGATCGTCGGCGGCACGGTCCGCGTCGGTGCCGAGCAGAGCACGGTGCAGGGCGGCCAGGTCGGCCGCGAACGGGTCGAGTGCGACGGCGGCCGCATGCGACTGACGTCGGAGCAGGCGTCGCGCAGCGGGGCGGTGGCGTTCCGCGGTCCACCGTCGGTGCCGGCGCAGGCCGAGGTCTTCGGCCTCAATCCGGTGTTCCAGCTTGGAGCGCCCGGCCGCCTGCTGATCGAGCGCCTCGACCGCGCCGCCAGCCGGATCGACGTGACCGTGACCGCCCGCGACCTTAATCGCGGCCTTTTCGATCTCGCGCGGGCCAATATGAGCCTCGCCGCCGGCGGCACCTATCGCGCGCGTGCCGGCGAGCGCGAGATCGTGTTCCGCGTCAATGCCAATGCACGGCCCGGCGCCGTGCCGCTGGTCGCCCGCCTCATCCGGTTCTGAATCCGCCGTTCCGCGGATTGCCGCGATGCGGCGGCGCGATATCGCCTTCGCCCTGCTGGCGGCCTTGTGCGTGACGATCGCCGTCGGTGCGGCGGTGCTGCCGTGGCTTGCCGGCTACTCGCTCGACGTCGCGTTCTGGCTGCGCCACCACGCCTTCGGCCCGCGCCACGATCCGGCCGCCTCGCCCACCGTCGTCGTCGCGATCGACGAGGAGAGCTTCGGTGCCCGCGACCTGTTCGGCTACCGCTCGAAGGAGGCCTGGACGCCTGAGCTGGCAGAGGTGCTGCGCCGCATACTCGACAGCGGCGCGGCCGTCGTCGGCTTCGACATCGTGCTGACGACGTCGGTCCGCGAACTCGTCCCCAACTACGATCGCGACTTCCTCGTCGCCCTGCGCGACGGCGCGCGCGACGGCCGGATCGTGCTCGGGCGCGTCCAGCACAGTTCGCTCCCCATCGTTCCGACGCGCGAACAGAATTTCGCGGTCCAGGCCCAGCGCAACATCCGGGCGCTGAACCTCTACAACGACCGCGACGAAGTGATCCGGCGCGTGCCGCTGACGATGATCGCGGAGGACGGCAGCGCGACCGGCGGCACGCGGACCGAACCGTCGTTTTCCGCCGAACTCGCGATGCGCGCCGCGAATGCCCGCATGCGGCCGGCGCCGGACGGCCGCATCGAATTCCGTGACCGCGCGATTCCAGGTTCCGAGACCAACAACCTGCTGCTCAACTTCGAGGCTGGGACGTCCGACATCCCGACCTACAGTTTCCACGATCTCGTCCGCTGCGCGCGCGCCGGCAACGACGCGTTTTTTCGCCGTCACTTCGAAGGCCGAACGGTGCTGCTGGGGGTCGTCGCCGATCTCGAGGACCGCAAGCTTACCTCGAAGCGGATGATGACCGGTCCGGAATCGGGCTATGTCGGCGCGCGCTGCGGCCCGCCGCCGGCGGCGGGCTACTATCGCGACGACGTGATCCGCAACGAAATCCCCGGCGTCTTCGTCCATGCGACGGCCGTCAACAACCTGCTGCGCGGCGACGCGCTGGCCGAGGCGGCGGTCCCCGTGCAATGGGCGATCGTGGGCGGCGTGTCGCTCGCCGCGGCGCTGTTGACGATGCTGGCGCCGCTGCTCGCCGCGGCCGGCGGTCTCCTCGGCGCGGCGGCGCTGTGGGTCGGCGCCACGACGACGGCCCTGCAACACGGGCTCGTGCTGCCGTTGTTCGCGCCGCTGGTCGCCGGCGGCGCAGCGTTCGCGACTCTGCTCGCCTATCGTTTTCTCGTCGCGGATCGCGACAAACGGCTGTTGCGCAAGAGCTTCGCGCTGTACCTGGCGCCCTCGATCGTCGACCGCCTGGTGACGGCCGAACGCCCGCCCGAGCTCGGCGGCGAGGAGCGCGAGATCACGGTGTGGTTTTCCGACGTCGCCGGCTTCACCTCGATTTCGGAGAGCCTGCCGCCCGGCGAGCTGGTCTTGCTGATGAACGCCTACCTCTCGGCGATGACCGACATCGTCGAGGCGCATGGCGGCTTCGTCGACAAGTATATCGGCGACGCGATCGTGGCGGTGTTCGGCGCGCCGCTCGACGAACCCGATCACGCGCGTCAGGCCGTGGCCGCGGCTGTCGAGTGCCAGAGCCGGCTGGCCGAGCTCAACCGCAGCGAAGCGACGTTCCGCGGCCGTACCCTTGCGCAGCGCATCGGCATCAACACCGGGCGCGCGCTGGTCGGCAATATCGGCTCGCGGCGGCGTTTCAACTACACCGTGATGGGCGACACGGTGAACGTCGCGTCGCGCCTCGAAGGCACGAACAAGGTCTACGGCACGCAGATCCTGGTATCGGAGACGACCGTCGCCGCTGCCGGCGAGGGCATTCTGTGGCGCGAGGTCGACCGCGTGCGGGTCAAGGGCCGGGCGCACCCGATCAGCGTGTTCGAGCCGGTGGCGCTCGGCTCCGGCACGGCGGCGGATCGCACGCGCGTGGCGGCGCAGGCCGCGGCGCTGGCGGCGTGGCGGCGGCGCGACTTCGCGGCAGCGGCCGACCTGTTCGCGGCGATCTCCGACGATCCCGCTTCTGCACATTTTGCCGAACGCGCTCGGGCCTATGCGGCGAGTCCGCCCGGCCCGGCCTGGGAGCCGGTGACGACGCTCGACGCCAAGTAGCGGGCCGGGCGACAGTCGTCGCCGGCGGCCGCGACCTCCTCTCGATCGCGGGCCGCCCGTCACGCCGGAAGTCTATGGGGCGGTGCGCTTTTGGATTTCGCCGCCGGGTGCGTGTCGGGCGACCTCGGGCGCCGCGCCGACCGTTATTCGGCCGGCCGGACCAGATTGCGGAAGACCCAGAACGAGCCCTCCGTTCCGCGGACGGTCACCTCGATCCAGTCGCCCTGGATCTCGCCGGTTCCGACCAGAACCTGGTCGCTGGTGACGCGCCGGACGACCGGGTGGTTGGTGCCCGGTCCGCTGCGCCCGTTGATGCCATTGCCCGTAAGGCGATAGGTCGGGCGCGGCGGGGCGACCACGACCGGCGGCGGCGGCGGCGGTGGCGGCGGCTCGGGCTCGGGCGGCCGGACTTCGACGGGCGGCGGCGGTGGCGGCGGCGCTTCGACGACGGGCGGCGGCGGCGGTGGCGGCGGCCGGCGCGTGGCGAGGCGGTCGACGATCTGCGTGCCGACGACATAGACGAGGCACAGCACCACGACCGCGCGGAACACGTGAAAGGTCCAGCGCCAGCGTCGCTTCTCGAGATCGTAGTCGCGGGTGCTCGCCATGGCTCCGATGATTCCTGCCCGGTCGCCTGCCGGGCGCTCTTCATATGGGCAATCGCCCCTAGCGTGCCAGTTTTTTTGTGGTGCCCGCGTGCCAGTTCCGCCGGTGCGATTTCGCCTTGCGGCGCGCGCGTCACGCGGCGCTATCATCCTGGCCTCGACGGCCGCGGCAACCGGGCCGCAGTCGTGCCGGGGCAGGGCAGGGGGAAACGATGGGGGAGACGATCCTGGTTCGCCGCGACGGTGCGATCGCGACGGTCGTCCTCAATCGCCCGGACAAGCTGAACGCCTTCGACCTCGCGATGTGGACGGCGTTCGGGGCGGCAGTCCGTGCGCTCTCTGCCGACGATCGGGTGCGCTGCGTCGTCATCGCCGGGGCGGGCGGGCGCGCCTTCAGCGCCGGGGCGGACATCGCCGAGTTCGAAGGCAGCCGCAGCAGCAAGGCGGCGGCGCGCGCCTATGGCGCGACGATGCACGGTGCCATGGGTGCGATCGGGGAATGCCGCCATCCGGTGGTGGCGACGATCGGCGGACTTTGCGTCGGCGGCGGGCTCGAGGTCGCAGCCTGCTGCGATCTGCGCATCTGCGGCGAAAGCGCGCGTTTCGGCATCCCGGTGAAGACGCTCGGCCTCGTCGTCGCCTATGCCGAACTGAAGCCGCTCGTTGCGCTCGTCGGGGCGGCGAAGGCGATGGAGATCCTGCTCGAGGGGCGGATCTTCGGCGCAGCGGAGGCCGGCTCGATGGGCCTCGTCAACCGGGTCGTTCCGGACGCCGCGCTGGAGGCGCAGACAGCGGCACTCGCCGGCGCCGTCGCCGAGGGCGCGCCGCTTGTCGCGCGCTGGCACAAGAAGTTCGTCCGGCGGCTCGCCGATCCGCGTGCCTTGAGCGAGGCGGAGTACGACGAGAGCTTCGATTGCTTCGACACCGCGGATTTCCGCGCCGGCCGCGACGCTTTCCTGGCCAGGGCCAAGCCCGTCTTCACCGGGCGCTGAGCGGCGGCGGCCGCAAACCAACTTCGATCGAGGGCGTCATGGGGCCGCTTGCCGGCGTTAAGGTGATCGACATGAGCCACATCATGGCGGGCCCGGCCTGCTGCCTGATGCTGGCCGACATGGGCGCCGACGTGATCAAGCTGGAGAAATTCCCGGGCGGCGACGACGTGCGCCGTTCGATCCCGCCGACGATCGCGGGCGAGCCGGCATCGTTCATGATGATGAATCGCAACAAGCGCGGCATCGCCGTCGATCTCAAGAGCGACGGCGGCAAGGAGGTGCTGCGCCGCCTGATCGCGGGCACCGACGTCCTGGTGGAGAACTTCGCGCGCGGCGCGATGGAACGGCTGGGCTTCGGCTGGGAGACGTTGCAGCGCGGGCATCCCGCGCTGATCTATTGCGCCCTGACGGGCTTCGGCCGTACCGGACCTTATGCCGACCGGCGCGGCTTCGACCTGATCGCCCAGGCGATGAGCGGCATCATGAGTGTCACCGGCGAGGGGCCGGGGCGACCCCCGGTGAAGACCGGGCCGCCGATCACCGACATCACCGCCGGCGTCCTCGCCGCGATGGGGATCCTCGCCGCCTATGTCCACCGCCTCAAGACCGGCCGCGGCCAACTCGTCGACACCTCGCTGCTCGAAGCCGGCATCGTCCAGACCTACTGGCAGTCGGCGATCGCCTTCGCGACCGGCGTCGCGCCGGAGGCGATGGGCTCCGCGCATCCGCTCAACGCGCCCTACCAGGCCTTCGAGACCGCCGATTCCTGGATCGTCGTCGGCGGTGCCACCCAGCCGAACTGGCTGCGGCTCGTCGAGGCGCTCGAGGCGCCGGCGCTCGCCGCCGATCCGCGCTTCCGCGAAAACAAGGACCGCATGGCGAACCTCGCCGCGCTGCAGGCGACGCTGACGCCCCACTTCAAGCGCCGCACGACCGCGCAGTGGCTGGACCTGCTGGAGCGCGTCGGCATTCCGGCAGGGCCGGTCAACACGCTCGACCAGATGCACGCCGACCCGCAGGTGCTCGCGCGCGAGATGGTCGTCGAGGTTGAGCACCCGATCGCGGGGCGGATGAAGACGCTCGGCCTGCCGGTGAAGTTCTCGGAGACGCCGGGCGGAGTCGCCCGTGCGGCCCCGCTGCTCGGCCAGCACACACGCGAGGTGCTGCGCGAACACGGCTTCGGCGACGCCGAAATCGATGCACTGGCGGCCGCCGGGGCGATCCACGAGGCCGGCGGGCGCTGAAATGATTTATCGCGGGGTTGCCTTCAGGGCCGCTGCCAGTGCCGTCGCGGCTTCGGCCAGCGCCGGGCGATGGACGTCGTCGGCGGCGAGCGCCGCCTGCATCGCGCCGGCCATGCCGCTCAGCACGTCGGCCAGCAGGTAGTAGTGCAGATGGATCTGTACTTCGCGCTTCTCTCCGGCCGTGCTCTTGAGCTTGAGCGTGACGCCGTCGGCATCGCCGGTGACGTCAAAGCCGGCCTTCCTCCCGAAGCTGCCCATATAGGCCTTGTCGGGATAGTCGATGGAGACTTCGGCTTTGTCGACGATCGGCTTCATGAGTCCTCCGTGCCAAGACAATTGCCAAGCACGTGGCGGGACGAATTAGCATGGATCAATCCTAACCGGACACGCGGGGGAGACGGCGATGGCGTATGACGGCCTCGATCTGAAAGGCAAGGCGGTGCTCGTCACCGGCGGCAACAGCGGAATCGGCCTCGGCATGGCGGACGCGATGGCCGCTGCCGGCGCCGATGTCGCGATCTGGGGCATGAAGCCGGAGCGCAATGCGGAAGCGGCGGCGCGCCTGCAGCGCCACGGCCGCAAGGTCCACGCTGCGATCTGCGACGTCTCGGACGAGGCCGCCGTCGAGCGCGAAATGGCAGCGACGCTCAAGGCGCTGGGCCGCCTCGATGCCTGCTTCGCCAATGCCGGGGTCAGCGGGCGCGGCGGCCCGCACAAGATCTTCTCGGAGATGACGACCGCCGAGTGGCACCGCGTCACCCGCGTCCACATCGACGGCACGTTCTTCACCTTCCGCGCCGCGACGCGGATCATGCTCAACCAGGGGAGCGGATCGCTGGTCGCGACGGGCAGCGCCTTCGGCATCTTCGGCCATCCCTGGGTCGAACACTACGCGGCGTCGAAGGCCGCGGTCGCGTCGCTGGCGCGCTGCCTCGCGGTCGAACTCGGGCCGCACGGCATCCGCGCCAACACGATCGTGCCCGGCTACGTCGATACGCCGCTGACGAATGCGCGCATCCATTCGGCCGAGTTCACAGCCGACATGATGCCGCGTCAGGCGGTGCCGCGCTGGGGCGTGCCGGAGGATTTCGGCGGCATCGCGGTCTACCTCGCGAGCGACGCCAGCCGCTGGACGACCGGGGCGACCTTCGTGATCGACGGCGGCTTCACGGTCGCGGCGAAGGTGGCGCCGCGGGAGGGCTAGGCTGGCGATCAAAGCGGCCCGTCATATCGGCCACGACCAGGGGAGCGAGCACGGTGCACCGTGGCCGCCGCATCGACGCTGCAATGCCGCCGTCGAGATATCTTACACAATTCAACAAATGACCCGACCGGCCGCGAAATACTCGAATGAAAACAGTGATGTGCCAGTACGGCCCAATTCTTGCTCAATATAACCATAACGCGCGATCGGTCATAAATTAACGAAGTCGGGGGTGGCGATGGACAACAACAATCGGGGGATCGCGCTTTCGTTGATGGCCGGTGCGGGGGCGTTCATCGCATGCGCGGGAACCGCTCAGGCCGACGTCGTCGTCGCCACGTCGCCCGATGGCGGCATCTTCAATACCGGCATTCTGGCGATCGCCGCCGGCGACCTCACGCGGGACGAAACCGTATCGAGAACAGTCTCCTTCGACCAGTTCGACAGTTCGCTCGGCACGCTCACGAGCGTCACCTTCTCGCTGGACGGCTTCAACCTCACCGACCGCTTGCGGATTAGCATTACCGGCAGCGAGGGGTTCACCGGATCGGTGACGTCGACGGCGACGTTCAAGATCCTCGGACCCGGCCCAGCGACGCTCTTCGAGGGCAGCCCCACGCCTTCGCAGGTGACCGCAACGTGCAGCGGGAGCGGCGGGTCATGCGACAGCGGCAGCATATCGCTATCGCCGCTCCCGACCTTCACGACGCCGGTCGTGATCGGGTCTGGTCTGTCGCCTTTCATCGGCGGCGCCACGTTCGACCTGACGGTCGAAATGAAGCTGAGCGTGCCCCTGGGAACTTCGGGTACCGGTTCTGGTTTCGTGTGCACGTCGATAACCGTCGCCCCGGCGGTTTGCGACGTATCGGCCAGTGCGTCATGGGCCGGCGGTCTGACCGTGACCTATACCTATGACCCGGTTGTTGCGGCGGTGCCGGAACCGGCGGGGCTTGGACTCTTCGCGACGGGGCTCATCGCGGCTGGCATCCTCGTGCGCCGCCGCCGCCGGGTCGATTGATTCTGGAACTGACGCACGCGCCGATCGCGCGGGATCGGCTAGACTGACGTTCCCTTTCGGGAGCGATCCGTTTTGCCAGATCCGCGCGACACTTTTGCCATGCCGGTGCCGCATTCCGGCATCGACGGCGTTCATTGGCCTGCCCTGCCGACCAATGCGTCGGCGCTGGTTCTCGCGGTCCTCCAGCAACTCGAAGAGAGTCAGGGCATACCGCCGGACGTCCATCGTGACCGGCAGTTGCGCCAACTCGCCCGGCTCGTCGGCCATGCCGCACGTACTGTGCCGTACTATCGCGATGCGTTGGCTGCGTTCGCCGGGGCAGGCGATACGCCGATCGCGCCCGCGCAGTGGGCGGCGCTGCCGACGCTGACGCGTCGCGACGTCCAGAATGCCGGGACCGCGCTCCACAGTACCGCGGTGCCGCCGCAGCATGGCGCGGTCGTCAACGCCGCGACATCCGGGTCGACGGGCACGCCGCTGACCGTGCGCAAGACCGCCCTGGTGCAGCTCTTCTGGGATGCCTTCACGCTGCGCGAGGAACGTTGGCATCGTCGCGACCTGGGGGCGAAATTCGCGGCGATCCGCAACGACGAACGGCGGCCGGCCGACTTCAATGGGCCGTTGGCCTCGCGCTTCGACGACTGGGGCCCTCCGGTCGCGTCGACCTATCCGACCGGGCCGGCGGTGATGCTCGACGTGCGCTGCAGCCTGGCCGAGCAGATCGCGTGGCTGCAGCGTGAGACGCCGGCCTATCTGCTGAGCTTCGGCCTCAACCTTCTCTTCCTTGCCCGCCATAGCATCGAGCACGGGATCGCCCTGCCGTCGCTGCGCGGGGTGCGCAGCTCCGGCGAGGTCCTGCCCGACGAGGCTCGCGCTGCCTGCCGCGCGGCCTGGGGGGTCGAGATCTCCGACGTCTACAGTGCCGTCGAGGTCGGCCACATCGCGCTGCAATGTGCGGAATACGGCCGGCTCCACGTGCAGGCGGAGAACCTCCTGGTCGAAATCCTCGACGGCGAGGGTCGACCCTGCGCGCCGGGCGAGGTCGGCCGCGTCGTGGTGACCGCGCTCCACAATTTCGCCATGCCGCTGATCCGCTACGAGATCGGCGACCTCGCCGAGGTCGGCAGCCCGTGCCCGTGCGGGCGGACGCTGCCGGTCATTGCGCGCGTCCTCGGCCGGACGCGCGCCCTGTTCTTCCTGCCGTCGGGCGAGCGGATCTACCCCTACTTCGCCCAGAAGATGCTCGCCGCAATGCCGTCGATCATCCAGCACCAGATCGTCCAGCGCAGCACGGAGGAGATCGAACTCCGCCTGGTCGCGCGCCGGCGGCTGACGGCGGAGGAGGAGGCGCGCATCCGCGATACGATGGTCGCCGGCTTCGGCCATCCGTTCCGGGTCGCATTCCGCTATTGCGACGACATCCCGCGCAATGCCAACGGCAAGTACGAGGACCTGCGCGTCGAATTGTCAGGCGCGCCGCCCCTGTGAAAACCGGGGCGGAACAGCGTGCAACATCAAGGAAATGGTCGGAGTGAGAGGATTTGAACCTCCGGCCCCTAGCTCCCGAAGCTAGTGCTCTACCAGGCTGAGCTACACTCCGACTGGACGGACCGGGGCGGCAGGCGCCCCGCGGGGCCATGCTTATAGCCCCGCGCTGGCGGCGCCGCAAGCGCAACCGGCGGGCGCGACGTCTAATAGGCGCGATTGATCGCGAAGCTGATGAGGTCGGCCAGGACGCGCTTCTCCGGCCCGTCGGCGAACACGCCGAGCGCGTCGCGGGCGATGGCGCCGTAGTGGCGCGCGCGATCGACCGTGTCGCGCAGGCTGCCGTGCTTCTGCATCAGCTCGATCGCACGACCGAGATCGCCGTCGGCCTGTTCCTGTTCCTCGAGGGTGCGGCGCCAGAACTTGCGTTCGCTCTCATCGCCGCGCAGGAAGGCAAGGATGACCGGCAAGGTGATCTTGCCATCGCGGAAATCGTCACCGACACT
>JAEUKZ010000025.1 GCA_016793045.1 Alphaproteobacteria bacterium
CTGCATGGCGATCCGCGTGCCCTTCGTCGCCGCCATCCTCGGCGAAGGCGGATCGGGGGGCGCCATCGCGATCGCCGCGGCGAACCGCGTGCTGATGTTCGAGCACGCGGTCTACTCGGTGATCACGCCGGAAGGCTGCGCCTCGATCCTGTGGCGCAGCGCCGAGCAGGCGAAGGACGCCGCTGAGGCGCTCAAGCTCACCGCGCAGGACCTGATGAAGCTCGGCATCATCGACGCCATCGTGCCCGAGCCGATGGGCGGCGCCCATCGCGACCACGAGCGCGCCATCGCGGCTCTCGGCACGGCGATCCGCCGCGAACTCGACGGCCTCGCGTCCGACAGTCCGGACGTCCTCAAGGCGCGCCGCCGCGAGAAGTACCTCGAAATGGGCCGCAGCGGCATCGCGTAGGCCCGCGATGGCGAAGCCTGATCCGATCGACGCGCTCGCCGAGGCCGTGCGGGGCGGCGATCGCCGCGCCCTCGCGCGCGCGATTACGCTCGTCGAATCGACGCGCCCCGACGACCAGGCGAAGGCGGAGACGCTGCTCGCGCAGCTGCTGCCGGCGACCGGTGGCGCGGCGCGCCTCGGAATCTCGGGGCCGCCCGGGGTCGGCAAGTCGACCTTCGTCGAGGCCTTCGGCCTGCACCTGATCGAGGCCGGCCGCCGCGTCGCCGTGCTCGCGGTCGATCCGTCGAGCCCGCGCTCGGGCGGCTCGATCCTCGGCGACAAGACTCGCATGCCCGATCTTTCACGCGCTACGGCTGCATTCATCCGGCCGTCGCCTGCGGGCGGCACGCTCGGCGGGGTGGCACGGCGCACGCGCGAGGCGCTGCTGGTCTGCGAGGCGGCCGGCTTCGACGTCGTCATCGTCGAGACCGTCGGCGTCGGCCAGTCGGAGATCGCGGTCGCCGACATGGTCGATCTCTTCGTGCTGATGCTGCCCCCGGCGGGCGGCGACGAGTTGCAGGGACTCAAGAAGGGCATCGTCGAGATCGCCGACCTGCTGCTGGTCAACAAGGCCGACGGCGATCTCGCCGCCGCCGCAGGCCGCACCGTGGCCGACTATGCCGCGGCGATGCCGCTGCTCCATGGCGGGCGCGGCAAATGGGTGCCGCCGGTGATTCCGGTGTCGGCGCTCGAGCGCCGCGGCATGGATGCGGTGTGGGCGGCGATCGGCCGCCATCGGTCGGCGCTCGGGGAATCGGGCCTCCAGGGCCGCCGCGCGGCCCAGGCGGTGGGCTGGATGTGGGGGGAGATCGACGAGGCGCTGCGCGCCCATCTGCGCGCCGACCGCGCCGTCTCCGGCCGGCTCGGCGATCTAGAAAATAAGGTTTCTCAAGGGCTTATGACCCCTGGTGCGGCCGCCCGCACGATCCTTGCCGCAGTCCTTGACGGGGGCCGGGCGAGGCCGTAAAACCTGCGCCTCCCGCGGGCCCGGCCCGCCCCCGAATTTCGCTCGCGTTCAAGGTGATACAAATGGCCCGGCGTTGTGTTGTGACCGGCAAGGGCGTTCTGGTTGGCCGCAATGTCAGCCACGCCAACAACAAGACGAAGCGTCGCTTCCTGCCCAACCTGCAGCCGGTGACGCTGATCTCGGACGCGCTCAACCAGCGCATCCGTCTGCGCCTGTCGACCAACGGCCTCAAGACCGTCGAGCATGCGGGCGGCCTCGATGCCTGGCTCGCGGCGACGCCGGATGCCAAGCTCGACCAGGAAACGCTGCGCCTGAAGAAGCGGGTGGCGAAGGTGCAAGCGCGCCGCGCCGCCGCCGCAGCCTGAGATAAGAACAAGACTCCTCTTTCCGATCCCACCTTCAAAAGCCCGTCCGCCCGACGGGCTTTTTTGTTGGGCGCGTCCGCGCCGGCAAGTCTTCAGTCGGCGATCGCGAACATCATCAGCAGCGTGCGCTGCCAGCGTACGAAATTGTCGTCGGCGATGAGGTAGAGCAGCGTCTCGCCGTTGGCACCGGCGCGCGTCGCCACGCCTTCGAAATTGTCGACGGTGTGCCGTGCATCGAGCCGCGCGAGTTCGGCGCCGCGCGCGGCGACGCCGGGGCCGAGCTGCGCCTGCGGCACGCGGGTCAGCCGCACGCGGAAGCCGGCGAGGAAGGCGAAGGCGCGTTCGAGCACGATGAGGTCGCCGCCCGGGAGCCCGGCTGCGCCGGCGGGGCTGAAGCCGGGTTCGGCGCGATAGGAGAAGCGGCCCCAGCGCTCGTCGGCGAACACCCAGGCGGCGTGCGCGCCGTTCTCGACCAGCGCCTCGGCGATCGCGACGAGCCGGCCGTCGGCGAGCCGTGCCAGCGCTTCGAGCGCGCCGTTGTCGGGCGCCGCCGCGATTCCCGGCGGCGTCGGCAGCAGGCGCGGCGGCCGGCCGAACGGCACCGGCGCGGCGGGATAGTGCCAGATGCGGTGGCGGCGCTCGAACGAAACCAGGAAGCCGCCGTCGGGCAGCGCCGCCAGCCCCTCCGCGTCGGACGGGTTGCCGTGAAGCTGCAGGCCGCGCGGGTCGCCAAGCGGCCCGATGCGCGCGGGACCGACGCCGGTCAGCCGGCCCTGCGCGTCGTGGACCAGCCGCAGCTCCATCCACGAGCCGCGGTCCGAGATCGCGATCAGCCGCGAGCCGTCTTGCGCCACCCACAGGTCGGACCAGCCGCCGAAGCGCTGGTGCGACGCGTCGAGCGCGAGCCCGCCGCGGAAGACGAGGCGGCCGACGCGCTGCTCGGCGGAGCCGTCCGCCATCAGCGGCACCGGGCTGGCGCCCACGGCGATCGGCGCGACCTGGGCGCGGCCGGCGGCGCCGGGGAGGAAGAGGAGGATGAGCGCGGCCAGCGCGCGCGAAAGCCAGGACAAGCGCGTGAATCCGAGAGAGACCGACGGACGCGGCGGCGGCGCTTCGCCGCCGCCGCGCCGGATCAGGACAGGGTGAAGGCCTCGTGAACCGCCGACTGGACGCTGCCGCCGAGCACGGCGCCGCCGCCGGCGACGAAGATCCAGTCGCCGATCGTCACGGCCGCCACGGCGTGGCGCGGTGTGGGCATCGGCGCGTGCTTCTGCCAGGTGTCGGTGGCGGGGTCGTAGCTTTCCATCTGGCCGAAGACGCGCTGCTGGCCTTGCTGGCCGATGATTCCGCCTTCGCCGCCCATGGCGTAGTACCGGCCGCGATAGATCACCAGGCCGTGGCCGGAACGCGCGGTCGGCAGCGGCGCGCGCACCTCCCAGGTGTCGCGCTGGGCGATGTAAACGTGATGCAGCTCGGTGTTGTACTCGAAGGTGTTGAAGCGGCCGCCGATGACGTGGATGCGGCCGTTCTCCGCCACGCAGCCGACATGGTCGCGCGCGCCGGGCAGCGCCTTGCGCGTCTGCCAGCGGTCGGCCTGAGGATCGTAGACCTCGTGCCAGCCGACGCTGGCACGCTCCGCCGTCGGCGCCGAGGCGCCGCCGATCAGGTGCAGCTTGCCGTCGAGAATGACCGCCGCCGCGGCGCCGCGCGGACGCGGCAGCGGCGCAATCGCCGTCCAGCGGTCGCTTGCGACCTCGTAGAAATAGGCGTTGGTGTCGGGGTTGCGGTTCTGCTCGATGAAGCCGCCGAGCGCATAGACGCGCCCGGCGTCGGCCGCGACCGCGACGTGGTTGGCGCCGCGCGGCAGCGTCGCGCCGTTGTACCAGCGGTCCTCGTCGGGATTGTAGATGTGGTGATAGCCGCGATCGACGCGGCCCTCACCATAACCGCCGACGACATGCATCCGCCCGGCCCAGGCGGTCGCCCACGCCATCTCGCTGCGCGGGATGGGGAGGGCCGCGCGCGGGACCCAGCGGCCGGCCGGCCCC
>JAEUKZ010000033.1 GCA_016793045.1 Alphaproteobacteria bacterium
TCGTAGTCGTACCGGCTGGTCGGCATGTTGACGACGACCGCCTCGTCGACGCCGATGTTCTTCCAGCCGTGATAGACGTCGGGCGGAATGGTGATGAGACCGGGATTTCGCTCGCTCAGCGTGATCTCGTTGATCCGGCCGAAGGTGGGCGAGTCGGTGCGACCGTCGTAGCACGCGATCCGCACCAACCCGCGCACCACGAACAGCCGGTCGGTGCTGGCGCGATGCAGCCCCCAGGCGCGCACCCGACCGGGCAACGTCGTTGACATGTGGACCTGCAGGATCGGCGCGTCCAACAGGTCCCAGCCGTGGCGGGCGATCTCGGTCACGTGCCCGTCCTCGTGCGGAACGGGCCGGGTCGGGCGAAACCGCACGCCGTCGATCGCGTTCAGCTTCCAGCTGCCGCGACCATCGACGGCCGACTGCTTGCCGCGCAGCAAGTCGAATCCGGCAATGGAAGGAGCGGGATCTATCATCGGTGCAGGCTCTCTCCGTCGTAGTGGCCGCGGCGATCATATCAGTTTGCCGCGGTAGCGCGCGATGATCCTGGCATTCGACAATGCGTGCGCGGCACCGCGCCGCGACCGGCCGCCTTGGGTGCGTGCAACCCGCCACTCTGGGCGGCGTTCTCCTCAGCAACCGCGACCGCGCGCGAAAGAGGGGACCAAGATGTCCATCATTCTGCTCATCATTCTCATCATTCTCGTGGTCGGCGCCTTGCCGACCTGGCCGCATAGCGCAAGCTGGGGCTACTACCCGAGCGGCACCCTCGGCATCGTGCTGATCGTGCTCCTGATCCTGGCCCTGACCGGGCGCATATAGCTCAGCGGGCGGCGAGACTGCGCGGGTCGGCCTCAGCGCCGATCGCCAGCATCGTACCGCCCAGGGCCGGCGGCAGGGCGATGCACGCCGCACCGCGCAGGTGCTGCACGCCGCACCCGGACGCCGCCGCCATCGCGGCAAAACGCGCCACGTCCGCGCATGCGATGACGCTGGCGGCGAAGCGCCCGGTCTGTGGCGGCGCGATGCCGAGCCGCTGCACCGCTTGTTCCGGCGTGACGAACAGGACGATTCCGCGATCGGTCGCGATTGCGGCCACCGACCCGAAATCCGCTGGCAACCCCGTGAACCGCGCATAGCGCGACGCCGCGTCCGCGGGATCGTCCGCGGCGATGACGACGCCCGCAAGCCCGACTGCGCCATTGGGTTGCGTCGTCCAGCGGTCCTGCCAGATCGCCGCCGGCGTGAGGTGGTGGACGAACTGCACGCGCCCCTCAGCCATCGCCCCCGCCGTCACGCGCAGCACCGAGAAGCGCGCCGCCGTTTCGCCGTCCGCCGTGGGCACCGTGCGCTGCAGGGCGACCGGCGGCAGCGGCGCGAAGCCCGCAGCGGCCAGTCGGGCCCGATCGCGCGCGATGTCCGCGCTGCCGAAGGCCAGCAGATGCACGCCGACGTGCCGCGCCATCGCCGCGCGCAGCTCCGCCGCGATCGGCGTTGCGGGCGCATCCGGCGCGACCATCGGCGTGAGGAACTCGAGATAGCCGCGCGCCAGCATCGCGCAGCGGTTGGCCGCCCCCGCGGGAACCGGGACGCCGTCCGGCCCGGCGTTCCGCTGGACCGAGAGCGGCGTGAGCGCGAACCCCATCGCCGCGAGCGCGGCCGCTGCGGCATCGAGATCGGCGACGAAGTGCGCGACATGGTCCACGACAAGCCGGCCGGCCGGCGGAACCTGCCAGGCGGCGGCGGACGATGCCGCATTCGCCGACCCGCTCAATCGCGGAACGACGCGTCGATCGCGGCGACGCGGCGGACCATCGCATCGAACACCAGCCGCGCCGTATTGCCGACGGAGTCGAAGACGGCGCAGTCGCGCGCCGTCTTCTCGATCACCGCCTGCGGAAGCGGCGCCGTGGCGCCGGCGAGCGCATCGGCGCCGCATTGCACGTCGCAGGCACGCTGCAGCGTCCACAGATCGATGAACGCCCTTTCGATGGACGGACCGAGCACGAGCAGGCCGTGATGACGCAGAATGACCACGTCCTTGGCGCCGATCGCGGCGAGCAGCCGCGGCTGTTCGTCGGCATGGACGGTGATGCCCTCGAAATCGTGGTAGGCGACGCGGCCCCACAGCTGCGCGCCGTAGAAGTTGTCGTGGCTGAGGCCGCGTTCCTTGCATGCGACCGCCATGCCGGCCGTCGTGTGGGTGTGCATCACGCAATGCGCATCCTCGCGCGCGCCGTGGATCGCGGCATGGATGATGAAGCCGGCGGGATTGACCGGGTGGTGTGCGGGACCGACCGGGCGGCCCTGGCGGTCGATCTTGACCAGGTTGGACGCCGTCACCTCGCGATAGGTGAGGCCGAACGGATTGATCAGGAAGTGCCGCTCCGGCCCCGGCACGCGCACGGTGATGTGGTTGAAGATCATCTCGGCCCAGCCGAGGTGGTCGAAGATCCGGTAGCACGCGGCGAGATCGAGGCGCAGGCGCCACTCCGCCGCGGTGATGCCGTCGCGCCGCTGCGTCCCGAGCTTCGTCGCCATTGCACGCGCTCCCCTCGCCGGCCCGGCTTGCAGTCTAGCCGCCGGCCGCGCCGCGCTCCAGGCGGGGCTGTTCACGCGGACCACGCCAACGCCAGAACGCCGGCAGGTACCAGGAAAGGAATACGACCGCCATGCCGGGAAGCAGCCACGGATCGATCATCCGGCCGCGCGGGCCGACCACCGCGGCGGCGAGCCAGACGAAGACGGCGGCCCGCTCCCGGCCACGCAGCAAGGACAGGTCGATCGCGCCGAATCCCATCAACACGCCGAGCGCGATGTAGGAGTTCGGCTCGGTGCGCGGGTTGAACAGCAGCAGGTACCCGAAGGCGAGCATCGTGATCGCGAGCGCGGCGCGGCGCGGGTCGAGGTCGCGCCGGGCAAGCGCCGCCAGTCCGAGCGTCGCCAGCGCGGCGGCGGCGCTGACCCCGAGCCAGAACCGGCCGCTGAAATCGACGCCGGACCATTCGACCAGCGTGCCGATGAAAGCCCATTTGCCGCCTTCGGGCTGAGCGGAGAACACCATCTTCTGGGCGAAGACGACGTATTCGGACGCGACGAATCCCGGGTCGGGATGGATGAACGGAATCGCGATCACCAGCGCGATCGACGCGGCGAGGCGGGCGCGGATCGCCGGATAGACCGCGAAGCACAGCAGCACGAGCACGACCGCCAGCGGCTTGAAGGCGACGGCGAGCGCAAGCCACAGGCTCGCCCGCCACCAGCGCAGAACGGCGATGTCCGCCATCGCCAGCATCATCAGGCCGAGCATGACGACGTGGACTTGGCCGCTGGTGAAGACCGAAGACGCCGATGGCTGGATCACCAGGAAGGCGACCGCGATCGCCACCGCCGCGCGCCGCGGCGCGAGCAGAACGGCGAGACGGGCGAGGCCCGCCGCGAACACCGCGATCGAGAACACCCGCCACAGCGCGCCGCCAAGCGGCTGGCCCACCGCCCAGAACGGCGTGAACAGCACGATGTGCGCGGGCAGATTGTTGAACTGGAAGATGCTGGCGACGAGATCAGCCGCACCGTAGACGTCCTCGCCGCGCCACCACAGCCGCGTGGCGGTGCGATAGGCCGGCGTCGAGTCGGCGACGCGCGGATTGACCATCGCATTGACGAAGACGAACAGCATGTGGCCGACCAGGGCCGCCCAGCCGACGCCGATGCGCAGACGATCGAATCGCTTCTGGTCGAACCAGCCCAGGATGCCGGTCATGTTCAGGCGATCCACTCCGACACCGGCGCCGCGGCTTCGTGCAGCGGCTGGCAGACGACGTCGACCAGCGCCGGGCCGCCCGCGTCGAGCGCGGCCGACAGTGCGGCGCGCAGCCCGTTGGGATCGGTCACGCGCCACGCCTTGACGCCGAACGCCTCCGCAATGCGCGCGTGGTTGCTTTCGGAGAAGTCGACGGAGAAATAGCGCTGCCCGAACTGCGTCTTCTGGCCGGCCTTGATCCAGCCGTAGACGGCATTGCTCACCACCACGAAGACGATCGGCAGCCGGTTGCGCACGATCGTCTCGAGTTCGCCGCAGGTGAAGCCGAAGCTGCCGTCGCCCATCACCGAAACCACCGTCTTGCCCGGCCGTCCGTAATGCGCGCCGACCGCCGCCGACATCGAATAGCCGAGCGCGCCGTGCGCGCGGTTGGAGATGAAGTGGCGGCCCGGCCGCGCGAATTCGTACCAGGCCGAGAAATACGGGCACGGCGTGCCGGGATCGGCGACGATCACCGCGTCGTCCGGCAGAACCGCCTGCAGTTCCGCGACCAGCCGTTCCGGCCGGATCGGCGCCTCGTCCGACTTCGCCAGCGCCGCGAAGCGCTCGGCCTTGGCGCGGCGCGCCGCAGCGACGGCGGCACGCGTTCCCGAATCGCGCGGCGCCACCGCGCCGAGCGCCTCGTCGAGCGCGTCGAGCACCAGCCTGGCGTCGCCGACGACGGCGGCCTCGGTACGGTAGTTGACGCCGATCGTCGCGGCATCGACATCGACGTGCGCGACCGGCATCGCGCCGGGCGCGGGATGGCGCCAGCGCTCGGTCGTCACCGACCCGGCACGGCAGCCGACGAAGATCACCAGGTCGGCGCGATCGACGAGGGCGCGGGTCTCCGGCGTTCCGCCATTGGAGCCGACGACGCCGACCGCGAGCGGATGGCGTTCGGAGATCGAGCCCTGGCCGCTGATCGTCGTCGCCACCGCGGCGTCAAGCCGTTCGGCGACGCGCTGCAG
>JAEUKZ010000065.1 GCA_016793045.1 Alphaproteobacteria bacterium
CATCGGATGCAGCACGTTGTAGCCGCGCGCGCGCATCGAGCGCGCCACCACGTCGCCCATCGTGTAGTTGCGGACATGGCCCATATGGATGCGCCCCGACGGATAGGGGAACATCTCCAGCACGTAGTACTTGGGCTGGCCCGGGTTCTCGCGCGCGGCGAAGGCGCCGGCGGCGTCCCACGCCGCCTGCCACTTCGTCTCGGACTCTTTGAAATTGTACTTTGCCATGGCCGGCGGACCCTAAGCGATCCGCACGCGGCTGGAAAGTCCCGCCGCGCGCGGCGTCAGGCCGTCCGCGGAAAAATCAGGAGCGCGCGCCCGAGTCGATGCGCAGCTGGCGCGCGCGGGTGAGGATCGCGTTCTCAAGCTCGGTCACGACGTTCTGATCGACGGCGACATCCGTCCATGGTCCGTCGGCGGGGCGCGGCGGCGCCGGGCGGCCGCGCGCCGGAGCGGCCGCGACGGCGCCGCCGCGCCGCTGGCGGAAGACTTGCGCGCGCACCGCATCGGCGCGCAGTTGCTGGCCGAGGATGTAGACCGTCGCCTTGAAGCGCTCGTCCGGCGACTCGGGCGGCGAATACCAGTCGGTGATGATGACGCCGCCGAACGGGTCGGCCGAGGCGAGCGGCATGAAGGCGATGGTGTCGAGCGACGCGCGCCACAGGAAGCTGTTGACGCCCAGGGTCGCGCCCTGCGGCGTGCCGGAATTGCGCCCGCCCAGCGACAGCAGCGTGCCGCCGCCTTCGCCGGTCAGCCGCGAGCGCGCCTGGGATTGCGTGCCGCCGATCTCGCCGGGACCTTCGGTGCGAAGGTTCTCGCACGCCGACAGGCCGAGCGAGGCGGCAAGCAGAATGCCGGAAAAATACCGGAAATGACCGAAGCGCTGACCGCCGACCATGCCGAAAAACCTCGCCCAATGAGTAAGATGCGTGCAAACCGGCCGGTCCCGGCCACGGCGGCGGACCTTAGCAGACCGGGTGTTTGGCCAACAAGGCACGTGAAGGTACCATTGGCACATTGTGGGGACACCGCCGAAGCGGATCGCCCCCGCCGCCCCGCGATCGCATCGGGCCGGCAGCGGTTCAACGCGATGGACTGCCCGCCTATTCCGTTCCAGTTTTGTTCTGTTGCAGTCCGGCAACAGTGAGCAAATTTCGACACATACCGGGGAGTCATCGCTTGACGCTCTCCGCTGCCGGCGGGCAAATATCCAACCGCGCGAGGCAAATAGCGCGCGTTTGGTCGCAAGCAGGGGGCTCTTGCCCCAAAACTGGACCGGTACCTTAACGGGGACCGGTTCTTGTCAACCGGAGAGGTACCTGATGAAGAAGCAATTGCTGGCATCGACAGCACTGGTGGCGGCCAGTCTGTTGGTTGCTGGGACTGAGGCTTACGCCCAGTCGGCTGCGTTCGCGCAGCCGGGGTCCGTCGGCCCGTCGTCTCAGAACATTCCGCCGTACGGCGCTTCCGCGCCCGCGAGCAGCCCGCCGCGCTTCGTCATTCAGTTCCGTGGCTTCGTCACGGGCTGGGTCGGCGGTGCATGGAACGATGACGTCGGCGCGACGTCGGTGACGGGCGTGTCCGTCACGACGGGCGGCAACGTCACGACCCCGGGCAGCGCCAACAACGCCCGTGCGGTGAACGCGACGGTTCACTCCTACAGCCGTCTCAGCCTCGACGCCGGCATCAACCTCGACAACGGGTTCAACCCCGGCTACTTCGTCGAGTGGGATACGTCGATCTCGAACGCCACCAATGCGATCGCGACTCGCCGCGCCTATGCCTACGTCAACTCGGCCCGCTTCGGCATCCTGCAGATCGGCGATGCGACGGCGTCGTGGGGCCAGATGGAATACCGCGAGCCCGATATCTATCGCGGTCACACGGCCCAGTGGATCACCAGCTCGGTTCTGGCGCACGCGGTCCTCAATCCGTCGGGTTCCGGTTTCGGTTCCTCGACGATGACCGGCCCGGATAACGGCAACCTCGGCTCGTCGCGTCGTACGCTGATCGCGTACTACACGCCGCGCATCGAGGGCTTCCAGCTCGGCGCTCACTTCGCTCCGTCGGTCCGTCAGAACTACTCGGTCGCTGCGAACTCGATCGCGCTGGAGAACGGCTCGAACGCGATCGCCCGCAACGAGTGGGGCATTGCCGGTAACTTCGTGCGGACCTTCGACCCGGGCATCGTCGTGCGCGTGTCGGCTGGTTACTCGAAGGCCTATGCGCCTGACTCCGCCGGCTTCGGCTCGCTGTCCGGTCAGACCGGCGGCACGGGCGTCGGTGGCGGCGGTGCGGCTCCCGATCCGTCGTTCCTGTTCGTCGGCGGTGCGGTCGGCTATGCCGGCTTCTCGGTCGGTGGTTCGTATGGCCGTCAGCGCGGCGGTCGTATCACCGGCGGCCCGGGCGTCGTGACCAACTCGAACCTCGGCGCGGTCGGCTATCCGAACAACGTCGTGCTCGACGGTTACGCTTGGACCCTCGGTGCGACGTACCAGTACGGCCCGTGGGCCGTCGCCGTGAACTACCTGCGCGGCTACAACTCGGACTGCAGCACCTCGGCCCTCACGGCCGGCGCCTGCGGCTCGCGTGACCGCATGACGGCGATCGGTGTCAACGGCTCCTACCAGCTTGGGCCAGGCGTCTATGCCGAACTCGGGTTCTTCCACGGCAAGATCACTGGCAACCAGTGGAACGCGGGCAACTGGGTTGGCCCGGGCGCGGCTCCGGCGAGCGGCACGACGGTGTCGGTCGGCGCCACGAACGCGAACAGCGCCAACCCGCAGAGCAACCGGTTCACCGGTGTGTTCGGCGGCATCTCGGTGGTGTTCTAAGCCATCCGAAGACGCACGTTCGATTGGGGGGTGGCTTCGGCCACCCCCTTTTTTTTGCCTTCGCGCCGGCCGCCCCGCCGGCGAAGTATTTTGCCGCCGCGCCGCGGGCGGAGTTGATTTCGGCCCGCGGATCGCGAAGATCGCCGCCATGACAACGACCAAGCCCGACCGGCGCGACCGCATCGCATGACGATCCTCAAGGACCTCGAGGCGGCCGCCGCCCATGCGCAGCGCGGCGACGTTCCCGCCGCGACGCGACTGTGCCGCCGCGTGCTGGCGCGCGACAAGGCGCAGCCCGATGCCAACTACTTTCTCGGCCGCTTCCTGCGCGAAGCCGGCGACGCCGCCGCTTCGATCGGGCACTTCGATCGCGCCGCTGCGTCGCGGCCCGACGATCCGGCGATCCACTATCACCGCGCCCTCGCGCTGGTGGACCTCCACCGGGACGCGGAGGCGATCGAGGCCTTGCGCACCGTCACCCGGCTCGATCCGGCATCGCCGCAGGCGCACCGCGACCTCGGCGCGGCGCTGGCGCGCAGCGGGCAGCTCGCGGCCGCGGTCCTCTCGCTCGACAACTGCGTCGCGCTCGACCGCCGCGACGCGCATGCCCTGCTGATGCTGGCAACGGCGAACCAGATGCTCGGCCGCTTCGCCGCCGCCGAGGCGGCGGCGGGGCGCGCGATCGCCGTCGAGCCGCGCCGGCCGGAAGCGCATGTCGCGCACGGCAATGCGCTGTCGGCCCTCGGCCGGCTCGCCGATGCGCAGGCCGCGTTCGAACGGGCGCTGGCGATCGACCCGCAGCACCCCGGCGCGCTGACCTGCCTCGTCAGCATCCACGACGACGCCGGCCGCTTCGCGACCGCGATCGAGATGGGCCGGCGCGTGCGCGCGATGCTGGCGCCGAACTTCACGCTGATCACGCGGCTCGGCGATGCCTATGCCCATTTCGGCGACGCCGACGCGGCGATCGAATGCTACGAGGCCGCCGGCGCCCTGCCGGGGCTCGAGCCGCGCGCGCGCGCCGCCGCCGGCAGCGCCGTGCTGCGCGCGCGCCTGCTCCACGATCGCGACGACGCCGCGTCGCTCGCCGCGGCGCATCGCGCCTGGGACGACATGCACGGCAAGCCGGCGCGCCTGTTCACCCGGCCCTTCGCCAACGACCGCGCGCCGGAACGCCGCCTGCGCGTCGGCTACGTGTCGCCGGATTTTCGCCGCCACGCGGTTTCGATCTTCTTCCTCCCGTTCCTCGGCGCGCACGACCGCGCCGGCTTCGACATCGCCTGCTATTCGGACTGGCACCGGCCGGACGAGAACACGGAGACGATCCGCGGCCTGTCCAACCTGTTCCGCCACGTCCATGCGGTCGACGACGATGCGCTCGCCGACATGATCCGGCACGACGGCATCGACATCCTCGTCGACCTTGCCGGGCACCAGCCGAGCTCGCGCATGCTGATGTTCGCATCGAAGCCGGCGCCGGTGCAGGTGAGCTGGCTCGGCTATCCCGGAACGACCGGCTTGTCGGCGATCGACTGGCGCATCAGCGACGCCGTCTGCGACCCGCCGGAGGACGACGCCCTGTCGAGCGAGCGCGTGCTGCGCCTGCCGGGCTTTCACGCCTATGTCGGCCCGGTGGAGGACCTGCCGGTGTCGCCGCTGCCGGGCGCGAACGGGCCGCTCACCTTCGGGTCGTTCAACTACCTCGCCAAGCTTTCGGACACGACCTTGCGCCTGTGGGCGCGGGTCCTCGCGGCGGTGCCCGGGTCGCGCCTGCTGCTCAAGGGCAGCTATGCGGTCGACGAGCCGACGCGCGCGATGTATCGCGCGCGCTTCGTCGCCGCGGGCCTGCCTGAGGACCGCTTCGAGATCGTGCCGCGCAGCCCGACGGTGATCGAACATCTCGAGCTCTACGGCAAGATCGACATCGCGCTCGACCCCGCGCCCTATTGCGGCACGACGACGACATGCGAGGCGCTGTGGATGGGCGTGCCGGTGCTCACCCTGAAGGGCGACCGCCACGCCGCGCGGGTGGGGGCGAGCCTGATGCAGCAGGTCGGCCTGCCCGAATTCGTCGCCGCCAGTGCCGACGAATACGTCGCGCACGCGGTGCGCTGGGCGCAGGACCGCGGCGCGCTCGCCGCGCTGCGTGCGGGCCTGCGCGCGCGCATGCAGGCCTCGCCGCTCTGCGACGTCGCCGGCCTCGCGCGCAACGTCGCCGACGGCTACCGGATGATGTGGCGCGACTGGTGCACGCGGATGCCGGGATGAGCGCGACGCTCGACGCCGACTTCGCGGTCGCGATCGGCGCCCTCCAGCGCGGCCAGAAGGACGAGGCGGCGGCGCAGTGCGAGCGCATCCTGCGCACGCACCCAACGCATGTCGATGCGCTGCATCTCTCGGCCCATCTGGCGCTCCAGGCGGGCAGGGTGGCCGACGCGGTCCAGCGGCTCGAACGCGCCGTCGCGGCGGCGCCGGACGCGACGGTGTTGCGCAACGACCTCGGTGCCGCCTATCGCTTCGCAGGCCGCGACCGCGACGCCGAAGCGGCCTTTGCGGCGGTGATCGCCGCGGAACCCGCCAACGCCAACGCCTGGCACAACCTCGGCATGACGCGGCGCGCGCTCGGCGATCTTGCCGGCGCCGAACAGGCGCTGCGCCGGGCGATCGCCCTCGTGCCTGCGGCGCCGCCGCACACGCACACCGGCCTCGGCATGGTTCTCGACGGGCTCGGCCGCTACGGCGAGGCCGCCGACGCGTTCCGCGCGGCACTCGCCCAGCAGCCCGATTCGCCCGACGCGCTCAACAATCTGGCGCTCGCGCTCGACAAGGCGGGCGCGCGCGAGGAGGCGGCGGCGCTGGTCGCGCGCGCCGTCGCGCTCGCGCCGGACCGCGCGCCGCTGGCGGTCAACCAGGCGGTGATCGCCCAGCACCGCGGCGCCTTCGACGAAGCGCTCGCGGCGGCGGATCGCGCGCTCGCGCTCGATCCCAAGGCCGCCGGCGCGTGGCGCGTGCGCGGCCTCGTGCGCGCCCAGCGCGACGACCCGGCCGGCGCCGCCGAAGCCTTCGAGCATGCGCTCGCGCTCGCGCCCGACGACGCCGAAGCGGCCCGCAGTCTCGCCGCCTCGTTGCTCAAGACCGGCGCGCAAGCGCGCGCGCTGGCGATGCTCGAAGCCCTCGTCGCCCGCCGCCCGAACGACGCCGAGGCGTGGACGGATCTCGCCGTGGCGCGCCGCGAATCGGGCGATCCGCCGGGCGCGCTCGCCGCGGTCGATCGCGCGCTCGCGCTGGCGCCGGAAGCGGCCGACGCGCTGCACCTGCTCGGCGCCCTGCGCACCCAGCGCGGCGACCAGCAGGGCGCGGCGGAGGCCTTTGCGCGCGCCATCGCCGCGGCGCCGGACCGCGCCAACTATCACGGCGACCTCGCCGCGGCGCTGTTCAACCTGCGCCGCCTCGACGAGGCGGCGGCGGCGGCGGAACGCGCGGTCGCGCTCGACGACACGCTCGCCGGCGCGTTCATGAATCTCGGCGCCGTGCGCAATTCGCAGGGGCGGCTCGCCGAGGCGGAGGCCGCTCTCCGCCGCGCGCTCGCGCTCGACCCCGGGCTCGCCCAGGCGCGCAGCAACCTGCTGTTCAGCCTCAACTATCGCGACGACGTCGACGACGAGGCGCTGCGCGCGGAGCACCGCGAGTGGGATCGCCGTCACGGCCAGCCGCTGCGCGCCGCCTGGCAGCCCCACGACAACGCCCGCGACCCCGAACGCCGCATCGTCGTCGGCTTCGTGTCGGCCGATTTCAATCGCCATCCCGTGGGCTTCTTCGTCCGCCGCCTGTTCGAGAATGTCGACCGCGCCGCGGTCGAACCGGTCTGCTTCGCGGCCGGCGGCGCGAACGACGACCTCACCGCCGCCTTGCGCGCGGCGGTGCCGCGCTGGGTCGATGCGGCGGCGCTCGACGACGCGGCGCTCGCCGCGCGGGTGCGGGCGGAGCGCATCGACATCCTGATCGACCTCGCCGGCCATACCGCGGGCAACCGGCTGCTCGCCTTCGCGCGCAAGCCGGCGCCGGTGCAGATGACGTGGGCGGGCTATGTCGGCACGACCGGGCTCGCGGCGATCGATTGGCTGATCGCGGACCGCTTCCACGTGCCCGCGGGATGGGAAGGCGACATCGTCGAGCGCGTGCTGCGGCTGCCCGACGGCTATGTCTGCTATGCGCCGCCCGACTACGCGCCCGGCGTGACGGCGCTGCCGGCGTCCTCGCGCGGCCATGTCACCTTCGCGGGCTTCCACAACCCCGCCAAGATCGGGCCGCGCGCGATCGCGCTGTGGGCGCGCGCGATGCAGGCCGTGCCCGGATCGCGGCTGCTGCTCAAGTACAAGGGCATCGACGCGGTCGCCAACCGCGAGCGGCTGCTGGCCGGCTTCGCCGCCGCCGGGATCGCACCGGAACGGCTGCGGCTCGAAGGCGTGTCGCCGCATCACGAACTGCTGGCGCGCTACGGCGAAACCGACATCGCGCTCGACTCGCTGCCGTATTCCGGCGGCGTCACGACGCTCGAGGCGCTGTGGATGGGCGTGCCCGTCGTGACGCGGCCGGGCCGGCGCTTCTCCAGCCGCCACTCGCTGAGCCATCTCACCAACGCGGGCCTGCCCGATCTGGTGGCGAAGGACGACGACGATTTCGTCGCGATCGTGGCCGGCCTCGCCGGCGATCCCGGTCGGCTCGCGGCGCTGCGCGGGACCCTGCGCGCACGCGTGGCGGCCTCTCCGGTCTGCGACGGGCCGCGCTTCGCGGCCGGTTTCGCGGCCGGCCTGCGCGACGCCTGGCGCGGCTGGTGCGCCGGGCGATGAACGTGCGCGCCAGCGCCCCGGCGACGCAGCGCGCGGTCGAACTGGCCCAGAAGGGCGACGCGCTGGCCGATCGCGGCCGCCACATCGAAGCGCTGCGCTGCTACGAAAAGGCGCTCAAGCTGCGGCCGGATCTCGTCGCGATCCGCGTCAACGCGGCGCTGTCGCTGCGCGCCACCGGCCGGCTGGCGGAGGCGATCGCCGCGCTGCGCCGGGCCGCGCAGGAGCACCCGGAGATCGCGCAGATCCAGGTCAACCTCGGCAGCGCGCTCGCCGCGCGCGGCGACACGGCGGGCGCGGAAGCGGCCTACCGGGCGGCGCTCGCGGCCGACCCGGACCATGCGGAGGCGCACGGCAATCTGGGGGCGGCGCTGCTCGATCGCAACGCTGTCGAGGCGGCGCTGCCGCACCTGCGCCGCGCGACGGCCGGCGGGGGGGCGGGCGCGGCGCACTGGTTCAATCTCGGGAACGCGCTGATGAAGACCGACGCGCTCGACGAGGCGGCGCAGTGCTTCCGCAACGCGCTGGGCGCAGATGCGACGATGACCGACGCGCTGGTCAATCTCGGGGTCGTGAATCTGCGGTCCGACCGGCTCGCCGCCGCGGCGATGTGCCTCGAACGGGCCCTCGCCACGCGGCCGAACGATCCGCTTGTCCTCGTCAATCTCGGCCATGCGCGGCAGCGCTGCGGCGACATCGTCGCCGCGCGCCGTCTCCTCGAGCGCGCGGTCGAGCTCGCGCCGCACGACGCGGGGGCGGCGACCTGGCTGGCGACCGACGACATGATCCGCGGCCGGCCGCGCGTCGCGGTCGAACGGCTCGAATCGGCGGCCGCGGTCGCGGCGGACGAAGCGACCGCCGCCGACCTGGCGCGAAACGCGCTCTGCGACCTGCAGTACGACGACACGGCGGACGCGGCCGACATCGTGCGCGCGCACCGGGCCTGGGCGGCGCGCTACGCCGCCGCCGCGCCGGCGCCGCCGCCGGCGGATGCCCGCGATCCCGGCCGTCGGTTGCGCGTCGGCTTCGTCTCCGCCGACCTGAAGGCGCATCCGGTCGCCTATTTCCTCGCGCCGGTCCTCGAGGCGCTCGATCGCGCCGCGGTCGAGACGATCTGCTACGCCTGCCAGCCGCAGAGCGACGCCATCACCGCGCGCCTGCGCGCGGCGTCGGCGGCGTGGCGGGCGGCTTCGGCACTCGACGACGCCGCGCTGCTGAACCTCGTGCGCGACGACGGCGTCGACATCCTGGTCGATCTCTCCGGCCATACCGCCGGGTCGCGGCTGCGCGTGTTCAGCCGCCGCGCCGCCCCGGTCCAGGCGACGTGGCTCGGCTATCCCGGCACGACCGGCGTCGACGCGATCGACTGGCGCCTGAGCGACGCCGCCTGCGATCCGCCGGAAGAGGATGCGCTGTCGAGCGAACGCGTGCTGCGGCTCCCGGGCTTTCTCTGCTACGAACCGCGTGCCGAGCTGCCGGCGGTCGGTCCCCTGCCGGGCGCGAGCGGCCCGATCACCTTCGGGTCGTTCAACAACATCCTCAAGCTGTCGGATCGCGCCGCCCGGCTGTTCGCCGGCGTGCTGGCGGCGGTTCCCGATTCGCGCCTGCTCATCAAGAGCAGCGTGCCGCTCGACGAGGAAACCCGCCGCCTCCATGTCGGGCGCATCGCGCGCCACGGCATCGACGCCGCGCGCATCGAGATGCTGCCCTGGCAGCAGGACGCGGCCGCGCATTTCGCCGCGTTCGCGCAGGTCGACATTGCGCTCGATTCGTATCCCTATTGCGGCACGACGACGACCTGCGAAACGCTGTGGATGGGCATCCCGGTCGTCACGCTCGCAGGCGACCGCCACGCCGCGCGCGTGGGGGCGAGCCTGATGGGGCAGGTGGGGCTGCCGGAATTCGTCGCGCGCAGCGACGGTGGGTTTGCGGCCATCGCCGCCGACTGGGCGGGGCGGCGCGGCGATCTCGCCGCACTGCGCGCGGCGCTGCGCGGCCGCATGGCGGCATCGCCGCTGTGCGACGCGGCGGGCTTCGCGCGCCGGCTCGAGGCGGCCTTCCGCACGATGTGGCGCGACCGGCTCGACCGCGCGCCATGACCGACCCTGCGCTTCAGCCGATTCTCCAGGCGGCACTCGCCGACCACCAGGCCGGCCGGCTCGATGCCGCCGCCGCCGGCTACGCGCGGCTGCTCGCGCGCGATCCCGACGATCTCAACGCCATCTATCTTTCCGGCATGGTCGCGCTGCAGCGCCGCGACTTCGCGACCGCCCATGCGAACATCGCGCGCGCGGTGGCGGCGAAGCCGGACCATGCCGACCTGCAGAACAATCTCGGCGAGGCGCTGCGCGGTCTCAGCCGCTATGCGGAGGCCGAGGCCGCCTACCGCCGGGCACTCGCCGTGGCGCCCGATCATGCCGGTGCGATCGGCAATCTCGCCATCGTGCTGCGCCAGCGCGACGACCTCGCCGCGGCGCATGACGGCTTCCGGCGCGCGATCGAGCTCGAGCCGATGCGCGCCGACCATCACAGCAATCTCGCGGGCCTGCTGATCAGCCGCGGCCGCTTCGCCGAGGCCGAGCAGTGCTACCGGCGGGCGCTCGCGCTCGATCCGCAGCACGCCCGCGCCATGGCGGGCCTGGGCGACATGCTGCGCCGGGCCGGGCGGGCGGAGGAGGCGCGCACCCTTCTGCGCCGCGCGCATGCGCTCGCCCCGGATGATCCGGCGGTGCTGGGCGCCGTGGCCGATCTCGATTTCAACGACGGGCGGACTGCGGAAGCCGAAGCGCTCTGCCGCGAGGCGCTGCGCCGCCAGCCTGACGATGCGGACTGCCTCACCATCCTCGCCGCCATCGCGGCGCGCCGCGGCGAGACCGAGACCGCCGTCGCCCATGTCGAGCAGCTGGCGGAGGCGCTCGCCGGCGGCTCGCCGCGCGTGCAGGCCTTCGCCGGCGGAGCGCGGCTGTTCTACCTGCAGTACTCGTCGAGGATCGATGCCGCCGCGCTGGCGCGGGCGCATTTCGACTGGGCCGCGCGCCATGCGCCGCCCGGCCGCGCCACGTCGCCGGCCATCGCCGACCGCGATCCCGCGCGCCGCCTGAAGATCGGCTTCGTCTCGCCCGACTTCCGCGCCCATCCGGTGGCGATCTTCCTCGAACCCGTGCTCGCCGCGCTCGACCGCGGCGCGGTCTCGGTGGCCTGCTATTCGGACGTGCCGCGGCCCGACGACACGACGGCGCGGCTGCGTGCGCTCGCCGATGTCTGGCGGCCGACGCTCGGCGCCACCGACGCGGAGGTCGCGGCCCAGGTCGAGGCCGATCGCATCGACATCCTCATCGATCTCGCCGGACACACCGCGGACAACCGGCTGCTGGTCTTCGCCGCGCGTCCGGCGCCGGTGCAGGCGACATGGCTCGGCTACCCCGGCACGACGGGGCTGCGCGCGATCGACTGGCGGATCAGCGACGCGGTCTGCGATCCGCCGGAGGACGACGTGCTCAGCGCCGAACGGCTCTTGCGGCTGCCGGGATTCCACTGCTACGTGGCGCCCGCCGATGCGCCGGCGCCCACCGCGCGGCCGCTCGAGCAAGCGCTGACCTTCGGGTCGTTCAACAACGTCATGAAGATCTCCGACGACTGCGCGGCGCTGTTCGCGCGGACGCTCGCCGCGGTGCCCGACTCGCAGCTGCTGCTCAAGAGCAGCATCGCGGTCGACGAGGACACCCGCCGGCTGCACGTCGAACGGATCGCCCGCCACGGCGTCGACCCGGCCCGCATCGCATTCGCGCCGCGGATCGAGGCCCAGTCCGGCCATCTGTCCGCCTATGGGGCGGTCGACGTCGCGCTCGACACGTTCCCGTACAACGGCACGACGACGACGTGCGAGGCGCTGTGGATGGGGGTTCCGGTGCTGACCCTGAAGGGCGACCGGCATGCCGCGCGCGTCGGGGCGAGCCTGCTCGGCCAGGTCGGTCTGGACGAATTCGTCGCGACGGGTGCCGCGGATTTCGTCGACCGCGCGGCGCGCTGGGCCGGGCGCCGCGCCGCGCTGGCGGACGTGCGGGCCGGCCTGCGCGCGCGCATGGCCGCATCGGCGCTGTGCGACCCGGCCGGATTTGCGCGGCGCCTCGAAGCCGCCTTGCGCGCGATGTGGCACGACCGGCTCGCACGGTCGTGAACGGACCGGCATGGCCTTTGCCGGCCGGCCCGCCTATCTGCAACGACATGGCCATCGCGGGAGGCACTCATGACCATATCGCGTCTCGGAATCGCCGCCGTCGTCCTCGTCGCGCTCGCCGGCTGCGCCCAGCGGCCCGGAGGCGGAACGGCCGGCCCCGGCGTGACGCCCGCCGCCGGCCCTGCCGCGCCGCCCGCGCCGGTCCCCGGCCAGGGCGGGGCGTACGGCGGCTACTAGCGCCGTCCCGCGCCGCCGCGGGCCGCTACGGCCGGGCGAGCCAGTTGCGCCACATCGTGCGATAGGCGTCTTCCATCGCGCGCGCGAGGCCGGGCGCGTCGAGCAGCGGCGATGCGGCCATGCGCGCGCGCATCCCGGCGCGCAAGGCGGCGCGGCGCGGCGCATCGGCGGCGAGCCCGGCGGCGATCGCCCGATACTGCGCGACGTCGCCGGCGACGAGGTCATCGAGGCCGACGGCGTGCAGAAGGCTGCTGCCGACGCGCGCGGAGTGCCGCTCGCCCCGCAGCGCGACGACCGGCACGCCCATCCACAACGCTTCGCACGTCGTCGTCGTGCCGTTGTACGGGAACGTGTCGAGCGCGACGTCGATGCCGCCGTAGAAGGCGAGATGGCCGCGCGGATCGTCGATGACGTCGAAGAACTGCACGCGGTCGGGCGCGATTCCCGCGGCGGCGAATACGGCGCGGATCGGGTCCGCCATCGCGGGAACCGTCATCAGGTTGGATTTCAGGACCAGGCGCGCGCCAGGCACGTCGGCCAGGATGCCGGCCCAGACCGCGGCGGTGCGCGCGGTGATCTTGCGCACGAAGTTGCAGCTTCCGAAAACGACCGGGCCGGCGGGGCGGACGGTCACCTCGGGCGCCTCGCGCGGCGCCGCGAAGCACAGGAACGGCCGCGGCAGGCGCACGATCGCCTCCGTCGTCTCGACTGTGCCGGGCGGATCGGCGAAGGCGTCGGAAATCCGGTAGGCGATCGCCGGAACGCCGGTCGTGCCGGGATAGCCGAGCCAGGTCGCCTGGACGGGCGCGGGATGCAGCGCGAGCGCCGTCAGCTGGCTGTCGGCGGAGTGACCCGCGAGGTCGACGAGAATGTCGATCTCGTCCGCGCGCACCAGCTCGGCGATGCGTCCATCGGGCAGCGAGGTGACGTCGTGCCAGCGTTCGAACTGGCGGCGGAACGCATCGGTGACGTGGTCGCGCAGGCGCACGTTGGCGAAGCCGTGCAGCGCGACCCGGTTGCGGTCGTGCGCCGCGATCAGCGGCATCAGGAAACGGGCGACCGCATGGTCGCGGAAGTCGGGCGAGATGTAGCCGATCCGCAGGCGCTTCTCCGGATCGCGCACATTGGCCCAGCGCGTGTAGCGGCCGGGCGGATCGCCATGGATTCGGCCGAACTCGCGCGCCGCGTCGAGCAGGGTCGCGGCGGTCTCGCCGTCCTCGTAGTGCGCGTTCATCAGCAGCGCGGACCGGGCATTGACATGGGCAGGGTCGCGCCGCAGCACCTCCTCCCATTCCACGCGCGCCGCGGCGACGTTGCCGAGGCGATAATGCGCCAGCGCGAGCGCCGATCGGGTTTCGGCATTGCCCGGGTCGCCGGCGAGCGCGCGCTCGAGCATCGGCACCGTGCGCGGATCGTTGCGACGGATCAGCGCCGCGCCGAGATTGGCGAGGATGCGCGGATGGTCGGGGGCAAGCTGCACCGCGCGCTCCAGCGCCGCCAGCGCCTCGTCCTCGCGGCCGGCGCGTGCGAAGGCGACGCCGATCGTGTCGAGCGCGTCGGGCCAGTCCGGCTTCAGCGCCAGCGCCCGGCGCAGCGCATCGATCGCCGTCGGCTCGCCCTGGCGGAAGCGCGCGAGGCCGAGATTGAACCAGACCTCGGGCATGTCGGGCACCGCATCCGCCGCGCGCTGGAAGGCGGCGCTGGCCGCGGCGTAGTCCTTCAACCCCAGCCGGACGAGCCCGAGCCCCATCAGCGTCGGCGGCGCGGGCTGGAAGGCGACCGCGCGTTCGAGCGCTTCGCCGGCCGGCACCAGCTTGCCCATCGCCCGCTGCGTCATGCCGAGATTGTGCCAGGCCGGCGGGTAGTCGGGCGCCAGTTCGGTCGCGCGCAGCAGCGCCGCCTCCGCTTCGGGCAGGCGGCCGGCCATGCGCAGCGCGGCGCCGAGATCGTTGGCGACGATCGGATTGTCGGGGGCCACCGCGGCTGCGCGCTGCAGCTGCTCGATGCCCCCCGCGTTGTCGCCCTGTCCGATCGCGATCAGGCCGGAGAGATGCCAGGCATCAGGGGGCACCGGGTCGCCGGCGGCGATGATCTGCCGGCACAGCGCGGACGCCTGCTGATGATTGCCGGCCTGCCAGGCCTCGATGGCAGCGCGCAGCATGTCGTCGGTCATGTTCAGCGGCCCTGGGTCGAAAATGCGCGGCGCCACGGCGCGATCGATCGGCACCGGCACCGCGAGAAGCCGCGGCGCCGGCTATCTATCGCCGAGGGGGCCGGGTCGTGCAACGGCCGTGTGGCGGAGGCGTCTGCGCGCTCGACCGTCGGCGGCGCCTCGGGCATTCTCGCGCCGTCATGACCGCCGACATTCCCGCCAACCTCGCCGATATCCGTGCCCGCATCGCGCGCGCGGCGCGGGCGGCCGGCCGCGCGCCAGAGGCCGTCACGCTCGTCGCCGTCGCCAAGACCTACCCGGCCGCCGCGGTTGCCGCGGCCTGCGAGTCCGGGCAGCGTCATTTCGGCGAGAATCGCGTCCAGGAGGCCGACGGGAAGTATCCGCCGCTGCGCGCGCGCTATCCCGATCTCGTCCTCCACTTGATCGGCCCGTTGCAGACCAACAAGGCGCGCCAGGCGGTGGCGCTGTTCGACGTCATCGAATCGCTCGACCGTCCCAGGCTTGCGGCCGTGCTGGCGGCGGAGATGGCGCGCGCAGGCAGGCGTCCTGACTGCTTCGTTCAGGTGAATACGGGCGCGGAGCCGCAGAAAGCGGGCGTCCTGCCGGACGACGCCGACCGCTTCATCGCCGAAGCGCGCGATCAGCTGGGGCTGCCGGTCGTCGGGCTGATGTGCATTCCGCCCGCCGATGCGCCGCCGGCCCCGCATTTCGCGCTGCTGCGCGCCATCGCGGCGCGCAATGGCCTGGGGCGGCTGTCGATGGGCATGAGCGGCGACTTCGAAACCGCGATCGCGGAAGGGGCGACCTCGGTTCGTATCGGGACGGCGATCTTCGGCGCGCGGCCGCCGATCGCGTGACCGTCATTCGCTGACGTCGACCCGCGGCGCCTCGCGCGACTGGGCCCGACGCGCTTCGCGGTAGCGATCGACGCCGTGAAGCATCGCGGCCGAGAACCAGGTGTTCTCGCCGCCGGCGGTGCTGGCCGCGCCGGCCCCCGCGGCGGGCGCGCCCGCGGGTGCATCGGACGCCGCTTGCGCATCGCTGCGCGGCGCACTTTGCGCGGCGATCGCGCTGGGCGGCCGGAAGCTCGGAACGTTGCGCGCGGGCACGGTGTTCTGCACGGGGCGCTGGACGTCGCCGCTCTGCGGACGCACGCCGCCCATGACGATGTATTGCTGGATGCTGCGGCCCGGCGCGGCGGCCGCGCCGGCGCCCGGCGCGTTGACGGCCTGGGCGAGAAGGATTCCCGGCTGGGGCGGCGCGCTGAAGCCGTTGCCCGCGATCGCGGCGGCCGGCACGGCGGACCCCGCGGCCGGCTGCGCGGCGGCGGCCGCGGCCGCGGCGGGATTGGCCGCGGGTGCCTGGGCAGGGCTCTGCGGCTCCTGATTCTGCTGGCGGTTGGCGCGGCGCGCGGTGCGCGCGGGGCCCTGGACGTCGGGCTGCGGCGCCTGCGCCATGTTGGCGGTGAAGTCGTTGGCGCCCGGCGCGCTCGGCGCGTTCGGATTGCGGATCGGGTCGTAGATGTAGCTGCCGCCGGCGAGTTGCGTATTGCGTTCGCCGTCGCGCTGCGGGACGACGGCCTGAAGGACATGGCCGGCGAGGTCGCGGCCGGTGGCATTCTCGAGCGCGGTGTTGGCCAGCGCCGAGGCGACGCCGAGCGGTCCCGTAACCGCGCCGCCGAGCACACGCGCGACCGGATGAAGCTGGGTCCCCGTCGCCTGGCGATAGAGATGCCCGAGGACCGGAATGTGCTGGATCGGGTTGAACGACTCCATGATGTCGCGGAACGAGTAGGAGCGTTCGCGGTAGTTGGGGTCGATCTCCTGGACCATCCCGCCTTCGGGATGAACCTGCGGCGCATAGGCACCCGTATTGCGCCGCATCCACTCCGGTTGGGTGAAGCGCTGGTCGCCATGGAGCGGGTTGTAGCCCGGCGCCGCAGTGGTTGGTTCGGTCGACATCGACGATTCCTGTCGCAAGCCTGATGCCAAGTCGTCTATCGAGCAATTTCAAGGGCTTGCAGCGGTGCAATGATCGCTCGGGCAGGAATTGCCGTCGTCCGCCGGGGCTTGGCCGGGCAGATCTTGCCGGTGCCGCCCGGCCCCTTGGCTTGCGGCGTGCGGGTGGCTTACGGCAGGATTCGGCTCCGAACGAACGTTCCAAGGGGGAGGGTCCGCCATGGCGGTCTATCGCGACTACGACCAGCAGGGCCTCGACGCGCAATACAATCTGCGCGCCCGGTGGCCGGACCATGTCGCCTTCATGGAAGCGTGGCGTCGCGAAGGCACGGCGACCCGGCTCGGTCCGGGTTGGCATCTCGATCTCGCTTACGGGCCCTCGGCGGCGGAGCGGCTCGACCTCATGGTGCCGCAGGGCGCGGACGACGGCCGGGCGCCGTTGCTCGTCTATATCCACGGCGGCTACTGGCAGGCGCTCGACAAGGTCGACGTCGATTGGCTGGCGCCGGCCTTCGCGGCCAGGGGCATCGCCTTCGCCGGCCTCAATTACGCGCTTGCGCCTGCGGTGACGATGGACGAAATCGTCCGCCAGTGCCGGGCCGCGATCGCCTGGCTGTGGCGCCACGGCTCGGCCTATGGCTGCGATCCCGGCCGGATCACGGTCGCCGGCCATTCGGCGGGCGGCCATCTCGCGGCGATCCTGGCGGCGACCGACTGGACGCGCCAGGGCGGCATGCCCGCCACCGTCGTGCGCGGCGCCTTCGGCCTGAGCGGCGTCTACGATCTCGAGCCGCTTCGGCTCTCCTACCATCAGGCCGCTCTTCGCATCGATCCGCGCGCGGTGGTGCGCAACTCCCCGTTGCGACTGAAGCCCAACCCCGACGTCGCGATGGTCGTGAGCGTGGGCGGCGACGAGACGGCGGAATTTCATCGCCAGCAGGCGGAGTTCGTCGCCGCCTGGACCGGGCAGAACGCCAAGGTCGCGGTCGTGAAAGCGCCGCGGCTCCATCACTTCGACATCGTCAGCCGCTGCGCGGACTTTGCTCATCCCGTGGGCAAGGCGCTGCTCAAGCTGGCGGCGGGACGCTAGACGACGTCAGTGCGGCGCGGCGCGGGCGCGCGCCAGCTATGGATTTCGGCCGGCACCCTTATTGCATCTTTATCTCGTAACGATGCCTGCTCCACCCGCGCGGTCGAGAAGCGCCGCATCGTTCGATGCCAACACCAGGGGTCCAGTGCCGTGAGCGTTCGCACGTCAATCGTCACAGCGATCAGCGCAGGCGCATTCGTCTGCGCGGCAGCTCTTCCAGCTCATGCCGACATCGAGGTGATCGATCGCGGCGGCTTCAGGCTCAATGTCTCGCTGCAGGCCATGATCGGCGGCTTTTCGGTGAGCCGGACCGATTTCGGCGTCGGCAATCTCGACACCAATGGCGTCAGGCGCCGGAACAACCGCAACTGGGGTGAAGCCTTCGTCAAGCCCGGGATCAACGGCGAATACCAGATCCCCGGCGACTATGGCTCGTTCTATTTCGGCGTCAGCGTCATCAGTTCGACGAGCTTCGGCACGGGCGACGCGATCTCCAGCCTGGCGCCGCAGGCCCTGCGCTCCACCACGACGAACGAACCGAGCTGGACCGCGATCGAGGACGGCTTTGGCGGCTGGCGGTCCGGCAACCTGTTTTCCTCGCTCGGCAGCAACGCGATCGACGTGTCGGGCGGCTATCAGTCGTTCACGGTCGGCGACGGCCTCGTGATCGGCGACGGCACCGCCGACGGCTGGGGCCGTGCGGCCTATTATCTGGCCCCGCGCACCGCGTTTCACGACACCGCCATCCTGCGCGTCGATCCCAGTGCGCTCGCACCGGTGCGCGCCACGGTGTTCCATCTCGCGACGAACACCAACCAGGCGCGCATGGTGAACAACGACCAGGCGCAGGCGCGTCTGGTCGGCGGCACGCTCGAATGGTACCTCGCGGCGCCCCAGGTCGCCGGCCAGCCGCCGGTGCCAGATGTGTGGCGCGTCACCGGCATGTACTTCAACATCTACGACGCGGACAGCAACCCGGCGCTGTGCTTCTCCAATGCGGCGGGCTGCACCGCCCCGGCGCTGACCGCCAACCGTGACGGCCTGAACGTCGCGTCGCTGCGCGCCGGCGGCTCGTTCTTCCCGCAGAACCGCGACATCCTCACCTTCGGCGAATTCGTCTATCAGTGGAACAGCGACACCGGCCGGCGCGTTCGCGCCTATGCCTGGTATCTTGAAGGCGGGTATCGCTTCTCCACCGTCATGTGGTCGCCGACGCTGACCTATCGCTATGCCCAGTTCAGCGGCGACTCGACGCCGGGCGACGGCACCGACCGGTCCTACGACCCGCTGTTCTTCGGATCCGGCCTGCGCGCGGCGGGCCCGGGCACCTGGTATCTCGGCGAGATCTACGGCCAGTATCTCGGGCCGCCGTCGAACCTGAACGTCCATCAGGTGCATCTGCGGGCGAGCCCCACCGACACGCTGAATGTCGGGCTGATCTACTACCTCGCCGATTTCAACAAGCCAGGCCAGTACGGCGTCAGCCGCAGCGGCGCGTTCCACGAGATCGACGTCTATGCCGAATGGGCGCCGCGGCCTTGGCTTTCGGTCACGCCGACCTTCGGTGCGGCGATTCCGCGCGGCGGCTACCGCGACATCGCCCAGGCGTCGGTCACGGCGAACGCGCTGCCCGCTTCGACGCGGACCGACCGCACGATTTACCTCGTCCAGGCGGTGATCGGCGTCAAGTTCTAGGAGCAGGGAGCAGGGGGCGGCGGACGGCCGGGGGCGACCCCGGCCGTTTCGTGCGTGAAATCAACGACTTTTCGCCGATCCTGGGGCGTGCTAGAACCGTCCGCACATGACCGGACCACGCCGCATCCTCCTGGTTGACGACGACGCCGAACTGCGCGGCTCGCTCGCCGAACAATTGGCCGATTCCTACGAGACGGTTCAGGCCGAGACCGGCGAAGCGGCGCTGTCGGCCGCCCGCGCGGAGCGGTTCGACGTGATCCTGCTCGACCACGGCCTGCCGGACATCGACGGCCGCGAAGTCTGCCGGCGGCTGCGCGCGGCGAATGTCCGCACGCCGATCATCATGCTCACCGCCCACGCGGCGGAGGCCGACACGATCCAGGGGCTCGATGCCGGCGCCAACGACTACCTGACGAAGCCGTTCCGGCTCGGCGAATTGCTGGCGCGGCTGCGCGCCCAGCTGCGCCAGCACGAGGCATCGGAGGACGCGGCATTCGCGATCGGCCCCTACACGTTCCAGCCCGGCTCGAAGATGCTGATCGACCGCGGGCGCGCCAAGAAGATCCGCCTGACCGAGAAGGAGACCTCGATCCTGCGCTTTCTCTGCCGCGCCGGCGAGACCGCGGTGTCGCGCGAGACCCTGCTGGGCGAAGTCTGGGGCTACAATGCCGGCGTGAACACCCACACATTGGAGACGCATATCTATCGCCTGCGGCAGAAGATCGAGAGCGACCCCGCCAACGCCACGATTCTGGTGACGGCGCCGGGCGGCTATCGCCTGCAAACCTGACCGCCGGACGCGATCCGTCGAAACGCAAGGGACGATCGATACGGTGGGCGACGACAACCCGTTCAATGTGACCTTCTGGGGCGTCCGCGGATCGATTCCGTGCCCCGGCCCGGACACGTTCCGCTACGGCGGCAACACCTCCTGCCTCGAGGTCCGCTACGGCACGCGCCGGCTGATCCTCGACGGCGGCACCGGCCTGCGGCCGCTCGGTCTCTCGCTTGCCGGGCAGGAGCCGATCGACGCCGACCTGCTGTTCACGCACACGCATTTCGACCACATCTGCGGCCTGCCGTTCTTCGGTCCCGCCTACAGCAAGCGCAACCGTTTCCGCCTGTGGGCCGGCCATCTGCTGCCGGAAAAGACGCTGCACTACGTGCTGTCCGAGATGATGATGGCGCCGCTGTTCCCGATCCCGATCACGATCTTCGACGCCGAGCTGTCGTTCCACGACTTCCGCGCCGGCGAGACCCTGACGCCGGCGGACGGCATCGTCGTCAAGACCGCGCCGCTCAACCATCCCAACCGCGCCACCGGCTATCGCATCGAGTACGGCGGCAAGTCGATCTGCTACGTGACCGACACCGAACACGAGGCCGGCCAGCCCGACCGCAAGGTGCTCGATCTCATCGCCGGCGCGGACATCTTCGTCTACGACTGCACCTACACCGAGGCCGAATATCCGCAGCACCAGGGCTGGGGCCATTCGACCTGGGAAGAGGGCGCGCGCCTCGCCGATCTCGCCGGCGTCCGCAGCTTCGTGATCTTCCACCACGATCCCTCGCACGACGACGTCTTCATGGATCGCGTCGCCGCCGCCGCCGAGGTGCGCCGGCCGGGCACGATCGTTGCGCGCGAAGGGATGACGCTGACCCCGTGATCGGCGCCGAGCCGCGCGTTCCGCGCGATCGGCCCTGCCAGAATCGAGGATGACCGCATGAGCTTGCGCGCCACGCGCCGCCGTCTCGCCTTCGGGCTGTCGACCCTGTTCGGGTTCGCGCCGCGCGGCTTCTTCATTCCCTATCGCTACGCCGGCGGGGTCGAGGCGCCCGAGCGCTACCCGGCGCTCGAGCCGATCTTCGCGACCGCCGAGGCCTCGATGCGCGCGCTGCTGACGGCCGCCGCGCGCCACCGCAACGCGCTGGTCGCGATCGGCCACGATCCGCCGCCGCTGCCGCGCTGGCGGCAGGACTGGTTCCCGCGGCTCGATGCGGCGATGGCCTATGTGCTGACGCGCGAACGCGGCTTCGGCCGCATCGTCGAGGTCGGCTCCGGCCATTCGACGCGCTTCCTCGCGCGCGCGGTGCGCGACGGCGATCTCGCCACGCGCGTCACCGCGATCGATCCGCAGCCGCGCGCGGTGCTCGGCGGGCTGCAGGTCGATCTCGTCACGCGCACGGTCCAGGACGCCGGACTTGCCCCGTTCGAGAAGCTGACCGCGGACGACGCCGTGGTGATCGACTCGAGCCACATCCTGATGCCGGGGACGGACGTCGACTTCCTGCTCAACACCGTCCTGCCGCGCCTGCCCTCGGGCATCCACATCCACATCCACGACGTGTTCCTGCCGGGCGGATATCCGGAGGAATGGCGCTGGCGCGGCTACAACGAGCAGACCGCCGTGGCGACGCTGATCGCCGCCGGTGTGCTCAGGCCGGTGTGGTCGTCGGCCTATGTCGCGGCGCGGCTGGCGGACGGCATCGCAGCGGCCGGCCTCGACGAGCTGCCGCTCGTCGAGGGGGCGCACGAATCCAGCCTCTGGGTCGTGAAGGCCTGAGTCGCGGCAGCGGCCCGGCTCAGCCCTCGCGCAGTTTGCGGATCTTGGCGCAGGCCGGCCGCGTCAGGCAGCGGTCGAGCCACGCCTTGAGCGCGGGCCAGCGTCCGAAGTCGGCCTTGTTGAACCACGCGTTGTAGCAGATGCACGCGACGTTCAGGTCGGCCACCGAGAACGCGCTGCCGAGCAGGTAGTCGCGGCCCTTGAGCGCGCCGTCGAGCACCGAGAGCGGCTTTTCGACCTGCTTCCACGCCTCCGCCGCCTTGGCGGCGTCGCGCTTGTCGGCCGGACCGGCCAGCGCGTTGGTGACGTAGGTCGCGAGCTGCTTCTCGAGGTCGATCGCCGCCAGCAGCGTCCACTGCCAAGTCTTGGCCTCGTCCTGCGGATTCGCCGGATAGATGCCCTTGCCCTTGCGCGCGAGGTAGAGATTGATCGCCAGCGATTCGGACATCGCGAACGGCCCGTCGGTCAGCGCCGGCACGGCGCCGCTCGGGTTGATCGCCAGGAACTCGGCCTTCTTGGTGCCGCCGTCGGACCAGTTCGTCTCGACCATCTCGTAGGCGACGCCGGCTTCCTCCGCCGCCCAGTAGTTGCGCCACGCACGCGAACGCGCGATGCCGTAGATCTTCAGCTTGTCGGCCATGGTTTCCTCTTGGTGTTCGCGCTCGACGGCGC
>JAEUKZ010000078.1 GCA_016793045.1 Alphaproteobacteria bacterium
CTGTGCAGCAAGGTGCCGAGCTATCGGCTGCGCGACTGCTTCCTCGCCAACCCGGCCTTCGCCCAGGCGCGCCGGCTGACGCTGCGCAGCTCGCTGCGCTGCGCGCGCCTCGCCCTGTGGGACGAGGACACCCGCAAGCTGGTGTCCTTCTGCGACCTGCCCGGCCACGCGGCGGCATAGGCGGCCGGCGCCGCGCGGGCGACGCCGGCGGGGCGCGCTCACCCCTTCACGAACGCCAGCAGGTCGGCGTTGAGCTGATCCTTGTGGGTGTCGGTGAGGCCGTGCGGCGCGCCGGGATAGACCTTCAACGTCGCATTTTTGATCATCCTGGCCGAGGTCCGGCCGGCGGCGTCGATCGGCACCACCTGGTCGTCGTCGCCATGCAGGACCAGCGTCGGCACGTCGAACCTCTTCAGGTCCTCCGTGAAGTCGGTCGCCGAGAAGGCGGCGATGCAGTCATAGGCGTTCTTGTGGCCGGCCATCATGCCCTGCATCCAGAACGAGTCCTGCATTCCCTGCGAGACCTTGGCGCCCGGGCGGTTGGCGCCGAAGAACGGGCCGGCGGCGAGATCCTTGTAGAGCTGCGAGCGGTCCTTGAGCGAGGCGGCGCGAATGCCGTCGAAGACCTCGATCGGCAGGCCGCCGGGATTGGCCGGGGTCTTGAGCATCAGCGGCGGCACGGCGGCGATCAGCCCGGCCTTGGCGACGCGCTTGGTGCCGTGGCGGCCGATATAGCGCGCGACCTCGCCGCCGCCGGTCGAGAAGCCGAACAGCGTCGCGCCCTTGACGTCGAGATGGTCGAGCAGGGCGGCGAGATCGTCGGCATAGGTGTTCATCTCGTTGCCGTGCCAGGGCTGGCTCGAACGCCCGTGGCCGCGCCGGTCGTGCGCGATGCAGCGATAGCCCGCGTTCGCGAGGTGCACCATCTGCGCCTCCCACGAGTCCGAGCACAGCGGCCAGCCATGGCTGAAGACGACCGGCGCGCCGCTGCCCCAGTCCTTGTAATAGATCGTGGTGCCGTCCTTCACGGTGATCGTGGGCATCTCGCGCCTCCAGGGTGTCGGGAATGATTCGGGCCGCGTCGGCTCTCCCGCGCCGCGGCGGCGGCTTGATCTCGGTCAAGCGCACCGCGCTGACGCTAGGGAAGAGGGGAGCGCCAAGTCAATCGGTGAGGGGGATATCGCCCTGAAATATTAACGGGATACCGCAATAGCGAACGACACGATGGCGAGCGCATCGGGCGGATGCGGGTGCCTGATCGTGCCGCCGAACGCGGCGGTCGCGGGGGTCGCGGCTGCATGAAGGACGCCGCGACGGCCCGCGGAAATCGCGCGGGCAACGCAGCGATTCCGCGATCGCGCGAATGCGGGTCCCTAGCCGACCGCAGAACAGCGTCGAGGGCGGTCGAGCGCCTTTGCGACGAAGATCCCGGCGGGAGGTGATTTCGCTGTCCGATCCGATCGCTTCCGTTGAATGACTTGGTTGAGCGCTCCGATGCAGGCAGGCGGCTTCGGTCGCTTGGCCGGGTTGACTCCCCGCCGATCCCCTGTGATGACTCCGCCACCACTCCTGCCGCCTCCCCGAGGTCATCACGATGTCCACCCCGCGGCCGCGCACCGGCGGTCATATCCTGGTCGATCAGCTGCTGATTCACGGCGCCGAATGGGCGTTCTGCGTGCCGGGGGAGAGCTTTCTCGAGGTCCTCGACGGGCTGCATGACGCGCGCGACCGCATCCACCTGATCAACGCACGCCACGAGGCGGGTGCCGCCAACATGGCGGAGGCCGTGGGCAAGCTCACCGGCCGGCCGGGCATCGCGATGGTGACGCGCGGGCCGGGGGCGTGCCACGCCGCGGTCGGCATCCACACCGCGTTCCAGGATTCGACGCCGCTCATCATGCTGATCGGCCAGGTCGGCCGCGACATGATGGACCGCGAGGCGTTCCAGGAGATCGACTATCGCAAGATGTTCGGACCGGTCGCCAAATGGGCGGCGCAGATCGACCAGACCGACCGCATTCCCGAGTACATGGCGCGCGCCTTCCATGTCGCGACCTCGGGCCGTCCCGGTCCGGTGGTGCTGGCGCTGCCCGAGGACATGCTGACCGAGACGGCGACGGTGCGCGACGCGCACCGCTACAAGCCGCTGCAGGCGAAGCCCGATGCCGACGACCTCGGCGCGCTGCGCGAGCTGCTCGCCAAGGCCGAGCGGCCGCTGATGCTGCTCGGCGGCGCGCAGTGGACCGACGAGGCCTGCGCCGACATCCAGGCCTTCGCCGAGGCCTGCGACCTGCCGGTCGCGGTGTCGTTCCGCCGCCAGGACATCTTCGACAATTCCAGCCGCGTCTATGCCGGCGACCTCGGCACGTCGGGCCCGCCGCAGCTCGTCAAGCGCGCCAAGGAGGCCGACCTGCTGATCGTCGTCGGCGCGCGCCTGGGGGAAATGACGACGCAGGGCTACACCGTGCTCGACACGCCCGAGCCCAGGCAGACGCTCGTCCACGTCCACCCCGACGCCGACGACATCGGCCGCGTCCATCGCGCCAGCCTCGCCATCCAGTCCGGCCCGTCGGCCTTCGCGACCGCGCTCGCCGACATCCGCCGCGTCGAGGGATCGCGCTGGCGCGGCTGGACCGAGGCGGCGCGCGCCGACTACCTCAACAGCCTCGAGCCGACGCCGTACAACGGCGCGCTCGACATGGGCCGCGCCTTCGGCTGGCTGCGCGACACCCTGCCGCGCGACGCGATCGTCACCGTCGACGCCGGCAACCACACCGGCTGGCCCCAGCGCTATCTGCGCTACGGCAGGCCCGGCCGCGAGATCGGGCCGACCAACGGCGCGATGGGCTATTCGGTGCCGGCGGCGGTCGCCGCGAGCCTCGTCCACAAGGACCGGCTGGTCGTCGGCTGCGTCGGCGACGGCGGCTTCATGATGTCGGGCCAGGAGGTCGCGACCGCCGTGCAGTACGGCGGCAAGCCGATCATCCTCGTGTTCAACAACAACATCTACGGCACGATCCGCATGCACCAGGAGCGCGAGCACCCGACGCGGGTGGTCGGCACCGACCTGGTGAACCCGGATTTCGCCGCGCTCGGCCGCGCCATGGGCTGCCACGGCGAAAGCGTGCACAGGACCGACGAGTTCGCGCCCGCCTTCGAGCGCGCGGTGAAGTCCGGCAAGGCCGCGGTGATCGAGCTGCGCACCGACCCCGAGCTGATCACCACGCGCACCACGATCACCGCAATCCGCGAAGCCGCACTTGCGAGGGCCAAAGCATGAGCGACGCCGATGTTGCCGCCGGGATAAAGCTGCGTGCGATCGCGGAGGTCGCGGCGAAGCTCGACATTCCCGCCGATGCCCTCGAGCCCTACGGCAAGGCGAAGGCGAAGCTCTCGTCCGAGTATCTCGAGACGCTCGCGGGCGCGCCGACGGGCAAGCTCATCCTCGTCACCGCGACGTCGCCCACGCCGGCGGGCGAGGGCAAGACGACGACCACGATCGGTCTCGGCGACGCCCTCGTCAGGCGCGGCAAGCGCACCGCGATCTGCCTGCGCGAGCCGAGCCTGGGGCCGTGCTTCGGCGCCAAGGGCGGGGCGACCGGCGGCGGCCATGCGCAGATCGCGCCGGCCGACGACATCAACCTGCACTTCACCGGCGACATCCACGCCATCGGCACCGCGCACAACCTGCTCGCGGCGATGGTCGACAACCACATCTACTGGCGCGGCGAGCCGCGGCTCGATCCGCGCCGGATCGCCTGGCCGCGCGCGCTCGACATCAACGACCGCGCGCTGCGGGACCTCGTCATCGGCCTCGGCGGCACCGAAGGCGGGATGCCGCGCGAGAGCCGCTTCGACATCACCACGGCATCGGAGGTCATGGCGATCTTCTGCCTCGCCGAGGACCTGGACGACCTGCAGAAGCGGCTCGCGCGCATCGTCGTCGGCCAGACCTTCGACAAGGCGCCGGTCACGGCGGCGGACATCAAGGCGGTCGGCTCGATGGCGGCGCTGCTGCGCGACGCGATCAAGCCCAACCTGGTGCAGACGCTCGAAGGCAACCCGGTCTTCGTCCACGGCGGGCCGTTCGCCAACATCGCGCATGGCTGCAATTCGGTCATCGCCACGCGAACCGCCCTGCGCCTCGCCGACTACGTGGTGACCGAGGCGGGCTTCGGCGCCGATCTGGGCGCCGAGAAGTTCATCGACATCAAGTGCCGCCAGGCGAACCTGACGGCGAGCGCTGCGGTCGTCGTGACGACGGTGCGCGCGCTCAAGTTCCACGGCGGCGTGCCGCTCAAGGAGCTCGGCAGGGAAGATGCCGATGCGGTCAAGCGCGGCCTGCCCAACCTGCTGCGCCATGTCGAGAACCTGCAGAAGCTCGGCCTGCGCGCGGTCGTCGCGGTCAACGCCTTCGTCTCCGACAGCGCCGCCGAATGGGCGGCGATCGTCGAGGGCTGCAAGTCCGCCGGCGTGCGCGCGGTTCAGGCCGAGCATTGGGCGAAGGGCGGGGCGGGGGCGCTCGCCCTCGCCGACGCGGTGCTGGCGGAGATCGACTCCGGCCATTCGCGCTCGGCGCCGCTCTATCCCGATGCGATGGCGCTCGCCGACAAGATCCGCACCGTGGCGCGCGAGATCTATCGCGCCAAGGACGTCAGCTTCGGCCCCGGCCTTCTTGCACAGCTCAAGGCGTGGGAAGAGCAAGGCTTCGGCAAGCTGCCGGTGTGCATCGCCAAGACGCAGTACAGCTTCAGCGCCGATGCCGCCGCCAAGGGTGCGCCCGAAGGCCACACGCTGCCGGTGCGCGAAGTGCGGCTCTCCGCCGGCGCCGGCTTCGTCGTCGCCGTCGCCGGCGACATCCGCACCATGCCCGGCCTGCCGCGCGTGCCGGCCGCGCACGGGATTCACCTCGCGGCCGACGGGACGATCGTCGGGTTGAGTTGAGGGGCTGCGTCCCGGACCCTCACCCGCATCGCGCGCGCTGACAGGTTACTGCGCTTGCCCCTCGCCCGTTTGCGGGGGAGGGTTGGGGCGAGGGGCGCGCCGCAAGCCAACTCGCAGAGAGAGACGTCAAAGGACCGCCCCCCATGCACGACCTCCCCGCGCCGATACGCCCGCAGATCGCCGACATGCCGGGCTCGCGCATCCGGCAGGTGTCCGAAGGCGCGTTCCACCGGCCGGGGCTGGTGCCGCTGTGGTTCGGCGAGTCCGATCGTGCGACGCCGCAATTCATCTGCGATGCCGCCTCGCGCGCGATGCGCGAGGGCCATACGTTCTACACGCCCAATCGCGGCATTCCCGAGCTGCGCCAGACGATCGCGACCTACCTGACCGGGCTCGGACGGCGCGCGATCGATGTCGAGCGGGTCAACGTCACCGCCTCGGGCGTCAGCGCGATCATGATGATCATGGAGGCGATCGTCGATCCGGGCGACAACGTCGTGCTGGTGACGCCGGTGTGGCCGAACTGCTCCGATGCGGTCGAGGCGATGGGCGGCGAGGCGCGGCGGGTCGCGCTCGTGCCCACCGATGCCGGCTGGACGCTCGACCTCGACCGGCTGTTCGCCGCGGTCGACGCGCGCACGCGCGGCATCCTGGTGAACACGCCGGGCAATCCCACCGGCTGGATGGCGCGCGGCGAGGACCTGCGCGCGATCCTCGATTTCTGTCGCGCGAAGCGCATCTGGCTGATCGCCGACGAGGTCTACGAGCGGCTCGTCTACGACCGGGCGGTCTCGCCGTCGCCGCTCGATGTTGCCGGGCCCGACGACCCGGTGATCTCGATCAACAGCTTCTCGAAGGCGTGGTGCATGACCGGCTGGCGGCTCGGCTGGATGATCGCGCCGCCCGCGCTCGGCGACACGCTGGGCAAGATCAACGAGTTCAACATGTCGGGCGCCACGACCTTCGTGCAGCACGGGGGCATCGCCGCGATCCGCGAGGGCGAACCTTTCGTGGCCGAGATCGTGGCGCAATACGGCCGTGCCCGCGACATGGTGATCCAGCGCCTGCGCTCGCTGCCGCGCGTGCGCATGCCGATGCCCGAGGCCGCGTTCTACGCGTTCTTCCAGGTCGACGGCATCCACGACAGCCTCGCGCTCGCGCGCCGGATCGTGAACGAGGCGGGCGTCGGCCTCGCCCCCGGCATCGCCTTCGGCCCGGAAGGCGAGGGCTGGCTGCGGCTGTGCTTCGCGGCGAGCCTGCCCAAACTCGGCGACGCGCTCGACCGGCTGGCGAAGCAGCTCGCTTAGCCGCGCACCGCGGCGGCGCATCACCGACGGCACGGCCGGGCCGGTCGGCGACGATGACGGTCCGGACGTGGCGGATGTTCAGGGGCGGCGCAGGAGCTGGCGGATCTTCGTCAGGCGCTCCTCGACGCTTTGGCCGCCATTCGAGCGCAGCCGGATGCGCTTCGCGCCGGCGAGGAGGATGTCGATCCGGTAGTCCTTGCCGTCGGGCAGCCAGATATCCGTCAGCACGACATCGACGACCTCGGCGAAGGGAAGCGAACGGCTCGTCTCGCCCCATGGACTGCGCCACGTGACCGTCGCGGTGCGAGCAACGCCGTCGAAAACCGCGTCGGCTTCGGTGGCGATCCAGAACGTCATCCAGCCGAGCAGCACGGCGGCGATGGCGCAGCCGATCGCCAACAGCCAGGCGATCGCGTCGCCTTCGCGCGCCGCGAGCACGGCGCACGCGGCGAAGGCGAGCGTCGCCGGCATCAGCAGCAGCCAGGCGACCAGCGGGTGCGCGTCCTGGACGATGCCGATGCGGTTCTCGGCCTGGCCGTCGAACAGACCCATCGAGTACCCCCGGCGATTGCGTGGCCGTTGCCCGGCGATCCGCTGCGGCCGGGCGCCGCCGCAACGACTATAGCCGCGGCTCGCGGGCCGCCACAAATCCGTAACCGAGCGGCCATACTGTGCGCCGGCGCCGATCGCTGCGGCGCGGCGAGCCCATGCGCCGCAATCGAGGCTTCTGACTCACGCGGCGATTTGTTACAGTTATGTGACGGTGCCCGGAAGCGAGGTTGCCGACACAAGACAAGGGGGAGGACCGCGCCGCGTGAGCGCATCGCTGCATATCGACCGGGTCGAAGTCGCCTATGGCGGCGTCAAGGTGCTCAAGGGCGTGAGCCTCGACGTGGCGCCGGGGGAATTCGTGGCGCTGCTCGGCTCCTCGGGCTGCGGCAAGACCACGCTGCTGCGCTCGATCTCCGGCTTCGTGCCGGTGAGCGGCGGCGCCATCCGCGTCGACGGCAGCGACGTCACGGCGGTGCCGCCGGAGCGCCGCGACATGGCGATGGTCTTCCAGTCCTACGCGCTGTGGCCGCACATGACCGCGGCGCAGAACATCGGCTACGGGCTCAAGCTGCGCCGCATGGCGCGCGCCGACATCGCGCGCCGGGTCGACGAGATCCTGGCGATGCTCAAGCTCGACGGGCTGGGCGAACGCATGGTCGGGCAGCTTTCGGGCGGCCAGCGCCAGCGCGTGGCGCTCGGGCGCGCGCTCGCGGTCAATCCGCGCATCCTGCTGCTCGACGAGCCGCTGTCGAACCTCGACGCGCGCATCCGCGAGGACGTGCGCCACGAGATCAAGGCGCTGCAGAAATCGCTCGGCATCACCGCGATCCACGTCACCCACGACCGCGAGGAGGCGATGGTGATGGCGGACCGTATCGTCATCCTCGACGCCGGCACGATCGCGCAGCAGGGGCCGCCGGAGGAGATCTACAATCATCCGGCCTCGCCGTTCGTCGCGGCGTTCCTTGGCGCCGCGAACGCGATCCGGCTGGTCGCCAAGGCCGAGCAGGGCGCCACCCACATCGAGGCCGGACCGTTCAACGGCCCGGCGCGGGTGCGCGGCGCGGCGGCGCTGTCGGGACCGGTGATCGCGCATTTCCGCAGCGAGGCGGCGGAACTCGTCGAGGCCGCATACGTCCACGACGACGACTTGGTGCTGCGCGGCACGGTCCGCCAGGTCTCATATCCCGGCGGCTTCTGGCGCTACGCGGTCGCGGTGGGCGATCGCCAGTTCATGGTCGACGACGACCGGCGCCGCGAGCCCGGCGCGGCGGTCGGCATCCGCCTGCCGCCGGATGCAATCCACCTCTATCCCGACCGGGCGTCCTAGCGCGGACGCCGCCCGGCCGTCGCAGGACCGCAACAAAACCACAATAGGCTCGCGCACCCCACTCAGGAGGACTCCATGAAAAGACGCGAATTTCTGATGTCGACCGCCGCCGCCGGCGCCACGCTTGCGACGGCCGGGACGGCCCGCGCGCAACAGCGCCGCACCATCACGGTGATGACCGCGGGCGACCAGAACATGGTCGACTACATCACCGACTATCTCGGGCCGCTGTTCGAGCGCCAGAACCCCGGCGTGAGCGTGCGCGCAGTCGGCACCGGCCCCGGCGACGCCGGTTCGCAGCGCATCTGGGAGCGGCTCGAGGCGCAGCGCCGCGCCAACGCGCAGACGGTCGACGTCGACGTCGCGGTCATCCACCAGCGCATGGCCGGCACGATGGTCCAGCAGAACATGCTGGCGCGCTATCGCCCGGAGGTGCAGACGAGCAACCTCGTCACCAACGAGGTCGCGCGCAACTCGCTCGGCGTGAACGTCGACGGCTTCGTGATGCCGATGTTCATGAGCCAGATCGCCATGGCCTACAATCCGCAGACCGTGCCCAACCCGCCGCGCACGATGGACGAGCTGGTGACCTGGGCGGCGGCGCATCCGCGCCGCTTCGGCCACAACGGCATCCGCGGCGGCATGTCGGGCGTCGGCTTCGTCTTCGCCTGGATGTACGCCTATGCCCCCAACCCGCAGCAGCTCATCAACGGGCCGTACGACGCCAACGTGATCGCGAGCTGGGGCCCGGCGCTGCAGCGCTTCAAGGAGTTCAACCGCAACGTCACCATCACCCCCGGCAACGCCGGCACGCTCGACGCGCTCAACCGCGGCGAGATCGACATGGGCCCGGTGTGGATGGACATGTTCTACACCTGGGTCGCCGAGGGCCGGCTGCCGCCGACGATGCGGCTGTCGATGATCCAGACCGGGCTGCCCGGCCAGCCGATGTACTACGTGATCCCCGAGCGGGCGGCGAACGCGGAGCTCGCGCGCAAGTTCATCGAGCTCGCCACCAGCCCGCAGGTTCAGGCCGTCGGCATCGTCCAGCGCTTCAACTGGCTGCCCGGGATCGACGCGCAGCACGTGCAGTCGCATCTCGACCGCGCGGTGTGGGAACGGCTGTTCCGCGACGTGCCGCCGGACCAGCTCGCCTCGATGGGCCGGCCGATGCCGCAGGCCGATTTCTTCCAGGCAATCCAGCAGGCGTACGAACGTAACGTTATGAACTGATCGGGACGCGCGGCGTCATTCTCTGTCCCCCTCCCTCAGGCGAAGCCTGGGGGAGGGTGGGGAGGGGGTGCCGCGACGCGACGGCTTTCTCCGGCAGCACCCCCACCCCAACCCTCCCCCGCGCGTTGCGCGGGGGAGGGGGTATGAGATGTCCCCCTCCCGCCTTCTCTCCATCCTGCTGATTCTCCCGGCGCTGGTCGTGCTGCTGGCGCTGTTCGTCTATCCGCTCGGCTTCTCGGTGGTGAGCGCGTTCACCGATCGCAGCGGCGCGGCGACGCTCGAGAATTTCCACACCGCCTTCACGACCTATCGCAGCGACCTGATCTTCACGCCGGCGATCGTCGGGCTGTCGTCGCTGCTGATCGCGGTGCTGGCGATCGCGATCGGCGGCTACCTGACGCTCGGCGAGAACCGCGCGGCGGTGCGCATCCTGGGCGCGGTCTACCGCTGGCCGCTGTTCATCCCCTTCATCGTCGCCGCGCAGTGCATGCGCACGTTCCTCGGCCGCAACGGGATGATGAACAACTCGCTGATGGCGCTCGGCGTCCTCGATCCCGCGCAGGCGCAGAGCTTCCTCGACTGGCGCGGCATCGTCATCACCTTCGTGTGGAAGCAGGCGCCGTTCGTCACACTGATGGTCGCCGGAGCGATGGCTTCGCTCGACCGCTCGACGATCGATGCGGCGCGCAATCTCGGCGCCTCGCGGCTGCGCACGCTGCTGGAGATCGTCGTGCCGCAGGTGCGCGACACGCTCTATGTCGGTCTCATCCTTTCGTTCGTGGTGATGATGTCGGTGCTGTCGGTGCCGGCGATGATCGCCAGCGACAGCCCGACCATGATCACCCGCGACATGGCGTGGCGCATCGAACAGCTCGGCGACTATCACACGGCCAACGCGCTCGGCTTCGTCTCCTACCTGATGACCGGGCTGGTCGCCTGGTTCTACCTGCGCGCGACGATGCGCGAACGGGCCGGACGATGAGCGCGCGCAAGTCAGTTCTGCTGTGGCTGCCGCGCGCCGCGGCGCTGCTGCTGTTCGCGTGGTTCATCTTCGGGCCGCTGTCCAACCTGCTGATCTGGTCGGTCGCGGAGCGCTGGTTCTTCCCCAACCGGCTGCCCTCGCAATGGGGCTTCCGCTGGTGGGAATACGTGTTCCGCCCGCAGGGCCAGGCGATGCAGTCGCTGTGGCTGTCGATCTGGATCGCGGTGCTGACGACCGTCGTGTGCCTGGTGCTGTCGATCCCGGCGGGCCTCGCGCTCGCGCGCGGCCGGCTGCCGTGGCGGACCTTGCTGCTGCTGCTCTTCCTGCTGCCGCAGGCCTTCCCGAACCTGCCGATCTACATCTCGATCGCGCAGATCTTCTACACGCTGAATCTCAACGGCACCGTGCTCGGCGTCGTGCTGGTCCACGCCTCGCACGGGCTCGTCTACTCGGTATGGATCACGACCGCGGCCTTCGCGGCGGTCGATCCGGAGCTCGAGAACGCGGCGCGCAACATCGGCGCCACGCCGACGCGAACCTTCCTCAACATCAGCCTGCCGCTGGCGGCGCCGGGGATCATGGCGTCGGCGATCTTCGTCTTCCTCGAATCGCTCGACGAGTTCACCGGCTCCTACTTCGTGGGCGCGCCGGAGGTGCGCACCCTGCCGCTGCTGCTCTACACCGCCGCGGCGGGCGGCAGCATCCAGGTCGCGTCGATCTCGGCGCTGATCCTGCTGGTGCCGTCGATCGCCTTCATGTTCGTGGTCGAACGCTTCCTCAAGGCCGACGTGCTGGCCAAGGTCGGGCGCTGAGCGGGGCAGTCCGCGCTTCGGCAGCACTTCGGGCTGGACAATAAATAACTATCGTGTTAGTTATTTATTTATGAGGTCAACCGCAGCCCCACGCTGGCGCCGCCGCAAGGACGACCGGCCGCAGGAGATCGTCGAGGCGGCGCTGGAAAGCTTCGCCGAGCGCGGCTTCGCCGCGACGCGGCTCGACGACATCGCGCGCCGGGCGGGGGTGACGCGCGGCACGCTCTATCTCTACTTCCCCAGCAAGGAAGACCTGTTCAAGGCGGTGATCCGCCAGTCGCTGGTGCCGATCCTGTCGCGCGCCGAGCAGTCGATTGCGGATGCCAAAGGGCCGACCGCCGAGCTGCTGGCGCGGCTGATCCAGTCGTTCCCGCTGGCGGTCAAGGACGGGGCGGCGACCGCGATCCCCAAGCTCATCATCGCCGAGGCGCAGAACTTTCCCGACCTGGCGCGGTTCTATCTCGATGAAGTGGTGTCGCGCGGCCGCGCGCTGATCGCGACGATCGTGCGCCGCGGCATCGAGCGCGGCGAATTCCGGGCCGTCGATCTCGACCACGTCGCCTATTGCGTGATGGCGCCGCTGCTGCTGACCGCGCTGTGGCGCCATTCGCTCGGTCTCTACGATGCCGGCGGGCTCGACCCGCAGGCGCTGTGCCGCCTGCATGTCGACCTGCTGCTGCACGGCCTCACCGTCCGCAAGGGGGCGCCATGAAGCGCGTCGTCGTCCGCGTGGTCGTTCTCGCCGTCCTCGCCGGCGGCGCGCTCGCGCTGTGGGGGCCGCTGCGCGCGGCGCGCGACGCCGGGGAAGGCGCCGGCGGGCTGCTCGAGCGTATCGGCGGCATGCTGGGCATCGGCGCCGTCGAGCGCGGCGACGTGTTCAGCGGCTATGTCGAGGCGGAATACGTCTACGTCACCAGCTCGATCGGCGGCACCCTGATGCGGCTCGACGTCGAGCGCGGCCGGCAGGTCGAAGCCGGGGCGCCGCTCTTCGCGCTCGACGTCGCGTCGGAGCAGGCCGCCGCCGAGGAGGCGACGGCGCGGCTCGCCCAGGCGGAGGCGCAGCTCGACAATCTGCGCACCGGGCGCCGCCAGCCCGAGATCGACGCGATCCTCGCCCAGCGCGCCCAGGCCGAGGCGGCGCTGCGCCTGTCGGAGGCCGAATTCGCGCGCCAGACGCAGCTCCGCGCGACCGGCGTGGTGGCCCAGCAGCGCGTCGACGAGGCGCGCGCCCAGCGCGACCGTGACCGCTCGCGGGTCACCGAACTGATCGCGCAGATCCGCGTCGCGCGGATGGAGGCGCGCGAGGACGAGATCCGCGCCGCCGAGGCGGCGGTGTCGATGGCGCGCGCGGCGCTCGCCCAGGCGGAGTGGCGGCTCGGCCAGAAGCGCGGTGCCGCGCCGGTGCCGGCGCTCGTGGTCGACACGCTCTATCGCCCGGGCGAGATGGTGCAGGCCGGCACGCCGGTCGTGCAGCTGCTGCCGCCCGCCAACATCAAGATCCGCTTTTTCGTGCCGCAGGCGGCGGTCGCGCGCATTGCGGTCGGCCAGACGGTCGCCGTGGCCTGCGACGGCTGCCCCGGGCCGGTCGCCGCGACGGTCCGCTTCATCTCGCCGCGCGCCGAGTTCACGCCGCCGGTGATCTACAGCCGCGAGCAGCGCGCGCGCATGATGTTCATGGTCGAGGCGCGGCCCGCGGCGCGGCCGGAGGCCTTGCGCGTCGGCCAGCCGGTCGACGTCGCACTGGCGCGGCGATGAGCGCCGCCGTTCAAGGCGCGGCGCCGGCGATCAGCGTGCGCGGCCTCGCCAAGCGGTTCGGCAGCAAGACGGTGGTCGAGGACTTCGCCATCGACGTGCAGCGCGGCGCGATCTTCGGCTTCCTCGGGCCCAACGGCAGCGGCAAGACGACGACGATCCGAATGCTGTGCGGCCTGCTGACGCCGGACGCGGGCGAGGGGACCTGCCTCGGCTTCGACATCCGAAGCCAGTCGGCCGAG
>JAEUKZ010000197.1 GCA_016793045.1 Alphaproteobacteria bacterium
CGACATACGCCGCGAGCGCGCGCCACGGTCGCTCGTCCCAGAAGCGCCGGGCGCTGCCGGACGTCGACGGCAGCACGAACACCGCGGCGCCCGCGAAGCGTTCGGACTGCAGTCCGTATTCCAGGCGTTCGCGTGCGAGCGCGGCGCGCGCGGGCGCCAGGCCGTTGAATGCGAGGACGCGCGGACGGCACGCGGCGATCCGTTCGCGCAGCGCAGGAACGTCATAGGCAGCGCGCGTCAGATCGGCATCCGCCCCGAACTCGCGCTTGTTGAGGTCGGTCAGGCCGATGCCGAATTCGCGCACGCGCGGGAAATCCCGGGGCGCCATCCGCAGGGGCGTCAGGCCGGTGGCATGGAGGATCGGCCAGAAGCGGTTGCCGGGGCCGGCATAGTAGTGGCCGGCCCGCGCCGATGCGGCGCCGGCGGCGCTGCCGCAGAAGACGATACTCAGATCGGGCCCGAGAATGTCGGGCAGCACGCTCTTCATCCGCGGCGCTGCGGGGAGATCACTCCCGCAGATCGTCCCAGAATTCCTTCACCCGCGAGAAGAAGCCCGCCGACTGCGGGCTGGTCTCCTTCGGATTCATCGTCTTCTCGAGCTCGCGCAGCAGCTCCTGCTGCTTCTTGTTGAGGTTGACCGGCGTCTCGACCACCGCCTCGATGAACAGGTCGCCGCGGCTCTGCGAGCGCAGCACGCTCATGCCCTTGTTCTTGAGGCGGAACTGGTGGCCGGTCTGGGCGCCCGCGGGCACGTTCACGCGCGCGCGGCCGCCGTCGATCGTCGGGACTTCGATGGTGCCGCCGAGTGCGGCCGTCGTCATCGGGATCGGCACGCGGCAATGCAGGTTGGCGCCGTCGCGCTGGAAGAAGCGGTGCGGGCTCAGCGACAGGAAGATGTAGAGGTCGCCCGGCGGCGCACCGCGCATGCCGGCCTCGCCTTCGCCGGCGAGGCGGATGCGCGTGCCGTCCTCGACGCCGGCGGGGATGTTGACGTTGAGCGCGCGCTCGCGACGCACGCGGCCCTGGCCGCCGCAGGCGCGGCACGGCCGTTCGATCGTCTGGCCCTGGCCGTGGCAGGTCGGGCAGGTGCGCTCGATGGTGAAGAAGCCTTGCGTCGCCCGCACCTTGCCGTGGCCCTGGCAGGTCTTGCAGGTGGTCGGCTTCGATCCCGCCTCGGCGCCGGTCCCGGCGCAGGATTCGCAGGTCGCCGCGGTCGGCACGCGGATCGAGGCCTGCTTGCCGCTGAACGCTTCGTCGAGCGAGATCTCGAGGTTGTAGCGCAGGTCGGCGCCGCGCTGGGCGCCGCCGCCCTGGCCGCGCCGACCGCCCATGAACTCGCCGAACATCTCGTCGAAGATGTCGGCGAAGCCGCCGGCGAAGCCGAAGTCGCCGCCGCCCGGGCCGCGCCCGCCGCCCTGTTCGAAGGCGGCGTGGCCGAAGCGGTCATAGGCCGCGCGCTTCTGGTCGTCCTTGAGGACGTCGTAGGCTTCGTTGATGTCCTTGAACTTCTGCTCGGCGGCCTTGTCGCCCGGATTACGGTCCGGGTGATACTGCATCGCCAGCTTGCGATAGGCCCGCTTGAGCTCGTCGGCGTTCGCCCCCCGGTTCACGCCGAGCAATTCGTAATAGTCCTGCTTCGCCATCGCCCCAGCCCGTCAGTCGGCCGGCCGCCCCCGCGTCGTCACGCCGTCGCGTGATCGTCGGAGGCGGCCGGTTCCGCAGCCGTTGTAAGTGCCCGAAGGGTGCCGTTCGCGGCCTCGTTAGGAGGCCGGCCGGCCGCGCTTCTTCTCGTCGACTTCCTCGAAGTCGGCGTCGACGACGCGGCCGTCGCGGCCGCCCGCGGCACCTTGCGGCCCGCCCGCGGCACCGCCGCCCGGCGCCGCACCGGCGCCCGGACCACCGGGGCCGGCCCCCGGGCCGCCGGCTTCGCCGCCGCCCTGGGTCGTCTTGTAGACCGCCTCGCCGAGCTTCATCGACGACTGGACGAGCGCCTGCGACTTCTCGGTGATGGCCTCGGCGTTGTCGCCGTCCTTGGCCGTCTTGAGCGCGGCGATGTCGGACTCGATCTGCGCCTTGTCCGCCGCCGGCACCTTGTCGCCGTGCTCCTTGAGCTGCTTTTCGGTCGCGTGGATCAGGGCTTCCGCCTGGTTGCGGGCCTCGACCAGCGCGCGGCGCTTCTTGTCCTCGTCAGCGTGCTGCTCGGCGTCCTTGACCATGCGCTGGATGTCGGCGTCGGACAGGCCGCCCGAGGCCTGGATGCGGATCGCCTGTTCCTTGCCGGTCCCCTTGTCCTTGGCCGACACGTTGACGATGCCGTTGGCGTCGATGTCGAACGTGACCTCGATCTGCGGCATGCCGCGCGGCGCCGGCGGGATGCCGACGAGGTCGAACTGGCCGAGCGCCTTGTTGTCCGCGGCCATCTCGCGCTCGCCCTGGAAGACGCGGATCGTCACCGCGCCCTGGTTGTCCTCGGCGGTCGAGAAGACCTGGCTCTTGCGCGTGGGGATCGTGGTGTTGCGGTCGATCAGCCGGGTGAACACGCCGCCCAGCGTCTCGATGCCGAGCGACAGCGGCGTCACGTCGAGCAGCAGCACGTCCTTGACGTCGCCCTTGAGCACGCCGGCCTGGATCGCGGCACCCACCGCCACGACCTCGTCCGGGTTGACGCCCTTGTGCGGCTCGCGGCCGAAGAACTGCTTCACCGCCTCGATGACCTTGGGCATGCGCGTCATGCCGCCGACGAGCACGACCTCGTCGATCTCCGACGCCTTGAGTCCGGCATCCTTGAGCGCCGCGCGGCACGGCTCGATCGTGCGCTCGATCAGCCGCTCGACGAGCTGTTCCAGCTTGGCGCGGGTCAGCTTGATGTTGAGGTGCTTCGGGCCGCTCGCGTCCGCGGTGATGAACGGCAGGTTGACCTCGGTCTGCGCGGAGGACGACAGCTCGATCTTCGCCTTCTCGGCCGCCTCCTTGAGGCGCTGGAGCGCCAGGCGGTCGGAGCGCAGGTCGATGCCCTGGTCCTTTTTGAACTCGGCCGCCAGGTAGTCGATGATCTCCTTGTCGAAGTCCTCGCCGCCCAGGAACGTGTCGCCGTTGGTCGACTTGACCTCGAACACGCCGTCG
>JAEUKZ010000222.1 GCA_016793045.1 Alphaproteobacteria bacterium
ACGTTCTTCGTGTTCGCGACGCTGTTCGATTTCTGGCTGGTCAAGAAGTGGTTCGACGTCGCCGAGCACCGCGTGTGATCGCGGGCGGCGTCAGACGGCCCGGGAGTGGCGCGCCGCCGACGCCGCAAGGTGACGGTCGAACACTGCGGCGACGCTGCGCATGAGCGGCCGGCCGAGCGCGGTGAGGCGCACGTGATCGCCGTCGAGTTCGACCAGCCCGTCGCGCACGAAGGGCGCCAGCGCGGACTTTTCCGCGGCGAAGGTTGAGGCGGTCGCGCCGAAGCCGCGCGCCACCCGATCCAGGTCCACCGCGAGATCGCACATCAGCCGCTCGATCACCGCGCGGCGCAGGCGGTCGTCGGCGTTGATGGCGATGCCCTTCACCGTCGCCAGCCGGCCTGCGCGGATCGCGTCCGCCCAGGCGCCCGGCTCGGTCGCGTTCTGCACATAGCCCTGCGGCAGCGTGCCGATCGCCGACGGCCCGAGGCCGAGCAGCACCTCGGTCGCGTCGGTCGTGTAGCCCTGGAAATTGCGGCGCAGCCGGCCGCTGCGCGCGGCCCGCGTCAGCGGGTCGTCGGGCCGCGCGAAATGATCGAGCCCGATCCACTCGTAGCCCCGACTCTGCAGCCGCTCGACCGCGACCGTCGCGAGCTCGAAGCGGGCCTGATCGTCGGGCAGGGCGCTTTCGTCGATCAGGCGCTGGTGCTTCTTCATCCACGGCACGTGCGCGTAGCCGAACAGCGCGATGCGCTCGGGGTCCAGACTGGCCGCCTGGTCGACGGTGGCGATGATCGTCTCCGGCGTCTGGTGCGGCAGGCCGTACATGAGATCGAGATTGATCGACTGCACGCCGCAGCCGCGCAGGCCGAGCACGGCCTGCTTGACCGTGGCGAAGCTCTGCACCCGGTTGACCGCCTGCTGGACCTTCTCGTCGAAGTCCTGCACGCCGAGGCTGACGCGCGTCACGCCGGCGGCGCGGAAGGCTGCCATCATGTCGGTGCTCAGCGTGCGCGGGTCGACCTCCACCGCGATTTCGGCATCCGGCGCGACCGCGAAATGCGTGCGCAGTTCCGCCGTGATGGTGCAGAAATCGACCGGCGACAGGATGTTCGGCGTGCCGCCGCCCCAGTGGACGTGGGTCACCTTCTGGCGCTGCGGAAGCCAGGCGCTGACCAAGGCGATCTCGCGCTGCAACAATTCGGCGAAGGCGGCCACCGGTTCGGCGCGCGCGACGATCTTGGTGTTGCAGCCGCAGTACCAGCACAATTTGCTGCAGTACGGTACGTGCAGATAGACCGATGCCGGCATGTCGGCCGGACCGGCGGACAGCCATTCGGCCGCGCGGTTGGCGTCGATTCCCGCGTGGAAATGAGGCGCCGTCGGATAGCTCGTGTAGCGCGGAACCGGCCGGCCATAGGCCGAAAGAAGTCGTTCAACCATGGCCTTAAGGTGGCCGAGGGCGCCTGCGCCTGCTTTGACCTGCGTCAAACGCGCCAGCGGGTCGCCGCCGCCCGCCACGTCTTGATTATTATCAAGTCGACATATAACTATAGGCAATCAAGATATTGACCAATGCGTAGATGATTCAAGTATCCGTAGAAATACGGAAGCCAATTCATGCCGCGCTGCGAGAGAACATTGCTTCACATTAAGGTTGCTGGCCCGCCGAGTTCCCAAAGTATTTGCGGCAGATGCGCTTGCGCGTGCGCTGCCGCAAAGGGAGCCCGATATGAACCAGAGTCCCGCAGTCGACACCCGCGACCAGACCAATGCGCTGACGATGAGCACCGCCGCCTTCACGGCGTGCTTCGCGGTGTGGACGATCTTCTCGATCATCGGCGTCCAGATCAAACGCGACCTCGGCCTCAACGACTCGCAGTTCGGCCTGCTGGTCGGCACGCCGATCCTCGTCGGGTCGCTGATCCGACTGGCGCTCGGCATCTGGACCGACCAGTACGGCGGCCGGCTCGTCTACACCGCGACGATGGTCGCCGCGGCTGCGGCGACCTGGATGCTTTCCTGGGCCTATAGCTACGAAACCTTCCTGCTGGCGGCCCTTGGCGTCGGCATCGCCGGCGGCTCCTTCGCCGTCGGCATCACCTACGTCTCGAAGTGGTATCCGAAGGAAAAGCAGGGCACCGCGCTCGGCATCTTCGGGATGGGCAATGTCGGCGCCGCGGTGACGAAGTTCGTCGCACCCTTCGTCATGGTCGCCTATGGCTGGCAGACCGTCGCGAAGGTGTGGGCGCTCGGCCTGCTGATCATGGCCGTCATCTTCCTCCTCACCACCAAGGACGATCCCTCGCTCGCCGAGCGCAAGCGGCGCAATGCCAAGCCGGAACCGTTCATCGCGCAGCTCGCGCCGTTGAAGAACCTCCAGGTCTGGCGCTTCTCGCTCTATTACTTCTTCGTCTTCGGCGGATTCGTCGCCCTGTCGCTCTGGCTGCCGCGCTACTACGTCGGCGTCTACGGCCTCGACATCACGACCGCCGGCATGCTCGGCGCCGCCTACTCGATCCCGGGCAGCATCTTCCGCGTGCTGGGCGGCGTGCTTTCGGACAAGGTCGGCGCGCGCCGCGTGATGTACTGGACGTTCATCGTCGGCGTCATCTGCACGTTCTTCCTGTCCTATCCCTCGACCAGCTACGTCGTCCAGGGCATCCGCGGCCCGATCGAATTCACGATCAACATGAGCCTCGTGTCGTTCACGTTCTTCGCGTTCGTGCTCGGCTTCTTCATGGCTCTCGGCAAGGCCGCGGTCTACAAGCACATCCCCGTCTACTACCCCAACCACGTCAGCTCGGTCGGCGGCGTCGTCGGCCTGATCGGCGGACTCGGCGGCTGGATCCTGCCGATCGCCTTCGGCGTGCTCAACGATCTGACCGGCGTGTGGACGAGCTGCTTCATGCTGCTCTTCGTCGTCGTCTCGGTGTCGCTGGTGTGGATGCACTTCTCGATCCTCTACATGGAGAAGCGCCGCTCGCCCGAACTCGCCGGCCCGCAGTACCTGCCCGAAGCCGACATCATCGGGCCCGT
>JAEUKZ010000324.1 GCA_016793045.1 Alphaproteobacteria bacterium
CATCCTCGCCGAATGGACGCGCCGCTACGACAGCAAGTCGGCGCCGCGCTGAGATCAGCACCGAGCGGCTAAAACGGCGAAGGGCGGGGCCTGACGGCCCCGCCCTTTTTGCTGCCCGACCGCCAGCGCAAGGGGCGGCCGGCGGCTTACGCCGCCAGCGTGTCGAGTTCCTTCAGCACCGCATCGCCCATGCCGGTCGTCGACACCTTTGTGGCGCCGTCCTGCATGATGTCGGCGGTGCGCACGCCCTTGGCGAGCACCTTGCGCGCCGCCTGCTCGATAAGCGCAGCGTCGTCGGCGAGATCGAAGGAATAGCGCAGCAGCATCGCGAAGCTGAGCAGCGTCGCCAGCGGATTGGCGAGGTCCTTGCCGGCGATGTCGGGCGCCGAGCCGTGGATCGGCTCGTAGAGCGCCTTGCGCCGGCCGGTCGCATCGGGCGCACCGAGCGAGGCCGAGGGCAGCATGCCGAGCGAGCCCGTCAGCATCGATGCGAGGTCCGACAGCATGTCGCCGAAGAGATTGTCGGTGACGATGACGTCGAACTGCTTCGGATTGCGCACGAGCTGCATCGCGCAGTTGTCGGCGTACATGTGGCTGAGCTGCACGTCCTTGTATTCGGCGGCATGGAGCTTGGCCACCGTCTCGCGCCACAGCACGCCGGTGTGCATGACGTTGGCCTTCTCGACCGAGCAGACCTTGTTGGTGCGCTTGCGCGCGAGCTCGAAGGCGACCCGCGCGATGCGCTCGATCTCCGGCGTCGTGTAGACCTGGGTGTCGACGCCGCGCTTGGTGCCGTCGGGCAAGGTGGTGATGCCGCGCGGCTCGCCGAAATAGACGCCGCCGGTGAGCTCGCGCAGGATCATGATGTCGAGGCCGCTGACGACCTCGGGCTTCAGGGTGGACGCCGCGACGAGTTCCGGGAACACCGTCGCCGGGCGCAGATTGGCGAACAGCCCCATCTCCTTGCGCAGGCGCAGGATGGCGCGCTCCGGCTTCTTGTCGAAAGCGACGTTGTCCCATTTCGGGTCGCCGACCGCGCCGAACAGCACGGCGTCGGTTTCCAGCGCGTCGCGCATGACCGCGTCGGTGATCGGCGTGTCGTGCTTGGCGAGCGAGGCGGCACCCACCAGTCCTTCCTTGATGTCGAAGCGCACGGCACGGCGCTTGTCGAACCATTCGACGACGCGGCGGACCTGGCGCATCGCTTCCGGACCGATGCCGTCGCCGGGCAGGATGAGCATCTTCTTGTTGGCGGCCATGGAGACTCCTTGCTGGCGCTGGAACGGGCGGAACACGCGCGGAATTGACCAGTCGTGTGCGCGAAGCCTAGGGTTTTCGGCGCTCCGGCAACGGCCGTCAAGACGCAACATCGCCATCGTGCACGGCCCCGGAAGACCGCCCCAATGTCCCCGACCCTGCTCCGCCCCGCCGACTATCGCGTCATGCCCTGGAAGAACGGCGGCGGTACGACGACCGAGCTTGCCGTCCATCCCGCGGGCGCCGGGCTCGACGACTTCCTGTGGCGGATCAGCATCGCCGACATCGCGACGAGCGGCCCGTTCTCGACCTTCCCGGGCATCGACCGCACGATCATGCTGCTGGTCGACCGCCCGATGGAGCTGCGCGGAGACGCCGGATCCGTCGCCCTGCGCCAATACGCGCCGCATGCGTTCGCCGGCGAGGAGCGGATCGACGGCGCGCTCGGGGACGGACCGGTGCGCGACTTCAACGTCATGGCCCGGCGCGGGCGGATCGCGGCCGCGGTGTCGGTGCTCCGTGCCGATCGCCATGCGGCCGTCGCACGCCGCGGCGCAGTGCTGGTCTATTGCGCAGAGGGATCGGCAACCGCCGCGATCGGAGACCGTGCGCCCGCCACTATCATGCGCGGCGAAGCGGTGCTCGACCGCGCCGTGGCCGCCGATACGCCCGTCGCCATCGACGGGCGCAGCGGCGCCGTGGTCATTCGCGTCGACCTTGCGGAGGTCGCGCGCGAAGGGGCGCGCTGATCAGGCCGCCGGCTTGCCGTAGAGCCAGGGCTGGCCGGCCTTCTGCTTGGCCTCGTAGCCGTCGATCGCGTCCTGCTTCTGCATCGTCAGGCCGACGTCGTCGAGGCCGTTGAGCAGGCAGTGCTTGCGGAACGGATCGACGTCGAACTTCACGCAGCCGCCGTCCGGCCCGCGGATCTCCTGCTTCTCCAGATCGACGGTGATCACCGCGTTGGCGCCGCGCTGGGCGTCGTCCATCAGCTTGTCGAGATCGGCCTTCGAGACCTTGATCGGCAGGATGCCGTTCTTGAAGCAGTTGCTGAAGAAGATGTCGGCGAACGAGGTCGAAATCACGCAGGTGATACCGAAATCGAGCAGCGCCCACGGCGCGTGCTCGCGGCTCGACCCGCAGCCGAAATTGTCGCCGGCGACGAGGATCTGCGCCTTGCGGTAGGCCGGCTTGTTGAGCACGAAATCCGGCCGCTCCTTGCCGTCGGGCGTGTAGCGAAGCTCCTCGAACAGCGCCTTGCCGAGGCCGGTGCGCTTGATCGTCTTGAGGTGCTGCTTGGGGATGATCATGTCGGTGTCGACATTGATCATCGGCAGCGGCGCCGCGACGCCGGTGAGCTGGGTGAACTTGCGCATCGAACTCTCCTTCAGATCCGGTCATCGGCGGGCACGACGAGCGTCCCCGCCAGAATGTCGTGAAAAGCCTGGTTGCGATCGGTGAGCGTCGCGAGGAGATAGCCGGCGCCGGTCGACGCGACCTCCGCCAGCTTCATGACCTGGCGCCAGCAGGACCGCGCAAAGCCGATGCGTCGGCCGTCTTGATCCACCACCCGCAGGCCCATGACGCGCTTGCCGAACGTCGCGCCGCCGCGCGATGACTCCATCATGGCGCAGTAGAGCATCGGCAGAATGAACGCGAGCGCCAGGGTCACGCGCGTCCGCCAAGCCGAGCCGGCGCTCTCGCCGAGCTGGAGGTCAGCCGACTGCGTCGTCACCGTGCCGTCCGCCGCCGTGAGCCGCGACGTCAGCACGCCATGAACGAAGACCGCTCCATCGGCGGCGACGCGGATCTCGCGGCTGTAGACCTGATGCGACACCACGCCATGGTCGAGCGGCACGTCGGATTCGCCGAGCGGTTCGACGGAGGTCTGGACGATCGGCGGCGGCGCCCAGAATGCGCGGAACGGCATGATGCCGAACCAGCCGCCGAGCGCATTGCCGCCATAGACCAGCGCGAACAGCACCGGCACCACGGCCGCCGCATCGATCGTCAGGGCCGCAAACCGGCGCACGAACAGCACGCCGGACGCGCGCGGCGCCGACGGCCCGATCGCGGCGACGGCCACGGCCATGGGCTATTTCGCCAGTTCGCGCACGTCGGTCAGACGGCCTTCGACCGCGGCCGCCGCGGCCATCGCCGGCGAGACGAGGTGCGTGCGGCCGCCGCGGCCCTGGCGGCCCTCGAAGTTGCGGTTCGAGGTCGAGGCGCAGCGTTCGCCGGGCTCGAGCCGGTCGGCGTTCATCGCCAGACACATCGAGCAGCCGGGCTCGCGCCATTCGAAGCCGGCCTCGCGGAAGATGCGGTCGAGGCCTTCCTCCTCCGCCTGGTGCTTGACCAGCCCGGAGCCGGGCACGACCAGCGCGTTGACGTGCGCGGCAACCTTGCGACCCTTGGCGACCGCCGCCGCCGCGCGCAGGTCTTCGATGCGGCCGTTCGTGCACGAGCCGATGAACACCTTGTCGACTTTCACATCCCGAAGGCGCGTGCCGGGCTTGAGATCCATGTAGGCGAGCGCGCGTTCCATCGCGGCGCGCTTGTCCGGGTCGGCGACGTCGGCCGGGTTGGGCACGACTGCCGTCACCGGCAGGACGTCCTGCGGCGAGGTGCCCCAGGTCACCTGCGGCGCAAAGGCCGAGGCATCGATCACCTCTTCTCGATCGTACGTGGCGCCGGCGTCGGAAGGCAGCGTCTTCCAATAGGCGACGGCGGCTTCCCACTGCGCACCCTTGGGTGCGTGCGGCTTGCCCTTCACGTACTCGAAGGTCGTCTCGTCCGGCGCCACCAGGCCGGCGCGCGCGCCGCCTTCGATCGACATGTTGCAGACCGTCATGCGGCCTTCCATCGACAGCGCCTTGATGACCGGGCCGGCATACTCGATCACGTGGCCGGTGCCGCCGGCAGTGCCGATCCTGCCGATGATCGCGAGGATGACGTCCTTCGCCGACACGCCGAACGGAACCGTGCCGTTGACGGTGATGCGCATGTTCTTGGCCGGGCGCTGGATGAGCGTCTGCGTCGCCAGCACGTGCTCGACCTCAGACGTGCCGATGCCGAAGGCGAGCGCGCCAAACGCGCCATGCGTCGCGGTGTGGCTGTCGCCGCAGACGATCGTCATGCCCGGCAGGGTCAGCCCCTGCTCGGGTCCGATGATGTGGACGATGCCCTGGCGGATGTCCGTCATGCCGAAATAGGGCACGCCGAAGTCGCGGCAGTTGGCTTCCAGCGTCTCGATCTGGATGCGGCTTTCCTCGTTGTCGATGCCCTTGGAACGGTCGGTGGTCGGGATGTTGTGGTCGGCGACCGCGATCGTCGCATCGGGGCGGCGCACCGTGCGGCCGGCCATGCGCAGGCCCTCGAAGGCCTGCGGGCTCGTGACCTCGTGCACAAGATGGCGATCGATGTAGAGGACGACGGTGCCGTCCGGATCCTGATGGACGACGTGGCTGTCCCAGATCTTGTCGAACAAGGTACGCGGCTTGGCCATGAGGCACGGAACTCCGGTCGGAAGCGGGCGCGGCGCGCCCGTGGGGTCAGGGCGCGGGAGAATAGCCCTCCGCCAGCCACAAAAAAAGCCATGGAATCCGCCGATCGGGCCGGCACCGACGCCTACCCGGATCGCGGGAACTTGTATCACGAGATGTTCGTTGTTGGAGGCCGCGGTATTTGGTTATCGTCCGCGCGGCGGCGCGATTCGCGCCGGGTGGGA
>JAEUKZ010000390.1 GCA_016793045.1 Alphaproteobacteria bacterium
CAGATCTCGCGGCTGCGCAGCTCCATCGCCATCGCGCGCACGAGGCCGACCACGGCGGCCTTCGAGGCGACGTAGTGGGCGAAGCCGGTGCCGCCGAGCGCGCCGCGCGAGGCGATCGGCACGATCCGCCCGCCCGCCCCCCTCCGCCGCGCCGCCTCCTGCGCGAGGATGAACACGCCGATGAGGTTGACCTCCATGATGCGGCGGAAATCGTCGGCATCGAGCTCGTCGAAGCGCTTGGGCCAGTACGCCCCGGCGGCGCAAACCGCGACATCGACGCGCCCGGCGCGATCAAGCGCCGCGACGATGGCCGCCCGGTCGGTGACGTCGACGACCGCACCTGTAACGTCATGGCCGTCGCCGCGCAGCGCGGCCGCCTCGTCCATCACGATGGCGTCGCGGTCGAGCGCGAACACGCGGAAGCCGTCCTCGGCAAGCCGGCGCGCCACCGCAAGGCCGATGCCCTGCGCGGCGCCGGTGACGATGGCGACCTCCGGATCCATGGCCTAGGCGCCGATCTCGACCGAGAGCGTGCCGATCTCGGCGATCTCGGCGTCGATGCGGTCGCCGACCGAAAGGAAGGTCTTCTTCGGGAAACCGACGCCGGCGGGCGTGCCGGTCAGCAGCACGTCGCCGGGGTCGAGGGTCATGATCCGCGACAGGGTCGCGATCTGCTCGGCGATCGAGAAGATCATCCCCGAGGTGACGCCGTCCTGCTTGGTCTCGCCGTTGACCTTGAGTCCGAGGCGAAGGTTCATCGGATCGCTGATGAAGGCGGCCGGCACCAGCCGCGGCCCCATCGGGCAGCACGTGTCCTGGCCCTTCCCCGCCACCCAGTCCAGCCGATAGAAGGTGTTGGGCGCCTGGTTGAGATCGCGCGCCGACAGGTCGATCGCCACCGAATAGGCCGCGACCGCGCCGAGCGCGTCGGCCTCGCTGACGTCCTTCACCCGCTTGCCGATCACCGCCGCGAGTTCGACCTCCCAGTCGAACATCTGCGTCGCCCTCGGCTTGCGCACGGTGCGGCCCGGGCCGACCAGCGCGTTGCGCGGCGGCTTGAAGAAGAAGAACAGGCGCTGCGCTTCCTTGCGCGTGTCGGTGACGCCCATCTCGGCGATGTGGTCGTAGTAGTTCGCGCCGGCGCACAGCACCTTGCCGGGATACTGGAGCGGCGCCGCCACGCGGCCGCCATCGGGCAGCGCCAGCGACGCCGGCGCCTTGGCGAGCGCCGCGGCCAGGGCCGAGAGCTGCGCGAAGGATTCGCTCCAGTTCTCGAAGAGAGCGACGAGCGGCCGCTCGCCGCCCAGCCCCGCGATGCCGAGCGCCTGCGCGCTCGCTGCGATCGGCCAGTATCGGCCGCCCAGTTCGATGCAGGCCTGCGGGCGTCCCGCACTCTCCACCGTCGCCAGCGCAAAGCTCATTCCCACGCTCCCGTCGCGTTCGTCGTTGTCGACGACGCTAACGCGCAGCCGCGCCCGAGTCCAGGAATTTCCAAAATCCAGGTTTATTGGAAACAAGCAACCCGGTATAAGTTCGCGCAATGAAGCGCGCCATCACCCGACTCGAAAGCGAATCCCCCGGCGACGCCGCCGCCAAGACCATCGCCGAGGCGACGTATCGGCGGCTGCGCGACGACCTCACCGGCTGGCGCTACGCGCCCGGCGTCAAGCTGCCGTTCAAGGAACTCGCCGAGGCCTACCGGGTCGGCGTGAGCCCGCTGCGCGAGGCGCTGTCGCGGCTCGCGTCGGAGCGGCTGGTGCTGGCCTCGGGCCAGCGCGGCTTCCGCGTGCCGCCGGTGTCCGCCGACGAGATGTGGGAGATCATCAAGCTGCGCCAGCTGCTCGAGCGCGAGGCACTGGTCGATTCGATCGCCCATGGCGACGCGGCATGGGAAAGCGAGATCGTCGCCGCCTTCCACCGTCTGACGCGCCAGCCCGCCGGCGCGTCGGCGCCAGGCGACTCGCTTTCCGACTGGGACCGCCGCCATCGCGACTTTCACGGCGCGCTGCTCGGCGCCTGCAGCTCGCAATGGCTGCTGCATTTCATCGGCATCCTCTATCACCAGAGCGAGCGCTATCGCCGCTTGCGCTTCCAGCGCGCCGACAAGTCGGCGCTGCCGCGCGACGTCGACCGCGAGCACCGCGAGATCATGGACGCCACGCTGGCGCGCAAGCCGCGCCTTGCCGGCGAGCTGCTGGTGCGCCACCTCGCCCGCACCGGCGAGGCCGCGGCGGCGGCGCTGACCGATCCGTTTCCCGTTCCCACACCTGCCAAGCGGCCGCTCAACGGCAGCAAGACTCGCGTTACGCGCGCCAAGCGCTAGCATCGCGGCCATGCGTCCACCCGGTTCCGTCCGCGCGCCCGAGCTGGCGCTGCCCGGCCTCGTCTGGTTCAACACGCCGGCGCCGCTGTCGCTGGCGCGGCTGCGCGGCCGCCTGGTCATCCTCGATTTCTGGACCGCGAGCTGCGTGAACTGCCTGCAGCTCCTGCCGGCGCTCAAGCGCGTCGAGGCCGGCTTTCCCGACACCGCCGTCGTCATCGGCGTCCACTCGCCGAAGTTCGATGCGGAGAAGGACCCGGCGGCGGTCGCCGCGGCGATCGCGCGCCATGAGATCGCGCATCCGGTCGTTCACGATCCCGGTTTCCTGCTGTGGAGCCGCTACGCGGTCCGCGGCTGGCCGACGCTGGTCTTCGTGTCGCCGGACGGCTACGTCATCGGCGAGCACGCCGGCGAGATCGATCCCGGCACGCTGTTCGAGACCGTCGGCGACACGATCGCGAACTACGCGCGCCACGGCCGCGTCTGGCCCGCCGACCTGCCCCCGCCGCCGCCGCCGCCCGCCCCGACGCAGTTCCGCTACCCCGGCAAGCTGAAGCCGCTGCCCGGCGTCGGCTGGGTGCTCGCCGATTCCGGCCACCACCAGGTCGTCGTCCTCGACGGCGACGGCCGGGAAACCGGCCGCGTCGGCAGCGGCGCCGCAGGGTTCGCCGACGGTGGGGTCGGCGCAGCCGCCTTCGCGTCGCCGCAGGGCGTGATCGCCGATGAGGAGGCGATCTACGTCGCCGATACCGGCAACCACGCGCTACGCCGCATCGACCGCATGACCGGCGCGGTCTCGACGCTGGCCGGCGACGGCACGCGCGGCAAGGCGCTTGCCGCCGGCCCGGCGCGCACCGCCGCCCTCGCCTCGCCGTGGGACGTCGAGATCGACGGCACGCGGCTGCTCTTCGCCAACGCCGGGACGCATCAGCTCGGCGCGATCGATCTCGCCACCGGCGATCTGTCGCCGCTTGCCGGCGACGGCACCGAGGGGCTGCGCGACGGCGCGGCGCATGAGGCGTTCCTCGCCCAGCCGAGCGGCCTCGCGCTCGACGCGCGCGGCCGGACGCTCTACTTCGTCGACGCCGAGACCTCGGCGGTGCGCCGTCTCGACCTCGACGCCGGCCGGATCGACACGCTCGCCGGCAACGACCTGTTCGATTTCGGCCACCGCAACGGCACGCGCGCCGAGGCGCGCTTGCAGCATCCGCTCGGCCTCGCCTGGCAGGACCATCGCGCCGGCCCGCGCCTGCTGGTCGCCGACAGCTACAACGGCCGGATCCGGCGGATCGAACTTGGACCTGGCCTCGTGGCGGATTTCGACGACGGCTACACGTGCCGCGATCCGGTCTGCCTGCCCGCCGGCGAGCCGGCGGGGGTCGCCGTCGCGGCCGATGGGCGCATCCTCCTCGTCGATTCCAACAATCACCGCGTCCTCGTGTATGATGAGAACGAGCGGTCCTATGGCCGCTGGGCAGGCTAGGACGGCCCATCAGACTTACGGAGAACGACAATGGTCGCACGCGGAAATTCACTGCAGGCCCGGGACATCGCATCCCTGGTTCACCCCTACACCAACCTCAAGACGCATCTGACCGATGGACCGGTGGTGATGGGCCGCGGCAAGGGCATTTTCGTCTACGACGACGCCGGCAAGGAATACATCGAAGGCCTCGCCGGCCTGTGGTCGACCTCGCTTGGCTGGGGCGAGGAGCGCCTCGTCGAAGCCGCGACGCGCCAGCTCCGCACGCTCGGCACGTATCACATCTTCGCCGGCAAGAGCCACGAGCCGGGCATCGAGCTCGCCGAACGGCTGCTCGCAATGGCGCCGGTGCCGATGTCGAAGGTGTTCTTCGCCAATTCCGGCTCAGAGGCCAACGACACCGCGATCAAGCTCGTCTGGTACTACAACAACGCCCTTGGCCGGCCGCAGAAGAAGAAGATCATCTCGCGCCAGCGCGCCTATCACGGCGTGACGATCGCGACCGCGAGCCTCACCGGCCTGCCCGCCAATCACCGCGACTTCGATCTGCCGATCGCCAACATCATCCACACCGAGTGCCCGAGCCACTATCTGTTCGCGCAGTCCGGCGAATCCGAGGACGCGTTCACGACGCGGATGGCCGAGAGCCTGGAGCAGCTCATCCAGAAGGAAGGACCGGATACCTGCGCTGCCTTCATCGCCGAGCCGGTGATGGGCGCGGGCGGCGTCATCATCCCGCCGGCGGGCTATTTCGAGAAGATCCAGAAGGTTCTCAAGAAATACGACATCCTGATGATCGCGGACGAGGTGATCTGCGGCTTCGGGCGCACCGGCAACATGTTCGGCACGACCACGTTCGGCCTGAAGCCGGACATGATCACGGTCGCCAAGGCGCTGTCGTCCGCCTATCTGCCGATCTCCGGCCTGATGGTTTCGGAGGAGATATTCCAGGCGCTGGTGAAGGAGAGCGAGAAGATCGGCGTGTTCGCGCACGGCTACACCTACTCGGCGCATCCCGTCGCCGCCGCCGTCGCAATCGAGACGCTGAAGATCTACGAGGAGCGCGACATCCTCGGCCACGTCAAGGCGGTGAGCCCGCGCTTCGTCCAGGGCATGAAGAAGCTCGCCCAGCATCCGCTGGTCGGCGAGGCCCAGGCCGTCGGGCTGATCGGCGCGGTGCAGCTCGTCAAGGCGAAGGCACCGAAGACCCTGTTCGAGCCGACGCAGCCGATCGGCCCCTACATGGCCAAGCGCGCCGAGCATCACGGGCTGATCTGCCGCACGCTGCTCGGCCATCGGGTCGCCCTGTGCCCGCCGCTGGTCATCAGCGACGCCCAGATCGACGACATGCTGCGGCGCTTCGCGCTGGCGCTCGACGACACCGCCGCCATGGTCAGCGAAAAGGGCCTCGCCGCGTGACATCCGACATCCGTATAGTCGGATTGAACGTACGTTAACCACGGGATTACGGCGGCTCGGCTAGTGTTCACCCTCTGGGGCGGCCCGGCCGGGCCGTCCCGCGTGGGAAAGCCGAGGTTACGACGCGATGGATTACGTCGCCCATTTTGCCAGTTCGATCGCCCGGCTGAAGGCCGAAGGGCGCTATCGCGTCTTCGCCGACCTCGAACGGCGCTGCGGCGCCTTTCCGCGCGCGGTCTGGCACGGCCCCGCCGGCCCGGTCGAGATCACCGTCTGGTGCTCGAACGACTATCTGGGCATGGGCCAGCACCCGAAGGTGATCGCGGCGATGCACCGGGCGCTCGACGGCTGCGGCGCCGGGGCCGGCGGCACGCGCAATATTTCCGGCACCAGCCACTACCACGTCGAGCTCGAAGGCGAGATCGCGGCCCTTCACGGCAAACCGGCTGCCCTCGTCTTCGGCTCCGGCTACAGCGCCAACGAGGCGTCGCTGTCGACCCTGGCCCGCCTGCTGCCGAACTGCGTGATCTTCTCCGACGCGCTCAACCACGCCTCGATGATCGAGGGCATCCGCCACAGCGGCGCCGAGCGGCACATCTTCGCGCACAACGACCTCGCCGATCTCGAGGCCAAGCTGCGTGCGGTCGATCCGGCGCGGCCGAAGCTGATCGCGTTCGAATCGGTCTACTCGATGGACGGCGACTTCGGACCGATCGCCAAGGTCTGCGACCTCGCCGCCCGCTTCAACGCGATGACGTATCTCGACGAGGTCCATGCGGTCGGCCTCTACGGGGCGACCGGCGCCGGAGTCGCGGAACGCGACGGGGTCGCGCACCGCGTCGATGTCATCCAGGGCACCCTCGCCAAGGGGTTCGGCATCGTCGGCGGCTACATCGCCGCGGCGGCACCCGTCGTCGATGCGGTCCGCAGCCATGCGCCCGGGTTCATCTTCTCCTCGGCGATGCCGCCGGTCGTCGCGGCCGGCGCGCTCGCCAGCGTGCGCCATCTGCGCGCCAGCGGCGAAGAGCGCGCCCTTCATCAGGCGCGCGCGCGGCAGGTCAAGGACGCGCTGACCCGCGCCGGGCTGCCGGTCATGCCCTCGCCCAGCCACATCGTGCCGCTCTTCGTCGGCGATCCGCGCGCCTGCAAGGAGGCCTCCGACGCCCTGCTCGAACGCCATCGCATCTACGTCCAGCCGATCAACTATCCCACCGTCCCGCGCGGTACCGAACGGCTGCGGCTGACGCCGACGCCGCTGCATGACGAAGCGGCAATCGCGGCGCTCGTCGCGGCGCTCGAGGACGTGTGGACGCGGCTGCGCCTGCGCCGCGCGGCCTGACCGGCGCCGCTTGTCGACCGCCCGCGACGCCTCGCTGATCCCGACCGGAGCGATCCGGCTTTGCGCGCTCGGCCTGCTCGCCGAGGGCGAATGCCGCTATGGCGAACTCGCGGTCGCGGTCCGCCGTTTCGCCAGCCGCATGCTCGGACCCAGCCTCGACATCCTCGGCACGTCGGTGGAGGCGCTCCGCTACGAAGGCCTGATCGAGGCGGTCGGGCCGCGCGGCGGCCCTGGGCAGAGCCTCAAGGGCGAAAGCGTCGTCGCCATCACCGCGGCCGGGCGCGCCGAGCTTCAGTCCCTGCTCGCCGGCACGATCCGCGGGCCGATCACCGATCTCGCCAAGCTGTTCATCGCGCTCAAGCTGCGCTTCTTCGCGCTGATGCCGCCGGCGGAGCAGCGGCGCCAGCTCGAACTCCTGATCGAACTCAGCCAGGGCGAGATCGCGCGCCTCGCCGACCTGCGCCAGACCCAGCCGAGCAACGAGATGCTCGGCGCGTGGCTCGACCAGGA
>JAEUKZ010000391.1 GCA_016793045.1 Alphaproteobacteria bacterium
CGCGTTCAACGCGCCGGTCGAGCCGACGCGCTTCGGCGTGTTCAGGATGTAGGCCATGGCGGGATTCCTGTCCGACACCGACGCGCGCGGCGTGGCGACGATCACGCTCGACCGCTCGATCATCCACAACGCCTTCGACGATGCGCTGATCGTGAGCCTGACCGCGGAACTCCAGCGCCTCGCGGAGGATGCCGCGACGCGCATCGTCGTGCTGGCTGCGCGCGGGCGCAGTTTCTCGGCCGGCGCCGATCTCGGCTGGATGCAGCGCAGCGCGGCCTACAGCGAGGCCGAGAACCTGCGCGACGCCAACGCGCTGGCCGAGCTGATGCGTACGCTCGACGCGCTGCCGAAGCCGACCATCGCGGCGATCCAGGGAAACGCTTTCGCCGGCGGCCTCGGCCTGATCGCCTGCTGCGACATCGCGATCGCGGTCGATACCGCGGAATTCGCCGTGACCGAGGTCAAGCTCGGCCTGATCCCCGCGGTGATCTCGCCCTACCTCATCGCCGCGATCGGCACGCGGGCGGCGCGGCGCTATTTCCTCACCGGCGAGCGCTTCGACGCCGCGACCGCACTGCGCCTCGGACTCGTCCACGAGATCGTCCAGCCCGACCACCTCGCGGTCGCGGTCGAGCGCGCGATTCTGGCGCTGCTCGACGGCGGACCGGTTTCGCAGGCGGCGGCCAAGGACCTCATCCGCCGCGTCGCCGGCGCGAAGGTGACCAAGACCCTGATCGGCGAGACCGCGAAGCGCATCGCCAGGATCCGCGTTTCGCCTGAGGGCAGGGAAGGCATCGCGGCCTTTCTCGAGAAGCGCAAGCCGTCGTGGCGGCAATGAGGGAATGAAGGCATCCGATGTTCCGTAAGATCCTCATCGCCAATCGCGGCGAGATCGCCTGCCGCGTCATTCGCAGCGCCAAGAAGCTCGGCATCGCCACGGTCGCGGTCTATTCCGCCGTCGACCGCGGTGCGCTTCATGTCGAGATGGCCGACGAGGCGCAGCTCATCGGCATGGCGCCGGCGCGCGAAAGCTACCTGAAGAGCGAGGCGATCCTGGCCGCGGCGCGGCGCGCCGGCGCCGACGCGATCCATCCCGGCTACGGCTTCCTGTCCGAGAATGCCGCCTTCGCCGAGGACTGCGCGGCGCTCGGCATCCGCTTCATCGGCCCGCCGCCCAACGCGATCCGTGCCATGGGCGGCAAGAGCGCAGCAAAGGCGATGATGGAGCGTGCCGGCGTGCCCGTGGTTCCCGGCTATCACGGCGACGCGCAGGACCTCGCCACGCTGACCGCTGCGGCCGAGCGCGTCGGCTACCCGGTGCTGATCAAGGCGTCCGCCGGCGGCGGCGGCAAGGGCATGCGCGTCGTCGAGACCGCGCCCGCGCTGGAGGAGGCGATCGCCTCGGCCAAGCGCGAGTCGAAATCCGCCTTCGGCGACGACCGGGTGCTGATCGAGAAGTATCTGACGCGGCCGCGCCACATCGAGGTGCAGATCTTCGCCGACCGTTACGGCAACGTCGTCCACCTGTTCGAGCGCGACTGCTCGATGCAGCGCCGCCACCAGAAGGTGATCGAGGAAGCACCGGCGCCGGGCATGACCAAGACGCTGCGCTTCGCGATGGGCGACGCTGCGATCGCCGCGGCGCGCGCCGTCGGCTACGAGGGCGCCGGCACGGTCGAGTTCATCGTCGAGAACGACGTGTTCTACTTCATGGAGATGAACACGCGCCTCCAGGTCGAGCACCCGGTCACCGAGATGATCACCGGCCTCGACCTGGTCGAATGGCAGATCCGCGTCGCGTCAGGGGAGTCGCTGCCGCAGGCGCAGAAGAACATCAACGTCGAAGGCCATGCGATCGAGGCGCGCCTCTACGCCGAGGACCCGGCGCGCGATTTCCTGCCGCAGACCGGCCGGCTCGTCCATCTGCGCCTGCCCGAGGAAAGCGGCAACGTGCGCGTCGACACCGGGGTACGCCAGGGCGACACCGTGTCGATCCACTACGACCCGATGATCGCGAAGCTGATCGTGTGGGACACCGACCGTGCGGCGGCGCTGCGGCGCATGCAGGGCGCGCTCGCGCAGACCGAGATCGCGGGCGTCGTCACCAATGTCGGATTTCTCGCCAAGCTCGTCGGTCACTGGGCGTTTGCCGGCGGCGACGTCGATACCGGGTTCATCGCGCGCTACCGCCACGATCTTGTCGCCGCGCGCACGCGCCCGGACGACCGCGTGCTGGCGTGCGCGACGATGGCGCTGCTGCTCGACCTCGAGACCGAGCGCGCGGCGCTTGCCGAGCAGTCGGGCGACCGCTGGAGCCCGTGGAGCCGGCTCACCGGCTGGCGGCTCAACGACGACGCGTTTCACATGCTGCGCTGGCGCGATCCCGGCGATTCCCACGGCGACGCGACCGACGTCACCGTCCACTTCACGCGCGACGGCGTCGTTCTCGACCTGCCCGGCGGCGCGATGGCCGCGCGGGCGAGCCGCATCGACGGCGACCGCATCGCGATCGATCTCGCCGGTGCGCGAGCGGAGGCCGTCGTCGTGCGCCGGGGCGGGGAGTTCACCATTCTCGAACAGGGCCGCGCGCACGTGCTCGTGCTGGTCGATCCGCTGGCCGATGCGGCGCAAGCCGAGGCCGGCGGCGGCCATCTGCGCGCGCCGATGCCGGGCAAGATCGTGGCGCTGCGCGTCAAGGCGGGCGACGCGGTGACGCGCGGCCAGCCCCTCGTCATCCTCGAGGCGATGAAGATGGAGCACACGATCGTCGCCCCCGCCGACGGCATCGTCGCCGAGCTGCGCTATGCGGCGGGCGACCAGGTCGACGAGGGCGCCGAACTCGTCGTGCTCGAAGAGCGCAAGGGCTGAACCGGTGCGCCTGCCGCCGCGCGTCACGATGGTCGAAGTGGGCCCGCGCGACGGCCTGCAGAACGAGGCGACGAGCGTTCCGACCGCGACGAAGGTCGCGCTGATCGAGGCGCTCGCGGATGCCGGCCTGCGGGTCATCGAAGCCGGCGCCTTCGTGTCGCCCAGGTGGGTTCCGCAGATGGCCGATACCGCGGCGGTGCTCGACGGCCTGCGGCCGCGCCCGGGCGTCCGCTGGCCGGTGCTGGTGCCCAACCTCAAGGGGCTCGAAGCCGCGCGCGCGGCGAAGGTCGAGGAGATCGCGGTGTTCGGCGCGGCCTCCGAGACGTTCTCGCAGAAGAACATCAACTGTTCGATCGCCGAGAGCCTGGACCGTTTCCGCGAGGTGGCGCGCGCGGCGCTGGCCGCGGGCATGCGGGTGCGCGGCTACATCTCCTGCGTGCTCGGCTGCCCATACGAAGGGCCGATCGCGCCGGCCGCGGTCGTGCCCGTCGCGCGCGACCTGCTGGCGATGGGCTGCACCGAGATCTCGCTCGGCGACACGATCGGCGTCGGCACGCCGGGCCGGGCGCAGGCGCTGATCGACGACGTCGCGGCGGTCGTCCCGCGCGAACGCCTCGCAGTGCATTTCCACGACACCTACGGCCAGGCGCTCGCCAACATTCTCGCCTGCCTCGAACGCGGCGTGGCGGTGGTCGATTCCTCGGTCGCCGGCCTCGGCGGCTGCCCCTATGCGAAGGGCGCCTCCGGCAACGTCGCCTCGGAAGACGTGCGCTACATGCTGGGCGGCCTCGGCATCGAAACCGGCGTCGACCTCGATGCGCTCGCGGCGGCCGGCCGCATGATCTGCGCCGCGCTCGGCCGCGTCCCGGCGTCGAAGGTCGCGCAGGCGCTGGCGGCCAAGCGCGGCGCTTGATTTTGTCGCCCGGATAGGCTCGCGTAGGGGCCGAGCCCGAGCGGTCCGGGCCGCCTCGCCCGCCACCCCATCTCACACACGGAAACGCTGCTGCGACCATGCTTCATCTCGTCAAACTCTGCGTCGGCGTTTCCGAGCCCAAGGAGCTCGCGCACTGGCAGCGGCAGCGGCGCGCCCAGCGCAAGGCCGCCGGCGGGCCCGATGCGATCTTCCATTTCACCCGCAACACGCCGCGCCGCGGCGACGAGATCCTCGACGGCGGCTCGATGTACTGGGTGATGAAGGGCATCATCCGCGTGCGCCAGCGCATCGTCGGCTTCGAGGAGACGACGCGCGACGGCGAAGCCTGCTGCGCCATCAAGCTGCATCCCAAGCTGGTCGCGGTCGTGCCGCAGCCGATGCGGGCCTTCCAGGGCTGGCGCTATCTGGAGGCGGCGGACGCGCCCGCCGATCTCGGCGCCGCCGGCGCAGACCTCGCCAAGATGCCGCCGAAGATGCTCGCCGAGCTGCGTGCGCTCGGCCTGCTGTGAGCGCGGGAGAAGACGGCGTGTCGCTGGTGTTCCACGGTCCCGCCCCGACGGTGAAGCGGCCGGCGCTCGCCGCCACCTTGGCGCAGTCCGAGACCGCCGTCGTCGAAGCCCTGCTGCTGGCCAATCCGCTCGACGGCGCGCAGCGTGCGCGCATCGAGGCGCGGGCGCGCGGATTGGTCGCGGGGGTGCGCCGGCGGCGCGAGGGCATCGGCGGGCTCGACGCCTTTCTGCGCGAATTCAGCCTGTCGAGCCGCGAGGGCGTCGTGCTGATGTGCCTCGCCGAGGCGCTGCTGCGCATTCCCGATGCGGAAACGGCGGACCTGCTGATCAAGGACAAGGTCGGCGAGGGCGACTGGGCGGCACATCTCGGCCACAGCAACTCGCTGTTCGTCAACGCCTCGACCTGGGCCCTGATGCTCACCGGCCGGGTCATGAAGCTGGAGGGCGAAGGGCAGGCGGGGCTGCGCTCGCTGCTCGGCCGCATGGTCGCGGCGTCGGGGGAACCGGTGATCCGCCGCGCCGTCACGGCGGCGATGCGCATCCTTGGCCGTCAGTTCGTCATGGGCCGCACGATCCAGGAAGGCCTCGAGCGCGCGGCGCCGTCGGAGCCGAAAGGTTGGCGCCACTCCTACGACATGCTCGGCGAATCCGCCCGCTGCAAGGCGGATGCGCGCCGCTATTTCGAGTCCTATGCCGCGGCCATCGCGGCGATCGGCAAGGCGTCCGCCGGTCGCGGGCCGATCGATGGCCCCGGCATTTCGGTCAAGCTTTCCGCGCTCCATCCGCGCTACGAAGTCGCGCAGGCCGGCCGCGTCCGCGCCGAACTGCTGCCGGCGCTCATCGAGCTCGCGCGGCTCGCCAAGGCGCAGGGCATCGGCTTCACCGTCGATGCCGAGGAGGCGGAGCGGCTCGACCTGTCGCTCGACCTCATCGAGGCGGCGCTGGAGGAACCGAGCCTCGCCGCCTGGGACGGCTTCGGCCTCGCGGTCCAGGCCTATCAGACGCGCGCGCGCGGCGTCGTCGCCTGGCTCGCCGAGGCCGCCGCGGCGCGCCGCCGGCGCATCATGGTGCGGCTGGTCAAGGGTGCCTACTGGGACAGCGAGATCAAGCGTGCGCAGGAACGCGGCCTCGCCGGGTACCCGGTGTTCACCCGCAAGGCGTCGACCGACCTGTCCTACCTGGTCTGCGCCGGCGCGCTGCTCGACGCCGAATGGATCTATCCGCAGTTCGCCACCCACAACGCGCACACGCTTGCGGCGGTCGAGGAAATGGCGGGCGGCCGGCCGTTCGAGTACCAGCGCCTCCACGGCATGGGCGAGTCGCTCTACGAGCAGATCGTCGCGCCCGGCCGACCGTGCCGCATCTACGCGCCCGTCGGCAGCCACGAGGACCTGCTGCCCTACCTCGTGCGCCGCCTGCTGGAGAACGGCGCCAACACCTCGTTCGTCAACCGGATCGCCGACGAGGCGGCGCCGGTCGAGGACATCGTCGCCGACCCCGTCATGCGCGTGGCGAGCCACGCGGTGAAGCCCCACCCCCGCATCCCGGTGCCGCCGGCGCTCTACGGCGCCGAGCGCCGCAATGCCGCCGGGCTCGACCTCAACGACCTCGGCACGCTCGCGGCGCTGAAGGACGGCATGGAGCGTGCGGTCGCGGCGGGCGTAACGGCGGGGCCGGTCGTCGGCGGCGTCAGCCGGACCGGCGTCGCCGGCCGCAGCGTCTTCGATCCCGCCGACCGGCGGCGCGCCGTCGGACAGGTCTCCGACGCGAGCGCCGCCGATGTCGCCGCGGCGATCGGCGCCGGGGCCGCGGCTCAGCCGGACTGGGACGCGACGCCGGCCGCGACCCGCGCCGCCGCCCTCGAGCGCGCCGCCGACCTCTTCGAGGAGAACCGCCACGAACTGCTGGCGCTCGTGGTGCGCGAGGGCGGCCGCACGATTCCCGACGCGCTCTCGGAACTGCGCGAGGCGGTCGACTTCTGCCGCTACTACGCGGCGCGCGCCCGCGCCGATTTCGCGGCGCCACTGACGCTCGCCGGGCCGACCGGCGGGCGCAACCAGATCGCGCTGCACGGCCGTGGCGTGTTCGCCTGCATCAGCCCCTGGAACTTCCCGCTGGCGATCTTCACCGGCCAGGTCGCCGCGGCGCTCGCGGCCGGCAACGCGGTCGTCGCCAAGCCGGCCGAGCAGACGCCGCTGGTCGCCGCGCGCGTGGTGGCGCTCCTGCACCGCGCCGGCGTGCCGGCCGACGCGCTGCATCTGCTGCCGGGCGACGGCGCGGTCGGCCGCATGATCGTCGCCGATCCGCGCGTCGCCGGCGTTGCCTTCACCGGCTCGACCGACACGGCGCGCGCCATCGCGCAGTCGCTCGCGGGCCGCGACGCGCCGCTGGCGGCGCTGATCGCGGAGACCGGAGGCCAGAATGCGATGATCGTCGATTCCTCGGCGCTCGCCGAACAGGTCGTCGGCGATGCGATCCTCTCAGCCTTCGACAGCGCCGGCCAGCGCTGCTCGGCGCTGCGTGTCATGTACCTGCAGGACGACATCGCCGACCGCGTGCTGCGCCTTCTCGCCGGCGCGATGGACGAACTCGTCATCGGCGATCCCGGCCTGATCGCGACGGACGTCGGCCCGACGATCGACGAGCCTGCGCGCGAAGCGCTCGACCGGCACTGGGCGGCGATCCGCCGGACCGGAACCGTCGTCCGCGAATGCCGTCTGCCGGCGGGCACCGAGCACGGCACGTTCTTCGCGCCGCGCGCGGTCGAGATCGACTCGATCGAGCGGCTGACGGGCGAGGTCTTCGGGCCGATTCTCCACGTCGTGCGCTACGAAGCTGATAAGCTCGACGCCGTCATGGAAGCCATTGCCGGAACCGGATACGGGCTCACGCTCGGGATCCACAGCCGCATCGACGCCACCATCGACCGCATCGTGCGGCGGATGCGCGTCGGCAACGTCTATGTCAACCGCAACATGATCGGCGCGGTCGTCGGCGTGCAGCCGTTCGGCGGCGAGGGCCTGTCGGGGACGGGGCCGAAGGCCGGCGGCCCGCATTATCTCCATCGCTTCGCGACCGAGCGCGTGCTCGCGGTCGACACCACCGCGCAGGGCGGCAACGCGTCGCTGCTGGCGCTCGGACCGGACGGCTGAATGTCGCGCGTTGCCTACAGCCTGCGCCCGTCCACCGAGGACGATCTGCCCTTCGTCGCGGCGCTCGGCCGCGCCAATCGCGCCGCCGAGGCGCAGCGCCACACCGGGGCGGAGGCCGACGACGCGCCGGCCTCGATCGAAGGCCGCTTCCGGCCGGGCCGCGATTGGATCGTGACCAGCGACGACGAACAGATCGGCGTGCTCAGCCTCGACCGGCGCGCCGATGCCGTGATCGTCCGCCACATCGCGCTGCTGCCGGAGTTCCAGAACCGCGGCATCGGTTCGGCGCTGATCCGCGGCGTGCTCGATTTCGCCATCACCGTGAAGCTGCCCGTGCGGCTGCGGCTGCTCAAGGACAACCCCGCGCGCAGCCTCTACGAACGGCTCGGCTTTGCCGTCACCTCGGAGGACGGCCGGCGCTACGAGATGACGGCGCGCCCGGCCGATGCCTGATCAGCGCGTGCTCATGCGCGACCAGTTCGCGTCGCCTTGGCGGATGTAGCCGGCAATATCCTGCTGCCAGCGTCGCTGCACCGAGTGGTCGATGTTGAGATAAAGCCGCCCGTCGACGATGCGCCATGCCGTCGGGTCGACGTCGACCTGCGCGCCCTGGGCGACGCCGTAGGCGCAGAAGCCGCCGTATTGCGGCGCGTAGCGCTCCGGATCGGCGGCGAAGGCGTCGCGATGCGCCGCAGTCGCGAAGCGCCATTCGGCATCGCGCCAGCGATGGACGAACGCCGTCGTGCCGCGCACGGGCCGCCCGTCGGTGAAGTAGGCGACGACGTCGTAGCCGTGGACCGCGAGCCCGCGCGGCGCGTTGAGCGGCGCAGTGGAGGCCTGGGCGCCGGCCTGGCGTGCCGTGGGCAGCGGCACCGCCAGAGTCGAGGCGACGATGCCAAGCACGAAGCGGCGCGAGATGGTGATCATCCTCTGACTCCGGTTCCGATGTGCGCAGATCATCGTCGTGCGCTCCGCAGGCCGCCACTCACGACCCGGCGAGGATCGTCACATCGACGTGATGATGGGGCGCCCCGGGATCGGGGGTCGACGGCGCCGCGGCGATCGGCGACAGTGCGAAGGGTCATCGAATACTCACGCGGAGCGGAAGGCGACGAATGGCGGACAAGACCAAGATCCTGATCGACTGCGACCCCGGCCACGACGATGCGGTGGCGATCCTGTTCGCCGCGCGCCAGCTCGACCTGCTGGCGATCACGACCGTCCACGGCAACAACACGGTCGAGAACACGACGCGCAACGCGCTGTCGGTGCTGGCGCTCGCCGGCCTCGACGTTCCGGTGGCGCAGGGCCTCGCCGATCCGCTGGCGATGGCGCGCATCTCGGTCGCCGCGATGCACGGCAAGAGCGGCCTCGACGGCGCGACCTTGCCCGAGCCGGTGCGGAAGCCGATCGCCGCGCACGCCATCGATGTCATCATCGAAACCGCGTCGAAGCACCGCGGCGAGCTGGTGGTGGCGCTGGTCGGCCCGCAGACCAATTTCGCCGCGGCGCTCGCGCGCGAGCCGAAGCTCGCCCAGTGGGTGCGCGAGATCACGATCATGGGCGGCTCGGCGACGCTCGGCAACGTCACGCCGGCGGCGGAATTCAACGTCTATGCCGACCCGGAGGCCGCCGCGGCCGTGTTCGCCTGCGGCGCGCCGATCCGCATGGTCGGCTACAACGTGACGCGCCTCACCGGCTTCGACCAGGGCGACATCGACCGCATGAAGGCGAGCGGAAAGCGGGTCGCCGGGACGATCGCCGATCTGATGGGGTTCTATCTCGAGCGCCAGCGCCGCACCTTCGGCCTCACCGTCGCGCCGATGCACGACGTCTGCGCGGTCGTGCCCTATGTGGCGCCCGACTTCATCCGCTACGTCGAAACGACCGTGCAGGTCGAGCTCGCCGGCACGCTGACGCGCGGGATGACGGTGTGCGACATGCGCACCGTGCGGCCCGGCGCCAGGAGCGACGTCAAGGTCGCGGGAACGCCGAACGCCCGCGTGGCGCTCGAATCACAGAACCGGCCGCTGATCGACCTCGTGGTCGATACGCTGCTGACATATTCCTAGCCGGCGGGGCCGTGGGCGGCGCCGCGGTCACGATCATCGGCGGCGGCCCGGCCGGGCTCGCTGCGGCGCATGAGGCGCAGCGGCTCGGCGCGGCGGTGCGCGTCGTCGAGCGCGGCCTGCAGGTCGGCGGGCTCGCCCGCACGGTCGAGTTCGCGAACCATCGCTTCGACGTCGGCCCGCACCGCTTCTACACGACGAACGACGAGGTTCGCCGGTTCTTCATCGACCATGCCGGCGGCGACGTGCTGCGCGTGCGCCGGCTCACCCGTATCCGCCTGGGCGCGCGCTACTTCGACTATCCGCTGACGCCGGTGGCGACAGCGCTCGGCCTCGGCCCGCTGGAATGCCTGCGCATCCTTGCGAGCTATGCGGCGGCCGGTCTGCGCCGGGGCGCGAGCCAGCCGCCCGCGACCTTCGAGGACTGGGTCGTCGCGGCCTTCGGCCGCCGTCTCTTCGAGGTGTTCTTCAGGACCTATACCGAGAAGGTTTGGGGAATCCCGTGCCGCGAGATCGGCGCCGACTGGGCGGCACAGCGGATCCGCGGCCTCGGCCTCGGCGCCGCACTCGCCAACGCCTTCGGGCAGCGACGCGCGATCAAGACGCTGGCGGACGAGTTCCTTTACCCGCGTCGCGGCGCCGGCTCGGTCTACGAGGCGATCGCCGCGCGCCTGCGGGCGGGGGGCGCCGCGGTCGAGCTCGGCTGTATCGTCGAGGCGGTCGACCGAGACGGATCGCGCGTCACCGCGATCACGACGCGCGACGGCCAGGGCCGCCGCGAGACGCGGCCGGTCGATCGGCTGATGTCGAGCGCGCCGCTGAGCGATCTGCTTGCGATGCTGTCGCCGCCGCCGCCGCAAGACGTTCTCGCGGCGTGCGGCGCGCTGCGCTATCGCAGCCATCTCGCGGTGAACCTCATCGTCGCGGGCAATCCGTTTCCGGACAACTGGATCTATGTCCACTCGCCCGATCTGCGCGCGGCGCGGATCGCGAACTACCGCAATTTCTCTCCCGACATGGCGCCGGACGAGGCGACGAGCCCGATCACGGTCGAGTATTTCTGCTTCGCCGGCGATGCGACCTGGCGCATGACCGACGATGCGCTGCTCGATCTCGCCCGCGCCGAACTGGCGGCGATGGGATTCTCGGCAGCCGGGCCGGGCGGCGCACCCGCGGCGGGCTTCGTCGTGCGCAGCGCGGGCGCCTATCCGGTCATCGATGTCGCGCACGCCGACCACATCGCCGCCATCCGGGCCTGGCTGTCGCAGTTCGCGAACCTGTTGCCGATCGGCCGCACCGGGCTGTTCCGCTACAACAACCAGGACCACGCGATCGCGACCGGCCTCCTCGGCGCGCGCACGATGCTCGGCCACGGACGGTTCGATCCGTGGCAGGTGAACATCGACGCCGCCTATATCGAAGCGGGGCAGGCGGCGTGACGGCGGACGGCCGGCCGCGGCGCAGCGGCCCGGGCAAGGCCGCCTTCGCCGCCGCGGTGGCCGCGGTGGTGGCGCTTCAGCTCATCCTTTTCCTCCGTCACTCGATGTGGCGCGACGAGCTGCAGGCCTGGATGATCGCCGCCGCCAGTGCGACGCCGTTCGATCTCTATCGCGCGATGCGCAACGAGGGCCATCCCGGGCTGTGGCATGCGCTGCTGTGGCTCGCGTCCTCCGTCTGGAACGACCCGGCCGCGATGCGCGCGCTGCAGCTTGCGATCAGCCTCGGTCTGGTCGGGCTGATCTTGCGGCACGCGCCGTTCTCCCGGCTCGAGAAGATCCTGGTCTGCGTCGGCTACTACCTGCTCTTCGAATACACCGTGATCGCGCGGGCCTACGGGCTCGGCATGCTGCTGCTGCTGTTTGCCGTGCATCGCCGGGCCGCCGAGCCGGCGCGGCCATGGACGCCGTGGCTCTGCCTCGGCCTCGCGGCGAACACGAGCGTCTTCGGGGCGCTCATGTCGATCGCCTTCGCGACGGTCTTCCT